>DATMKU010000322.1:0-64246 GCA_035570935.1 Allostellaceae bacterium
GTCGGGCTCAGAACCGCCACCTCGCTCAAATTCTTGTTCAGCGTATGCCGGGTCTTGGTGCAGATGATGACCCCGTTATTGGTCAGCTGACGGTCTTTGACCGGGATCGTCGAGGTGCTGCCGTCGGGTACGACCGCCAACAGAACCTGGGGGTTGTAGTCGAGCGACGCGATATAATTGTCGATGTCGCGGTTCGGCACGTTCAATTACTCCTAAAGGGAAGCGGCCTCCGCGACCGGAATCGCATCTTCTGAGAATTCGGGTCCGAGGCCGTGCGCCGTTCAGTCGCGGACCAGGCGCCGAAAGGTTGGCGACCAAGCGAATCAACCAAGGGGCGCCCGAAAAGCCGCGAATTGTAGAATGGCGAGGGGAAGTCAGACAAGCATTCTTGGTTAAGAGGCCACCGTGCGCGATCGTCTCGCGGATCGTCCCGCATGCGAGCGGTCCACACGAGATTGTGATCAGCACCGATCCCAAGCCCTGATTCCGAACTATTCCGCCGGTGCAGTGTCCGAGAAAAGCCGCAATTCCGACACGCCGTCGCCAAAATTTAACTTGACGAAATCGATATTACCGCAGCACATTTATCATTAACGATTTCCCTGCCCCGCTTTGGGGACAGGGGATGCACAAGCAGCGATGTTTCGGGCTGCTCTGCCTCCGGACGCCGATTGCGCGGGTCGATCCGAGACCCGCCCCGTCCGAGACAAGTCCCGAACCGTGAAAAGCAATCACAGTTCCTTCGCCAAAAAAATGAAGGAATATAGGGAGTGCCCGCCATGAGGTCAAAACTACGATACATTTTATCTTTCGGGTTGCTCGCCGCGTTGCTTCCGGCGGCGGCGCAGGGGCAACCGTAAGCAACCCATCGACCGCGCCAGATTGCATGAACAATACGGCGTTTTTCAGCCCGACCTTGCCGCCAAGCATCGGTCTTCCGCCAGGGTTTACGGCGTCTGTTTTTGCCGCGGGTCTGAATATGCCGACCGGCATCGCATTCCTTGGCAACTCTGTGAGTTTCAAGGTCTATGTGCTTGAGTCGGGGCATGGGTTGCCGAGCACGTGCAACGACCAATCGGCCTTCGGAACCGGCGATTTCGATCCGACCAACCCGTTCACGCCCGACATCCTGGTCTTCGATCAGAACGGACATAAGATCGGCGGCCCATTGGGCAAGCCGAGCGCGCCCGGTGTCGGGTTGCAACCCGAAGGGCCGGCGGTCGACATCGCGTTCGAATTGGGCCTTGCGGGAGGGCGGCTCTTCGCCACCGACTCCAATCAGGCGACCCACACTCACAATGGGCAAAACAACAGTTCCCGCATCGTCATCGTGAACCCGGCGACGGGCCAGGTTACGCCCTTCATCACCAGCCTGCCGACCGGCGACCACCCGACCGAACAGCTGGCGTTCAACGGCGGATGGATTTACTGGTCACAGGGCTCGACGACCAACAGCGGCGTTGTCGGTCTCGACAATGGCAGCGGCCAGAACCAGTCGGATATCCCGTGTCAGGACATCACGCTGAGCGGAAACACGTTCAGCTCGGGCGGTGGGATTTCCACCAGCGGCTACTCGCCCTTCGGCGTCACCCACCCGGGCGGGACGGTAATACCGGCGTTCTACAACTCGTTCACCGGTCAGGTTCGACAGGGGGTCTGCGACGGCGCCGTCCTGCGCGCACCACTTTATAATCCGAGCGCCATCCAGCCCTACTCGTGGGGCTACCGAAATGGCTACGCCATTCGCTTTCCTCCCCCCGGTCATCCGTTGTACGGAGGAGTGCTGGTCGGGATGGATGGTGCCGACGAGCGGGGTGCGCGACCCTCTAACGACGCCCCGGAGGAATTTCACCTGGCGCGCCAGAATGCCGATGGCTCTCCGGATTATCACGGTTGGCCGGATCGCTACGGCGGTATTCCGACCAGTCAAAGAATTTACAACCCGATCGGCGGTCCCAGCGATGACCTCTGCGTCTTCGATGCGAGCAATCCGCCGAGTCTTTGCACACCGGCCAGCCTTCAGCTAATCCTGACCGAAGATGTTCCGATTGCCGACGTGCTGGCCTTTCCGCCGCAGCAGATTACTTCGCCTTTGGCGATCGAGGGGGCGGACTCATCGTTCACCGGGATCGACTTCGTGCCCAATGCTTTTGTCGGCGGGCCGGTTCAGTCAGGCGCGGCGCTGTACAGCCTCGAGGGAGATTTCGGTTTCTCGCCGTCCAACGGGACGCCAGAAATCGGTCATGAGGTAAAGCTGATCAATTTCAACCAGCCGGGCACTACGACGCTTGCCTTAAAGATCCAGAACTTTGCCCGCAACGTGACTGGTGACCAGGCGTTCGTGACCAAGATCAACGGGTTCAACCGCCCGACCGATATTAGGTTCGGCCCGGACGGGTGCGCCTATGTCACGGATTACGGTGCTGTGCGCGATCTCGGCTCCGACTCGCATTATGTCGGAGCCAATAACGGCCCGCTCGTCCAGATCCCCGGTACGGGCGTAATCTGGAAGGTCTGCCCCACAAAATAGCTATCCACGGCACGACAGGGGCGGCTACGGCCGCCCCTTTTTTAAGCCGTCAGATCGCCCCTTTGGCCCGCTCGCGCAGGACGAATTTCTGGATCTTGCCGGTCGAGGTTTTCGGCAATTCCGAAAAAACCACGGTTCGCGGCGCTTTGAAGCGGGCGAGGCGATCGCGGCAAAAGGCGATGATGTCGTCCGCCGTGGCGCTCGCCCCCTCCTTTAGCGTGACAAAGGCCCAAGGCGTTTCGCCCCACATCGGGTCGGGGCGGGCGACGACCGCCGCCTCCAGCACCGCGGGGTGGCGATAGAGCACGCTTTCGACCTCGACCGTCGAGATGTTCTCGCCGCCGGAAATGATGATGTCTTTCGAGCGGTCCTTCAGCTCAATATAGCCGTCGGGATGGACGACGCCGAGATCGCCGGTGTGGAACCAATCGCCGGCGAAGGCTTCGGCGGTGGCGTGCGGGTTCTTCAGGTAGCCCTTCATGACGATGTTGCCCCGCATGAAGATCTCGCCCATCGCCACACCATCGGCGGGAACCGGCGCGAGGCTCTCTGGGTCGGCGACCATCAGCCCGTCGAGCACGGGATAATTGACGCCCTGCCGCGCCTTCAACCGCGCTCGCTCTTCGACCGGCAGTGCGTCCCATTCATCATGCCAGGCGCACACCGTCGCCGGCCCGTAGACCTCGGTCAGGCCGTAGACATGGGTGACATGAAAGCCGAGCCCCTCCATCCCCTCGATGACCGCGGCCGGCGGCGGCGACCCGGCCGTCATCATCGCGACCGGATGGCCGAGCGTGCGATCGACGCCGGCAACAGGATTGAGCAGCATGTTCATGACGACCGGCGCGCCGCAGAGATGGGTCACGCGCTCGCGCCGGATGGTCTCGTAGATCGCCGCGGCCTCGACCCGTCGCAGGCAGACATGGGTCCCGGCGAGCGCTGTGATCGTCCATGGGAAACACCAGCCGTTGCAGTGGAACATCGGCAACGTCCACAGGTACACGGGATGCTGGCGCAAACCCCATACGAGAATGTTGCCGAGCGCGTTCAGGTAGGCGCCGCGGTGGTGGTAGACCACGCCCTTGGGGTTGCCCGTGGTGCCGGAGGTATAGTTGAGCGCGATCGCGTCCCATTCGTCGGCCGGCATGACCGGCGAAAAATTCGCGTCGGCGCCGGCGAGGAAGGTTTCGTAATCGACCTCGCCGAGGCGCTCGCCGCCCGGCCCCGCCGGGTCGCAGATGTCGACGACGATCGGCTTGCGCTCCAACCCGGCGAGCGCCTCCTTGACGACAGGAGCGAATTCGGTATCGGTCAGCAGCACCTTGGCCTCGCCGTGAGCGAGGATGAAGGCGATGGTTTCCGGGTCGAGGCGGATGTTCAGCGCGTTCAGCACGGCCCCTGCCATCGGCACGCCGAAATGCGCCTCGAAAGCTTCGGGAAGGTTCGGCGCCATCATCGCCACGGTGTCGCCGCGCCCGACGCCCAGCGCCGCCAATGCCCCGCCGAGCCGGCGGCAGCGCTCGTACGCCTCGCGCCAACTATGGCGGCGCTCGCCATAGACGACCGCCGGCCGGTTGGGGAACACCGCCGCACTGCGCGCCAGAAAGCCGAGCGGGGTCAGCGGCACGAAATTGGCCGCGTTCTTATCGAGCCCGATTTCGTAGGGGTTGGCGTCGCCGGTCGTGGTCATCTGGGTTCCTCCCGAACGGCGCAATTTCGCCATCGGCGGCGCCGCTGTCGAGTGGGTTTAGCGCTCGGTCGCGCGGCTGCGCTTGGAGTGCGCTTCTTGACGCCACGGGGCGGGCGGCGTAAGAAACGCGCCGCGCCGCGCCCCGGCAAAGCCGGTGTGGCCAATAGCGTTTGAGTTAGTCGAGGGATGGATATGGCGCGGAGATGCGCGGTCACCGGCAAGGGCGTCCAGGTCGGCAATAACGTCAGCCACGCCAACAACAAGACCAAGCGCCGCTTTCTGCCCAATTTGCAGCGGATTTCGGTGTTGTCCGACGTGCTTGGCCCTATCCGGCTGCGCATCACCGCGGCGGCAATCCGCACGATCGAGCACAAGGGCGGCATCGACGCATTGTTGCGCGACAGTCCTAACCGCGAGCTGACGCCGGAAATCCGCCGGCTGAAACGCCGGGTCGAGGCCGCCGCGGCCCGTCGCGACGCGTAGACCGAGCCCGGTGCGGCGCCCTTTGGGGACTTCGCCCGGGGACGGATGCGGGTTCGGCGCCTTTTTGCTGCGCTGGGTTTGATCGCGGCGTTATTCCCAAGTATTGCCGGGCGCGCCGACGTCGAGTACCAAACGACGATCAAGGGCGCCAAGGACAGCGATCTGTCGGATCTGCTCGATCAGGTCTCCCAACTCAAGGCACTCGAAAATCGGCCGCCGCCTTCAGAGGAGGCGCTGCGGCGCCGCGCCGATCGCGATCTCGGCCGTCTCGCCGACGCGGCTCGCAGTCTCGGCTATTGGGACGCGCAATTCGCCTCCGACATCGATGCTGCCGACCACCCGGCGCGGGTCACGGTCACCGTCACGCCGGGTCCGCTCTATCACGTGGCTTCAGTCGCGGTGCTCGGACCCGACGGAAAGCCGCTGGTGGCGCCGCCCGGGCCAACGCCGCTGCCGCTGAAGCCCGGCGCCGCGGCGCGCACCGGGCCGGTGATCGCCACCGAAAACGCGCTGCTCGCGGCATTCGGCAACAACGGGCATCCTTTCGCCAAAGCCGAAAAACGCGAGGTCGTCATCGACCACGCCGCGCATACCATGGCGGTGACCTACACGATTGCGCCGGGGCCGGCGACGCGGTTCGGCGCCTTGACGATCACCGGCATCAAACAACTCGATCCCGGCTATGTCGAACGCCGGCTGCGCTGGCGGCGGGGCGCGAGCTACGACGCGGCAAAGGTCGAAGACACCCGCCGGGCACTGATCGAAAGCGGATTGTTCAGCACCGTGCGGATCACGCCGATGCCCGACCCCGCCAATCCCGGCACCGCGCTGATGGACATCGACGCGACCGAACGCCCGCACCGCACGATCGGCGCCGGGGTCGGCTACAACACCAGCCAGGGGGCCGCCGCCAAGGTCTATTGGGAAAACCGCAACCTCTTCGGCAACGCCGAATACCTGCGGCTCTCCGCGACCGGAGGCCAACAGGTTTACGGCGTCAACGCCAATTTCCGGCGGCCCGATTTTCTCGTCACCGATCAGGATTTCCTGGCGACGGCCGAGATCGCCGACTATACGCCGACCGCCTATCACAGCCGTCGCGCGCTCGCCACGTTCGGTGGCGAGCGGCGCTTCGACCGGATGGTGACGGGCGGGATCGGGCTCCAGCTCGAAAAAGCCAATGTCGAAGAGCTGGCCGACGTCGCGTCGATCATCACCTCGGCGCAACGCACCCAGCGTTACGCGCTGGTCGCGCTCCCGGCCTATCTCAAGATCGACACGACCGACAATCTGTTGAGCCCGACCCGGGGGTATCGCGCCGAGCTTTCGGTGACGCCGTCGCATATCTTTTCGGCGGCGGATTTGAATTACGTGACGAGCCTCGTATCGGCCAGCACCTATTGGCAACTCGGCGAGAATGGACGCGCGGTCCTCGCCGGACGCGCGCAACTCGCCTCGCTCGACGGCGCATCGCTGCTCGCACTTCCCGCCGACCAGCGCATCTATGTCGGCGGCGGCGGCACAATTCGGCCCTACGCGTATCAGACGGCGGGCCCGCTCGCCTCGAACAACGATCCGATCGGCGGCAAGTCGAGCCTGGTGCTGAACTTCGAGGCCAGGCTCAAGGTCACCGACACGATCGGGATCGTGCCGTTCCTCGATGCCGGCAGCTATTACGAGAGCAGCGTGCCGCAGCTTGGCCAGCGGCTGTTGTACGGGGTCGGGCTCGGATTGCGCTACTACACCGCCTTCGGGCCGTTGCGCCTCGACCTGGCGACCCCGCTCTACCGGCGCGGCAGCGATTCGCCGATCCAGGTCTACATCAGCCTCGGCGAGGCGTTCTGATGGGTAAAGCTTTGCGCCGGCTCGGCCTCGGCTGCGTCGTCATCGCCGCTGTTCTCGTCGTCGCCTTCGGGCTGCTGCAAACCCGGCCCGGAAAGAATTTGCTCGCCGCCGTGATCGCGCGAATGGCGAGCACCCCAGGCTCCGTCTGGAATATCGATCGGCTCGGCGGGACCGTGCCGTTCCGGATGACCGCACGAAAGATCACTCTCAGCGACGCCGCCGGCAGCTGGCTCAGCTTGCGCGATATCCGGCTCGATCTCGCTGCAGCCGATTTGCTCGCCGGTAGGGTGCGCGTCCGGCTGGCGCGCGCCGGCGAAATCGACCAGGCGCGACGCCCGTCGGGTCCATCCAAACCGCTCGCCGAGGCGCTGCGTGTGCCCCATCTGCCGTTCGCAATGACCGTTGATCGCCTGGTGATCGATCGCTTGGCGCTGGCGCCCCCCGTTCTCGGCGAAAGTGTGGTCGCCACGGTTGCCGGCAGCCTCGCGGCGCGCGGAACAACAGCGCACGCCACCCTCGATGTCCACCGCATTGACGCCGAGCCCGGCAAAATCGCGCTGAACATGAATCTGTCCGGAAGCGAGCCGCGGCTCGGCCTTCGCCTGGAGGCCAGCGAACCTACTGGCCTTGTGCTCGACCGAATATTCGGCCGCACCGACCGCCTGCCGCTCGCCCTCTCGATCGAAGGCGACGGGCCAGTGTCGGACTGGCGCGGCCGATTGACCGCCTCGGCTGGCCCGCGCGCGCGGCTCGATGCCGATCTGGCGCTCGCGGTGGCGAAGGAGACCGTCGTCGGCTTGTCGGCGACGACCGACATGGCCCCGCTGCTGCCGCCCGGCCTCGCCCCGCTGGTCGGTGATCATACGACGCTGGCGCTGCATGCCGCCTTTGGCAACCGGGTCGCGATCGATCGCCTGTTATTCGCCACGGCGTCCGGCACGGTGACCGGCGATGCAGCGTTTGGCGGAAGCGACGACGCGATTGCCGCGCATCTGCGCGCCGATCTGCCCGACTTCTCCGAGCTTGCGGCGATCACTGGCGGCAAGCCCGGCGGGTCGGCGGCGCTGACCGCCACGCTGAGCGGCAGCGAGCGGCACCCGACGGTCAGCGCCGACCTCTCTGCCTCCGGGATCAGGGGGTTCGGTTCCGCCGCCGATGCGGTCGCCGCACATCTGTCGGCGAAGCCGACCGGCGCTCTCGACGACCCGAAGACCCGCATCGCAATTCTCGGGCGGGGTCATGTGAGCGGGCTGGCATTGCCAAAGGGCGGAGCGCTGGCGGCGCGCATTGGCAAACGCATCGACTGGTCGCTCGCCGCGACCGCCGCGCGCGACGCACGCAGCCTTGAGTTGACAAAGTTTACGGTGACGAGCGGCGGCCTCGACCTCGACGCCGCCGGTCATCTCGTTGCCGCCACCGGCGGTGCCGCCGGCACGATAAATTTTGCCGGTACGGCCAATGGCCTTCGGACCGGGGTCGCTGCCGCCGACGCCCTGCTCGGGGAGGCTCCCACCATCGCGGGCGAAATTCGCCGCAACGAAGCTGGCCTGCTCTCCGCGGATAATCTCGCGCTGACCGGCGCCGCCGCCAAGCTCACGGGCAACGCCCGGTTCGATCCCGCCTCGGACGGGGTCAACGCGGCGCTGTCGATCGGCATCCCGCGGCTCGAAGCGCTGCGGCCGGCTCTCGGCATCGAAATCGCCGGAGCGGTCGCGGGTCAGGTCACGGCCCAAGGGCCGCTCCACCGACTGAAAGTGGCGACCGAGATCGACGGGCGGCATATCGCCGTCGGCGGCGCATCGCTCGAGCGGCTGCGGGTCGCGGGGGTCGTCGCCGATTTGTCGCAGCCGAACGCCGCGATCGACGGCCGCTTTCGTGCCGGCGGGCTCGACGGCAGATTGACGCTGGCGGCGGCGCCGATCGGGAATACAGGGCTCTCGCTCGGCAATCTGCGGCTGACCGCGGCGGACAGCACGATCGCCGGCAATCTGCGGATCATCTTCGCCAGCGGGCGGGTCGACGGGTCGCTGATGGGCCGGCTGCCTGACCTGTCGCGCTGGTCGCGGCTTGCCGGCCGGCCGCTTGGCGGCAGCCTCGAGCTGACCGCGGGGTTTACCGCGGCCGGCGCCGGGCAAGGGCTCGACCTCACGATAAACGGAACGCGCCTTGCCGCCGGCGCCTGGGCGATCGGCCGGCTCGCGGTCAACGCACGGCTCGCCAATCTGTGGCGTCACCCCACGGGGTCGGGACGGCTGTCGTTGAGCGCCGTCCAATCCGGCGGCCTCGATTTCTCCACCGCGACCGCGACCTTCGCCAGCCAGGGCCCGGGCCGGTTCGCGTTTCAGGGCAGCGCCGACGGTCGTCCGCTGAGTGCCCTCTTTGCCGGCGAAGCCGGGCTGCTGTCCGACGGCGCCGATCTTCGCCTCGCCCGGCTGACCGGATCGCTCGGCGGCGAGCATTTTGCACTCGAACAGCCGCTCGACCTGCAGCAACGCGGCAGCGGCCTCGCCATGTCAGGCCTGGCGCTGCGCTTCGGACAAGGCCGGATTACCGCAACCGGCGCGCTCAAGGGCGAGGCGCTGGCCTTTTCCTTGAACGCCGCAAATCTGCCGGTCGCCGCCGCGGCGCGGCTCTTCGGTCACCCCGAGGTGCACGGCGATCTCTCGCTCGCAGCGAGCCTCGGCGGCAGCCTGCGCGCCCCGCAAGGGCGTTTCACGCTGAATGCGGCCCGGCTGTCGCTCGCCATCTCGCAGCAGGCGAAGACGCCGCGCCTCGGGCTGACGGTCGAAGGCGATTGGGATGGCCGCGCCGTCGAGGCGAGAGGCCAGGTGACCGGGCTGCGCGGCGACCGGATGGCGTTTACCGGCTCGGTGTCGTTGCTGCTGAACCCGGCGCCGATCGGGATTTCCGTGCCGGCGCAAGGACGGCTCGCCCTCAGCCTGCAAGGATCGGGCGAGATCGGCCACCTCGCCGATCTGCTGCCGCTCGGCGAAGACCGGTTGAGCGGCCAATTCGCCGCCGATGTGTCGGTCGGCGGCACGGTCGCAGCACCATCGGCGAGCGGTCAGTTGCGGCTGACGAATGCGCATTATCAGAATTTCGCGAGCGGTGCGGCGCTGACCGATCTGAAAGCTGATCTGGTGGGCGAGGGCGACCGCTTCGAGCTCGCCTCGCTGTCGGCGGGCGATGGTGCGGGCGGCTCGCTCGAGGCGCAAGGCAGCCTGGTGCTGGGCGGAGCCCTGGGGCCAACCGCGCAATTCTCCGCGAAACTCGCCAATTTCCGCGTCGCCGCGCGCGACGAGGCGTTGGCGACGGCAAGCGGCACCGTTTCGGTCAGCGGTCCGTTGGCGGCGCTCAGGGTCACGGCGCCGCTGACCATCGACCGCGCCGAAATCAACCTGCCGAACAGCCTGCCGCCGAGCGTCGTCGTCTTGAATGTAACCGAGATCAACGGCAGAAAGCCGGCGGCCGGGCAGCAACCGCAAGCGGGGGCGCCCGCGCTTCCGGCAGCGCTCGACATCACCCTGAGGCTGTCCGGGCCGGTGCTGGTGCAGGGTCTCGGCCTCGACAGCCAGTGGGGCGGCCGGCTCAAGATTTCCGGCACCGCCGCCGCGCCCAAAATCGCCGGCAGCCTGGTCGCGAACCGCGGCAGCTACGCGCTTTTGGGCACGAGTTTCCGGCTGACCCGCGGCACGATCACATTCGACGGCACGGCTCGGATCGACCCGGCGCTCGACATCGTTGCCGAGGCGAATGCCGCCGACATTACCGCCGACGTCACGATCGGCGGCTTTGCCTCGGCGCCGAGCGTTACCCTGAGTTCGACCCCACCCTTGCCGCGCGACGAGATCCTCGCGCGTGTGCTGTTCGGCACCGGGGTGAAGCAGATGACGGCGGGGCAAGGGCTGGAATTGGCGCAAGCCGCCGCTACCCTTTCGGGCGGCGGGCCGGGTGTGCTCGACAAATTGCGCGGCGGTCTCGGGCTTGACTGGCTGCGGCTCGGTCAAGGCCCGGCGGGGGCGGCGAGCAGCATCCTCAACCCGAGCGTCGTCACGCCGACGTCGACGAGCACGACGGCAGTCAGCGCCGGCAAATACATCGCTCCCGGGGTCTCGATCGGCGTGAGCCAGGGGGTTTCGCCGCCAACCAGCAAGGTGACGGTTGAAGTCGATCTCGGCCACCACGTGACCGTCGACACCGAAGCCGGGCAAAACAACGGAACCGGGATCGGCTTAAATTACAATTACGACTACTGAGCCATCATCGCGCCGATCACACTATTGTGACCAATCAACAGTGCATCTTTGCCAGGTTTTCGCTCCTCTTTATTCTCGTAAGCGAAATTAAGCATAGGGAGAGCTGGAATGGACGGCACCGAAAGCGGATTAGAAGGCTTGCTGCCGCGCACGGAGTGGACGCGGCGCGGCTTTGTCGTGACCTCGCTCGCCACTGGGTTTGCGCTCTCGGTGCAGCCGGTCTCGGCACAGACCATCCACACTGACAGCGTTGGGCTCGTCGCCGGCGAAGTCAAGGTTCCGGTCGCCGACGGCGCGATCCCGGCCTATCGCGCGATGCCGGAGAAGGGTGGCCCGTTTCCGACGGTACTCGTGATCCACGAAATCTGGGGCGTGCACGAGCACATCCAGGACCTATGCCGGCGTCTCGCCAAGCTCGGCTATTACGCGATCGCCCCCGAATTGTTCGCCCGCGAAGGCAATGCGGCGGCGATCCCCGATGTGCAGCAGCTGATCAAGGCGATCGTCGCCAAGGTGCCGGACGACCAGGCGATGTCCGACCTCGACGCGGCGCTGGTCTACGCTAAAGGTTCCGGCAAGGCCGACACTTCCAAGCTCGCGGTCACCGGGTTTTGCTGGGGCGGTCGGATCGCCTGGCTCTATGCCGCGCATCAGCCGGCGCTGAAGGCAGCGGTCGCGTGGTACGGGGTCGACCGGCCGCACAACGCGCTGCAGCCGAACAACCCGCTCGATGTGATCCCCGACCTGAAATGCCCGGTGCTCGGGCTTTATGGCGGCGCCGACAAGAGCATTCCGCAGACGCTGATCGACCAGCGCCAAGCCGCCTGCAAGGAGGCCGGCAAGACCTGCGACGCAATCGTCTACCCGGATGCGCCGCACGGCTTCAACGCCGACTACCGGCCGAGCTATAGCCCCGACGCCGCCAAAGCCGGCTGGGCCAAGATGCTGGCTTGGTTCAAGCAATACGGCGTCGGCTGACGCAAGATTCGGAGGCTATATCCGCGCCAGCACCGTCTCCTTGAAGCGGCGCATTTCGGCGATCGAGGCGTCGGCCTCGGGGCGCTCGAAATCGATGTCGACGGCGCTGACGCCGAGGTCGCGCAATGCCCGAAAATCGCCGATGAGGTCGGCTGTACCGCCCGAAAAGAGACGGCGTTCGCCGTCGGAGGCTGTGCCCGGCACCGCTTCGCCGTAGCGTTTGACGCGATAGGTCAATGCGGCCCCGGACGGATCGCGCCCGGCCTCTTGGGTGAACCGGCGCAGCCGCGCGATTCCGGCGCGATAGCGCGGCAAGGTGTCGAGCAGGTGGCGGTTGTTGCTGCCGATCGGATACCACGCGTCGCCAAAACGCGCGGCGCGTCGCAACGCCGGCGCGCTTTCGCCGCCGACCCAAATCGGCGGATGCGGTTTTTGCACCGGCTTCGGCTCGAACAATACGTCGCCAAATTTGACCCAATCGCCGTGATGGTGCGACGCCGCCTCGGTCCATAGGGTGCGGAAGGCGCGGAGGTACTCGTCGGTCACCGCACCGCGCGCGGCAAAAGGTGTCACCGCGACCGCATCGAATTCGGCTTCGAGCCAGCCGGCGCCGATGCCGACGACGAGCCGGCCGCCCGACAGCACGTCGATCGTCGCCAGCATCTTGGCGGCGAGCACCGCCGGCCGGTAGGGCACGACCATGACCGCCAATACCAGCCGAATGCGCGAGGTCTTGGCGGCGATAAAGGCGGCAGCCGTCAGTTGGTCGTGGCGCCGCTGGGGCCCGTGACCAAAGAATTCGCCGCTCTCGGAATAGGGATAGCCCGGCGCCTTGAGGTTCGGCAGCAGGATGTGGTCGGTCAGGGTCAGATAGTCGTAGCCGAGGGCTTCGCCTTCCCGCGCGATCCGGATCACCGTGTCGGGGTCGGACAGCGGACCGCTGATCGGCAGGTTGAACCCTATCTGCATCGCTTTCTCCGGGCCGGGGTCTTGGCGCACAATAGCCGACGCGCGAAACTCCGCGCTATTCCGCGCTTGGTTGCGGGGGAACGCGGCGATGGAGAGGGCCGTCCAATGCAGCTCGGATTTATCGGCACCGGCACAATGGGGACGCCGATCGCCGGCTGTCTGATCGACGCCGGCCACAGCCTCGCCGTCTACGACATCCGTTCCGAAGCGACGCAAGTGCTTGCCGGGCGCGGCGTCAATGCCGTCGGCAGTCCGCGCGAGGTCGCCGAAAGGAGCGAGGTCGTGTTCACCTCGCTGCCCGGCCCGGACGAGATGCAAAGGGCGGTGCTCGACTCCGAGACCGGCGTCCTAGCCGGGCTGCGCCAGGGCGGGTGCTATATCGACCTGACCACCAACGCGCCACCGGTCGCGCGCGAGGTCGCGGGGGCCTGCCGCGCCAAGGGCGTCGACATGCTCGACGCGCCGGTCAGCGGCCGCCCGCCCGGCATGACCGTGATGGTCGGCGGCGACGAGGCCGTCTTTGCCCGCTCCCGGCCGCTGTTCGAGGCGATCGCGCGCAACGTCTTTTATGTCGGCGCGGCGGGTGCCGGCTGCATCGCCAAGCTTGTCACCCAGTATCTTGGCTACACCAATTTCGTCGCAGCACTTGAAGGCCTGCTGATCGGCGCCAAGGCCGGCGTCGATCCCGGCATTCTGGCACAGATCGTGCCGTTCAGCGCCGGCGCCAGCCGCACCTTCGACAATATCCCGCGCTCGGTGCTGTCGGGCGCCTTTACCGCCGGCGGCACGCTCGACATCGTCGCCAAGGACCTCCATCTGGCTTGCGGTCTCGCCCGCGAGGTCGCCGCCCCGGCCAATCTCGGCCTGCTCGCCCACGACGTATTGCACCGCGCCCAGGACCAGGGCTGGGGCAAGGACGGTTTTCCGATCGCCGCCCGCATCCTCGAAGCGATGGCCGGCCACGAGCTGCGCTCAGAGATCGGGCAGCATGCGGCGAACTATCAGATAGCCGATCCGCGCCGCGCTCCCAATGAGTCGCGCGATTGAGGCTGCGCGGAACACCAGTGTAGTTGTTGCCGTGCAGGCGTCGCCCGATTCCATGCCGCCGGGACAAATCCCGACAATCAAGATTCCTTTTTAACACCCTCTTTAGATTTAGAGCGCAACTCCTGCTTGCCTTGTAACGCTGTTCGTGCCATTATCGAGGGCCGGCAATTAACGGTATTTCGTCCGCGAAATGGATAGTTCAGCCGAGACCTCAACGGCACCTTTTGAACCTGGTCGAGAGCGGAGCTGCCCGATAGAGCAGGCAACAACCGCGTGGGCGCGTGCGAACGCCACGGCCCGGTGCTGACGCGCCGGCTTCGCTTTACCGTAGTAGAAAAGAGAACAAGGATGAATAAAGACAGCCCTGGCGGCTGTTATCCGTTGCTCGCAGCAGCGCGCAGAAAATCGGCCGGGGCAAGATACGGCCGGCCAGGCAACCCGCGATGCCTGCATCGGTTGCTCGGAATGCCCGCAGGTGTTGCTGCGTCATGGTGAACCCAACCTCACCGCCGGTCGCGGCGGTATCGGGTCTAGCCTCGTCGGCCCGCGACTGGATAGTGGCCAGCGCCGCTCTTGCCGTCGGGCTTTGCTCGTTTGCGATCATCTTTCGCCCGGAGATCGCGACGGCGTTCGGCGTGTGGCGCAACTCGGACGCCTATAGCCATTGCTTCCTGGTTCTCCCGGTGGCGCTCTATCTCGCCTGGGATCGCCGCGCCTTGGCGAGGGCCACCCTGCTGCGCCCGGCGCCGGGGATCGCCCTGCTGGCAATCCCGGCGGCCGCGGCGTGGTTTGCGGCAGACCGGCTCGGGCTCATGGAAGGCCGGCAGCTGATGGCCTTGACCTTGTTCCAAATCATGGTCGCGGCTCTGTTAGGATCGCGTATGTGGCGTGCCTTTGCCGCGCCGCTGCTCTATCTGTTCTTCCTGGTGCCGTTTGGCGAGTTTCTTGTCCCGCCATTGCAGAATCTTGCTGTCCATTTCACCAGGGTCGGCCTCGACCTATTCGGCATTCCAAATTTTACCAACGGGATTACCATCGAAATCCCGGAAGGGACGTTTCTCGTCCACCAGGCCTGTTCCGGCTTGAGATTTCTAATCGCGACGATCGCGTTCTCGGTGCTCTACGCCTGCCTCATCTATACGAGCCCTGTTCGTCGCATCCTGTTCGTCGCCCTCTCATTCGCCGTCGCCGTTATCGGTAACGACTTGCGCGTCCTTGGAATCGTCCTGATCGCCCATTTCATCGGCAACACTCAGGCAGTCGAAACCGATCATGTCCTCTGGGGGGGATTCTTCTATGTGATTATCCTTTCGGCGCTGATCTTGATCGGGTTGCCGTTCAGGCAGGAACGACCCGCGCCGGTTCGGGCAAATCCACTTATTTCGGGCGGCACGACCGGCGCGTCGATAATTGCACTTACGGTGATGATCTTGCTCGCCACCATGCCGCGGCTCGCCGCCGATTATCTCGACGAGCTGGGGGCCGGTGCTGCGGTTGCGGCAGATATCGCGGCGCCGGCGCTGCCCGGGTGCATGACGGTTTTGCTGCCGGCGCCGCCGCCCGGTGCAACGGACGAGAACGGCTTGGGCGCGGGCGTCTTGCATCCCATCGGCTACCGATGCGGCGGCGATCTTTTTGTTGTCACCTTACGCCGCTACTCGCCGCGAATAGGCGCGCGGCCGCTTTTCTTGTCGTTGCGGGCCGCAGAGGCGCCCCCCGACGCCGATATTATCCGGCAGACCGACGGTATCCGTGCAGGCGGCCGCCTTGACGCTCCGCTGTGGCGCGTGACCGAGTCCCAAACAGACGGCCGTTACGCGGCGATCGCCACCGCGCTCTGGCTCGACGGCCGTCCGGCCGCGGCCGGGATCGCGGGCCGGGCGAACCAGGCCCTGAATACCCTGCGGCCTTCGCCGGTCTCCCCGGTGGTCGCCGTCATCAGCCATTCCTCGGGAGAGGGCCCGAATAATGCCCGGCGCGCTCTCGACCGCTTTCTTGACAAGACCGCGCCATTCTCAGAATTGGTCGGCGCATTCCTTTCGCAATCGCAATCCGTTCGCGGCGGGCGCTGAAAGCCGGCGCGGGGGGCGCCGGCCTCATTTCACGCCTCGGGGCTCCGGGCGACCGCCGTGACGAGGTCTTCGGCCGGCGCCGCGGAGCCGCCTGCTGCCACTGCCCTGAAAGCCTCGATCGCGAGCATCCACTGGGCTATGACCTTTTGTGCGACCTCATCCCAGGATTGCGTCGAGACGTGAGCGCGAATTCGCCGCGGGTCCCAGTCGCGCGTCAACGCGGCGACCATGCTTTCGGCCAGCGCCACTCCGTCCTCCGGATCGTCGACCAGAATTCCGGCGAAGGGCGGCACCATGCGCTCGACGTCGCCGACTTTCGTCGCCACCACCGGCCGCCCGCAGGCCATCGCCTCCAGGATCACATTGGGGCAGCCCTCGAAGTCGCTGGCGAGAACGAATGCGTCGGCGGCCGCGAGCCACAGCGCGACATCGTCCGGGGGCTGCGCCCCGACAAACCGGACGCGTTCCGCCACGCCCAGATCCCGCGCGAGCGCCTGAAGCTCGGCGCTGTTGTCCTCTTCGGCTCCGCTGCCGCCGACGATTGCCAGGTGCGCATCAGAGCAGGTTTCGACGAGCCGCGGCAGACTGCCGATCACCCGGTGAAAGCCCTTGCGCGGCGAGAGATGGCCGACGGAAACCAAGAGCCGCCCACCCGTCGCCAGGCCCAGACCGGTTCGTGCCGCGGTGCGATCGATCATCCGGAAGCGCTCGCTGTCGACGCCGTTTGCAATCGTTACGACGCGATTGCCCGGAACGCCACCCTGCCGCGCGCGGTCCGCGAGGGTCTCGGCGACCGCGATCACCCGCTGCGCCCGGCGGATGGCCCAATCGCAAAGCCGCCGCAACAGCGGGTAACGCGACCACTGAACGATCGTTCCGCGAAGCGTGATGCAGACCGGACGGCGGAACCACCAGCCGAGAAGCACCGCCGCGAACCCATCGGGATAGGCAAAATGCGCATCGATCAGATCGAAATCGAAGGTCTTGCGCAACCGCGCGACATCGCGAACGGTGGCGAGGAACAAGAAAAATCCACGAAAACTCATCAAGATTTTCGGAATATACCAGAAGCGGGGATGCCGGACGGAAAGGATCGGCATCACTTCAGGCGCTCTGGCTTGGCGACGAGCTATAAGGTGCCACGGCACGGGCGTCACCACATGGATGTCCGCCAATGCGGCAAGATGTCGAATACGCTCGAGCACAAAGGTGCCGTGCAGTGGTCGCCACGGATTTGGAAAAACCAGAGTGAATACGAGCACGCGCAGCCGGCGAGGGGGTCGCGCCGAAGCCCCCGCAGGCGCCGGCCGCGAAGCGTCGTCTTGTTCGGTCACTGTATCCGTCTCCGCCAGAACCGTATCATACGAGTCTGATAGCATCAGTGAAGCGACGACAGGGGTCGCGAGCGACGTCCCCCGGAGCCCGTCGGCTCAATTTTTGTCATCTCTCGGCGTGGCCTTGTCGTATTGACCGCAATGCACCATCTAAGTAAAACTGTTACAGCTGTCTTACATAACATGTATATCACATTATTACTAAGACATGGTGAAGCAATCGCAAACCTCGGATCGCTCGGGGCAGCACTCGATGCTGTTGCCGCGGGCCGTTGGCGCCTGATGCGGGCGTGAGCGAACATGTGTGGGATTGCGGGTTTCCTTGACCTCAAACGCCGGTTCAGCCAGCCGCAGGCGGCCGAATTGGCGCGCACGATGGCCGATCGGCTCACCCACCGTGGCCCCGATGCGGGCGGCAGTTGGGCCGATCCGGCGGCCGGGGTCGCCCTCGGCTTTCGCCGGCTCGCCATCATCGACCTCAGCGCCGCCGGCGCCCAGCCGATGGTCTCCGCGAGCGGCTGCTCGGTCCTGGCCTATAATGGCGAAGTCTACAACCCGGAGGAGTTGCGGCCCGAGCTCGAAGGGCGCGGCATCCGCTGGCGCGGCCACTCCGACAGCGAGGTGATCCTCGAGGCGTTCGAAGCCTGGGGCGTGGTCGCGACCGCGAAACGCCTGATCGGCATGTTCGCGCTGGCCTGGTGGGATGGCCGAACCCGCACCCTCTGGCTGCTGCGCGATCGGATCGGCAAAAAGCCGCTCTATTATGGCCATTTCGACGGCACCATCCTGTTCGGCTCGCAGCTCAAGGCGCTGATGGCGCACCCGGCCTGCGATCGCACGATCGATCGCGACGCGGTGGCCGCCTATCTCCGCTTCGGCTGCTACCCCTCGGCGCATTCCGTGCTCCAGGGTGTGCGCCAGCTCAAGCCCGGCACCGCGGTCGCGATCCCGGCCGACGGCCACCGCCGCGGCGAACCGGCCGAGCATGTCTACTGGGACGCGTACGAAGTTGCCGCTCGGCCGCCGGCGGCGCCAAACGGCCAAGATCCGACCGACGCGCTCGAACACCTGCTGGCGGACGCGGTGCGCCGGCGCATGGTTGCCGACGTCCCGCTCGGCGCATTTCTCTCGGGCGGCATCGACAGCTCTACCGTGGTCGCGCTGATGCAGAAGCAGAGCGCGCGACCGGTCAAGACCTTCTCGATCGGCTTCAACGAGGAGCGCTACAACGAAGCGCCCTACGCCAAGGCAGTGGCGGAATATCTCGGCACCGACCACACCGAACTCTACGTCCCGCCCGAGGCGGCACTCGAGCTGATCCCGCAGCTGGCGGAATGGTACGACGAACCTTTCGCGGATGCCTCGCAGATCCCGACCTTGCTGGTATCCGAGCTGGCGCGTCGCCACGTGACCGTGGCGCTCTCCGGCGATGGCGGCGACGAGCTGTTCCACGGCTATCCCTGGTACCAGTTTGGCGCCCGGCTCGGCGGCGTCGCCGGAGCCTTGCCGCTGGCGGCGCGCCGCAGCTTGGCTTTCCTCCTGACCGTGCCGAGCCCCGCTGCCTGGGACTCGTTGGCGCGTCTGGCGCCGGGGGCGAGGCGACCGGAACGGCTCGGCGACCGGGCGCACAAGCTTGCCGCGTGGATAAGTCTGCCGAGCCAGGACCTGCTGTTTCGCGAAATCCGCAGCCTATGGTCGGAGCCGGAAGCGCTGGTGCCCGGTGCGATCGAGCCGGTGGACCCGATCTGGATGGGTGCGGCGGCGAACGCGGTCCCCGACTTCCTCGACCGCATGCCGATGATCGACCTGCTCACCTATTTGCCGGACGACATCCTGACCAAGGTAGACCGGGCAACGATGGCGGTGGGTCTCGAGGGACGGTGCCCGATCCTCGATCATCGCGTCGTCGAATTCGCGCTCGGCCTGCCGCGGGAATACAAGATCGCGGGAGGGCGGACAAAGATCCTCCTCAAAAATGTGTTGGCGCGGCATCTGCCGCGGGCATTGTTCGAACGGCCCAAACAGGGGTTCGAATCGCCGATAGCGGACTGGCTTCGCGGTCGCCTCAGGGATTGGGCGGAGGACCTGCTCGACCCGGCGGCAATGCGCGCCGACGGTTTGCTGGACCCCGCACCGATCCGGCAGAAATGGCTGGAGCACCAGTCGGGCCGCCGCAATTGGCAATCCGCCCTGTGGAACGTGTTGATGTTCCAGGAATGGAAACGCCGCTGGGCCTGATCGCAGCGAGGGCGTATGCGAGTTTGGGTTTCGGCGGTTTTTGCAAACCGGCGTTTATCAGGGGTCGGCGTTGCGGATTCTTTACAGCCATCGCGTTCAGTCCCATGACGGGCAGGGTGTGCACATCGACGAGCTCGTGAACGCGATGCGTTGCGCCGGCAACGAGTTAGTGGTCGTCGGGCCAAGTGTTTATCGGAAAGGGGAACTCGGTGGCGAGAGCGCGCTCGTTGCCGTCATCCGAAGAGTACTCCCGGCCGCTTTGATCGAACTGGCGGAGATCCAGTATAATCTACCCGCTTTTCTGCGTCTGCGGCGCGCCTATAAGGCCTTCGCGCCCGATTTTGTCTATGAGCGCTACAACCTCTACCATCTCGCCGGGATGTTGCTGAAGCGGTGGGATCGCGTTCCTTTTTATCTTGAGGTGAATTCGCCGCTCGCCGAGGAACGGGGGCGCTTTGGCAAGCTCAAGCTCCATCACCTGGCAAAGGCGCTCGAAGGATTGGTTTGGCGTTCCGCCGACAGAATTTTTGTCGTAACCGAGGTGCTCAAGGGGATCGTTGTCGCTAGCGGGGTAGAGCGCGAGCGGATCACTGTCGTCCCGAACGGCGTCGATCTTGACGCCTTTCCTGCCGCGCCTTATCGGGCCAAGCCGGGTCCGATAACCATCGGCTTTATCGGTTTTGTTCGGGATTGGCATGGTCTCGACGCGGTCATTGCCGGGCTCGCCCAGCCTTCCGATCCGCCGATCCGCTTGATCGTGGCCGGCGACGGTCCTGCGCGGCCCGCCCTCGAGCGGCAGGCGCAGGCACTTGGCGTCGCCCGTCTCGTACAATTCATCGGGGTTCAGCAACGCCAAAGCGTCCCGGATCTGATCCGCGGCTTCGACATCGCGTTACAGCCGCAAGCGGTTGCCTACGCATCGCCGCTCAAGCTGTTCGAATACATGGCCGGCGGCCGCGCCATCGTCGCGCCCGCGCAGCCGAACATTCGTGAAATCCTCAGCGACGGCGAGACCGCGATCTTGTTCGATCCCCAAGACCCCGCCGCGTTGTGGCGCGCGATCCGGCGCCTCGCCGCCGATCCGCAATTGCGCGAGCGGCTCGGGTATGCCGCCCGGCTTGCTCTCGAAGCAGCCGACTATACCTGGCAGGCGAACGCCGCGCGGGTCACGTCGGCGGTCGCGAGCGATCTGGCACGACCCTCGGTCTCCGCGAGCGTCGAGCCCGCTCTCGATCCTCCTGGATGATGCGGACCACGATGAACACAAAAAAGCCGGTTAGCCCAAGGAGCAGAAACGCTTGAAATTCGTCGACCATCGCAGCCTCCTAGATTCACGCACCAATTCGCCGGCCAAACGGCGCTGCGACGGCCCGTAGCGCGTTCTCCCGATAAAGATAGTTGCGGTCGCAATAAAGTTAGGTGAAAAATCTTCCGTCGCGGTTGATCGGCGATGAAGCGATTGCTCCCCGCGCAAAGTTCGGCCGGCATCACCCCTTCCTTCGCGCTTTCGGAACCCGCCCGAAGCTGATGCCGCCCGTCCTGCTCCACGTATTTCCGACCCTCGCCGTCGGCGGCCAGCAGACCCGGTTCGCGACGATCGCCAACCATTTCGGCGGAGATTTCCGCCATCGGCTGATCAGCCTTGACGGCCAAGACGCGGCCATCGCCCTTCTCCACTCCGGCATCGATTATGTTTTGCTGCCGGCCCCAGCGCAGAGCGCGAAGCCGCTCGCCCGCCTCCGCGGGATCGCCGCAGTCACCGCACGGGCGGGCGCCGACCTCCTCGTTACCTACAATTGGGGGGCGATCGAGTGGGCGATCGTCAATCGCATCCGCTTTCGCCGGCCGCACGTTCACCTGGAAGACGGTTTTGGCCCGGATGAAGCCGACGGTCAGCTGGGGCGTCGAGTTTTAACCCGGCGGCTTACCCTGTCGAAGTCAACCGTGGTGGTCCCGTCGCGCAATCTCGCGGAAATCGCCCGCACCCAGTGGCGGCTCGATCCAAAGCGCGTGGTTTACATCCCGAATGGCATCGATCCTCGCCGCTTTGACGGCATCCCCGCGGGTGGCGCGCCGTTTTTCGATCGGCGCGCCGAAGAATGCGTGATCGGCTCTTTCTCGCCATTGCGCCGGGAAAAGAATCTCGGGCGATTGCTGGAAGCTTTCGCCGAGGTCGTCGCAACCTCGTCCGGGTCAATCCGCCTGGTGATTTGCGGGGACGGCCCCGAGCGCCCAGGTCTCGGCGACCTGGCAGACCGGCTCGGCGTCGCGGATCGGATTACCTTCACCGGCCATGTCCCAAAGCCGGAGGCGGTGATGGGCGCTTTCGACCTCTTTGCCATGACCTCCGATACCGAGCAGATGCCATATGCCGTCGTCGAGGCGATGGCGGCGCGGTTGCCAGTCCTGGCTACCGCGGTCGGGGACATCGCGGCGATGGTCGGCGACGAGAACCGCCCTTTCATCATCGCACGCGACGACCAGCGCCACCTCGTTGCAGCGCTCGCGCGGCTGTGCGGTGATCAAGCGCTCCGCCGCCGGCTCGGAAACGCCAATCGCGTTCGCGTGGAGCAAAGTTTCTGCATCGCTCCGATGGCCGACGCTTTTCGCCAAATCCTGATTGACGCCGCCGGGCGGCCGCGCCTGCGGTAGGCCCAGCAAACGTAGCTTTTAGGCCGAGACGTTCGATAAGCTTGGCCCGGGCAGGATTTGGTGCTGCCCTCGTGCGCCGGGTCGCCAGCGAGAGCCGGCGGTTGCGCCGGGTTCGGCGCTGTGTTAGGGAACCGCCCGGCGGCTTTGCCCGGCGGCGGTGGCTGGGCGCGATCCGAAAACAACAAGGAACGCTGCTACGGCTTCTCGCCGGTGCGGCTATCGAGGACTGCTGTACATTGCCCTCCGAAACGACCGGCGTCTCAGCCCTGGCCGAGCGGTATGCGACGGCGCTGTTCGATATCGCCGACGAACGCCGCGCGCTCGACGAGGTCGCGGCGGATCTGCGCCAGCTGCGGGCGATGGTCGCGGCAAGCGCCGATCTAATGCGCCTCGTACGCAGCCCGGTGCTGTCGCGTCACGACCAGGCCCGCGCCGTGGCAGCGTTGGCGCTGCGCGCCGAATTGTCGCCGCTGGTCCGCGATTTTCTCGCCGTCGTCGCCCGCAACCGGCGGCTGTTTGCGGTGCCTTCGATGATCGACGGGTTTCTTGCTATGCTCGCGGCGCGCCGCGGCGAGGTCACCGCCGAGGTGGTCGCGGCCCAGCCGTTGACCGAGGCCCAGCTCGACGCGTTGAGCGAGCATCTGCGGCGCACCGTCGGGCGGCGGGTTTTCGTCGATGCGCGGGTCGATCAGCGGCTGATCGGCGGGATGATCGTCAAGGTCGGCTCGCGCATGGTCGATGCCTCGGTCGAAAGCAAGCTGCGCCGTCTGCAACTGGCGATGAAAGCCTAGGCTGAAGAGGGTTTCATGGAAATTCGCGCGGCAGAGATTTCGGCGATCCTCAAGCAGCAGATCGCCAATTTCGGCAGCGAGGCGGATGTCGCCGAGGTCGGCCAGGTGCTGTCGATCGGCGACGGCATCGCCCGCATCTACGGCCTCGACCAGGTCCAAGCCGGGGAGATGGTGGAATTCCCGAACGGCGTGCGCGGCATGGCGCTCAACCTCGAAAGCGACAATGTCGGCGTCGTCGTGTTTGGCGAGGACAGCGGCATCGGCGAAGGCGACACCGTCAAGCGCACCAGCGCCATCGTCGACGTACCGGTCGGGCGCGGGCTCTTGGGCCGCGTCGTCGACGCGCTCGGCGAACCGATCGACGGCAAGGGACCGCTCGTCGATGTGCAAAGGACGCGGGTCGAGGTCAAGGCGCCGGGCATCGTCCCGCGCCGTTCGGTGCACGAGCCGGTGCAGACCGGGTTGAAGGCGATCGACGCGCTGGTTCCGATCGGCCGCGGCCAGCGAGAGCTGGTCATCGGCGACCGCCAGACCGGCAAGACCGCGGTCGCGATCGACGCCGTCCTGAACCAGCGCCCGGTCAACGCCGGCAGCGACGAGCGGGTCAAGCTCTACTGCATTTACGTCGCGGTCGGGCAAAAGCGCTCGTCGGTCGCCCAGATTGTCAAGACCTTGCAGGATTACGGCGCGCTCGAATACTCGATCGTCGTGGCCGCGACCGCATCCGAGCCGGCGCCGCTGCAATATCTCGCCCCCTATGCCGGTTGTGCCATGGGCGAGTTCTTTCGCGACAACGGCATGCATGCGCTGATCATCTACGACGATCTGTCGAAGCACGCGGTCGCGTATCGCCAGATGTCGCTGTTGCTGCGCCGCCCGCCCGGGCGCGAGGCTTATCCGGGCGACGTCTTCTACCTCCATTCGCGACTGCTCGAACGCGCCGCCAAAATGAACGAGGATCACGGCGCCGGCTCGCTGACCGCGTTGCCGATCATCGAGACCCAGGCGGGCGATGTGTCGGCCTATATCCCGACCAACGTGATCTCGATCACCGACGGTCAGATCTTTCTCGAAACCGAGCTGTTTTATCGCGGCATTCGCCCCGCCATTAATGTCGGTCTGTCGGTCAGTCGGGTCGGATCGGCGGCGCAGATCAAGGCGATGAAGCAGGTCGCCGGGCGCATCAAGCTCGAACTCGCGCAATACCGCGAGATGGCCTCCTTCGCCCAGTTCTCCTCGGATCTCGACGCGTCGACCCAGCGGCTGCTGGCGCGCGGCGCGCGGCTCACCGAATTGCTGAAGCAGCCGCAATTCTCGCCGATGCCGGTCGAGGAGCAGGTGGTGGTGATCTTTGCCGGCACTCGCGGCTATCTCGATCAGGTCGAGGTCGGCGCCGTGACCCGCTTCGAAACCGCGATGCTCGGCGAGATCAGGGCCGACCACGCCGATCTGCTGGAAGCGATCCGCAGCAAGCAGGAGGTCACCCCCGAGGTCGACAAAGCGCTCGTCGAGTTTCTCGACCGCTTTGTCAAAACCTTCGTGTGAGATTGCGTTGTCATTGCCAGCGCAGCGAAGCAATCAAGCAATCCCCTGCCGCTTGTGTCTCATCCCATCGAGATTGCTTCGTTGCCGGCGGCTTCTCGCAATGACATGACCGAGCGTGCCCGATGCCGAGCCTGAAGGACCTGCGGATCCGCATCCGCAGCGTCCAGTCGACGCAAAAGATCACCGCGGCGATGAAGGTCGTCGCCGCCTCGCGGCTGCGCCGGGCGCAGGAGCAGGCCGAAGCGGCGCGCCCCTATGCGCAGCGGATGGAGCGGGTCCTCGCCTCGCTCGCCGCGCGGATGACGGGGCTGCCGACCGCACCGCCGTTGCTCGTCGGCACCGGCAAGGACGAAACCCATCTGATCGTCGTCGCGACCTCCGATCGCGGCCTCGCCGGCGGCTTCAACGCCTCGATCCTGCGCGAAGCGCGGCGCCGCATCCGCGAGATCGAAGCCGCCGGCAAGCGGGTGATGATCCTGACCGTCGGGCGCAAGGGGCGTGACGGATTGCGCCGCGACTACGGGCGGATGATCCACGACAGCCTGACCGATATCGGCCGCCGTCATTTGTCGTTCCCCGAGGCGCGCGACATCGCCGAGCGCATCCTGGTGCTGTTTCGTGCCGGCTCGTTCGATGTCTGCACGATCGTCTACAACCGTTTTCGTTCGGCGATCACCCAGATCGTCACGGCGCAGCAGCTGATCCCGTTTCCGATCGCGGCCGAGGACAGCAGGGCCTCGCCGGCGACGGCGGGGGTTTACGAATTCGAGCCGTCGGAAGAGGAGATCCTCGGCGAGCTGCTGCCGCAGAACCTCGCGGTGCAAATCTATACGGCGCTCTTGGAAAACGCGGCGAGCGAGCAGGGTGCGCGGATGACGGCGATGGACAACGCCACCCGCAACGCCGGGGATATGATCGCCCGCCTCACCTTGAACTATAACCGCACGCGGCAGGCGGCGATCACCAAGGAGCTGATCGAGATCATCTCCGGCGCCGAGTCGCTGCGCGCTGCCTAGATCGATATGAAATCGGCGAAGACTACCCCGTCATTCCCGCGAAAACGGGAACCGGAGCCTGCCTCCCTGATTTCGCCATTGGCAGGCCCTAGCCTGAACAGCAGGGCGAAAACCCATCGCTCGCCACCGACCCCCGCTCGCAGCGGGGTGACGAAACTCAGCCGCTGAGAACCTCACGGGAATTTGCTGCACATGGCCAGAAACAGCATCGGTACGATCACACAGGTCATCGGCCCGGTCGTCGACGTGCATTTTGACGGCGAATTGCCGGCGATCCTGCATGCATTGCACGTCGACCGTCCGGGCAGCAAACTGGTCCTCGAAGTAGCCCAACAGGTCGGCGAGAATGTCGTGCGCACGATCGCGATGGACACCACCGACGGGCTGGTGCGCGGGACCCATGCGGTCGACACCGGCGAGCCGATCATGATGCCGGTCGGGCCGGAAACCCTGGGCCGCATCCTCAACGTCATCGGCGAACCGGTCGACGAACGCGGCCCGGTGGTGACCAAATTGCGCTCGCCGATCCACCGGTCCGCGCCCGAATTCACCGACCAGTCGACCGAGGCCGAAATCCTGGTTACCGGGATCAAGGTCGTCGATCTGCTGACGCCTTACGCGAAGGGCGGCAAGATCGGGCTGTTTGGCGGCGCCGGGGTCGGCAAGACCGTCATCATCATGGAGTTGATCAACAACATCGCCAAAGCGCATGGCGGCTACTCGGTGTTTGCCGGTGTCGGCGAGCGCACCCGCGAGGGCAACGACCTCTATCACGAGATGATGGAATCGGGCGTCATCAACCCCGAAGGGCCGGGGTCGAAGGCCGCACTCGTCTATGGCCAGATGAACGAGCCGCCCGGGGCGCGAGCGCGCGTCGGTCTGTCCGGGCTGACTGTTGCCGAATATTTCCGCGACGAGGAGGGCCAGGACGTCTTGTTCTTTGTCGACAACATTTTCCGCTTTACGCAAGCCGGCTCCGAGGTGTCGGCGCTGCTCGGCCGGATTCCGTCGGCGGTTGGCTATCAGCCGACTTTGGCAACCGATTTGGGGACCTTGGAAGAGCGCATCACCAGCACGAAAAAGGGGTCGATCACTTCAGTGCAGGCGATCTACGTGCCCGCCGACGATTTGACCGACCCGGCGCCCGCCACGACCTTCTCTCATCTCGACGCGACCACGGTTCTGTCGCGCCAGATCGCCGAGCTCGGCATCTATCCCGCGGTCGACCCGCTCGATTCGACCTCGCGCATGCTCGACCCGCGGATCGTCGGCGACGAGCATTACCAGGTCGCCCGCGACGTGCAGCGCGTCTTGCAGACCTACAAATCATTGCAGGACATCATCGCGATTCTTGGCATGGACGAGTTGTCGGAGGAAGACAAGCTGACCGTCGCTCGAGCCCGCAAAATCCAACGCTTTCTGTCGCAGCCCTTCCACGTCGCCGAGGTATTCACCGGCACCCCCGGTGTCCTTGTAAACCTTGAGGACACGATCAAAGGCTTTAAGGGCATCGTCGCCGGAGACCACGACGACCTGCCGGAAAGCGCCTTTTACATGGTCGGCACGATCGACGAAGCCGTCGACAAGGCGCGCAAGATGGCGGCGGAGGCCGCCTGATGCCGGTCCGATACGACAGCTCCCCGTGGGCGGGCTCGTCCCGGCCATCCACGTCTTTCGTCGCCGCGTCAAAACGTAGGTGCCCGGATCAGGGCCGGGCAAGGGGCACGTATAACGGTATTAGCCTGTTGCCTAGAGATGCCTGACCAGGTGAACTTCGAACTGGTGACGCCCGAGCGCATGGTGCTCTCGGAAATGGTCGACATGGTCGTAGTGCCCGGCACCGAGGGCAATTTCGGCGTGTTGCCGGGCCATGCGTTGCTGATCTCGACAATCCGGCCGGGGACGATCGAGGTTTATCGGGGCCAGGCGGTGATCCGCCGCATTTTTCTCGTCGGTGGCTTTGCCGAGGTGACACCGGAGCGCTGCACCGTGCTCGCTGACGAGGCGATCCCAACCGAAGAACTCGACCGCGCCGCGGTTGGATCCGAGCTGCAGGTCATCGAGGGCAATCTGCCGAGCCTGCGCGAGCAGGTCGCACGCGCTTCTGGCACCGATCGCGAGCGGCTATTGATCGAGCTCCGCGGTCTCGAACGCGCCGAAGCCGTCGCCCAAGCCAAACTGCAGGCGCTCGCCGAAGCGGCCCGCTGACCCGCGTCCTATCTACCGTGCTGCCTGCGCCAACCTTCCCAATCGACCGGCTGCGAACCTTGACATTAAGCTAGTGACGCGCTCTGTGAAGATCACGAGGTTCGCGCAGTCGAAACGCGCGCTTGGTACGATCAAGCTGTCAAATTCCAGAAAATAGGCAGCGGCTGCGATCGCTTGGGTTGCTTGATACTCGAATGTGTGATAACGGGCACTTTCAACGCCCAGAGCTACAAGGCTCTCGGTGCTGGCAAACCTCAGCGTTCTTTCGGTCTCCACTTCAATAAGGTGAATCTCGTGTTCTATGCGGCTTGGCCAAACCGGTTCCAACGAAAGCCGGTACCCGATCTCCGCAAGTGCCCCATTGCGCCCCAGACTCGTGTATAGAACTTCGAATTCGTCGCTTGGGCTCCAGCGTCCGTGCGCAGTCGAGCCGCGCAACGCTTCCCTGCCTTTGCGGGTGACGCGCCAAACCTCACCTCTGAAAGGTTCGGGGTTTATCGCCTCAAGCGCGTCGAGGATGCCCCTGTCGTGAACCGGCCGCCGGCCAATCATGCTCAGGTATAGGCGCCTTGATCGAGACTCTCTATGACCGCAAGCACCTGGTCCGCTCGACCGGCGTGGATCAGATCTATTGCTCGTTCACCGTTCAGCAAGGGATGCTTCGAATACAACCAGATTCGAGTTTCATCCGGCGAGTAGAACTCTGCTAGCCGATCGACGACATAGCGGAGGTCTGAGATTACGAGCTGGGTCTTTGGGTGCGGAAATGCTTTGCCCGATGTCCACCGTGACACCGTGGCTGGCGACACTGCGGCGATATTGGCTACGTCCGTGCCCTTCAGCCCACCCCGCTCTTTTAGATCGTCCAATATCTTGGAAACTGCGCTGGCCATGCTTACCGCCCAAGCACCGCGGCAACAGCTCCTCCGCCTCCGCGAAATCCAACAGGGAGGGAGCGCGTGGCTATGCCGTCCTGCGAATGAAGGTCGTCCAAAGCGTCCCGAAATCGCACCAATCGTTTTCTTGCGTCGTCGACAAGTCGCCTGGTGTCGTCATCGGCGATCTTCAGCCTTGCGCCGAGACGCGCTGAGCGAACCGCAGGCTCCACATGGTGTAACAGGAAATGCTCGGCCCGCCGCACATCTGTAACTACCGACAGACCATCTAACTGACGGCTGCGCTGTCTTATGAAATGCGCATGCGGGTTTTCAACCATATCGTCGATGCCGTGCGGGCAACAACTGGGGTCGTTGCATCCGAAGCGTGACCGGCCGCCCCTGGCCGCAAAGATGGCATTCAGCTGATCCTCGGAGAAATGTCGATCGAGTTCACCTATATAGATGCGCCGCTTGCTGCCCCCTTCTCCCGGAGGTTGTTTCCAATCATTCACCTTGAAACCCTCTTTCTGACCAACGCCGTGACAAATGCCGCCGACCGCGCCGAAAGCGAGGGCCGCCAACGCAGCAAATCCGCCGGCCCAGTCCGCCACGAAAGGCCGTCCCACCTGGTGAAGGTCAGACACCGATTCAATTAGATGCCTTGTTCCTACACCCGTGGCAGAGGCGCCGAAGCCGGAAATGCGAAACCAAACGTTATCGACAGGAAGATCGCCGACTCCAACAATCAATTGCCGCCTCTGCTGCTCGTCCCTCAATGCCGAGTAAGTGGTGATCAGCTGGTAGTCGATCGCTATGGCTTGGCCCCCGAGCCGGTCAAGTTCCCGCCGCAGCACCTCGCAAAACGACAGGTCGATGCTTCGCCAACGATCGTCAGCCGTTTCCACGACATGCGTCGGCGCCAAGACGACGTTCGCCCCATATTGCAGCGCGAACTTGGCAATAAGCCTCACGAGGTTTGCATTCCTCCCGGGGCCAAAGTCGTTTGGGCGCCAGGGCCGTTCCTGGTTCGCCCAGGCAAGCCGGCCAACAGCGGATCGAAAGCGACCCTCAGTTGCCATCTCGGCGAAATTTGGGTCCAGCACAACCTCGCAACCACTCGCCTTGAGCAGCTTGAGGAGGCTGAGCTGCTTCGGGAGGTGAGCGGCGTCGAAGACGACCCGGCGGTACGGGAACCGTCCGGCGGCATGTAACGCTTCGAGTTTGGTTTGCCCCGTATGGCCAACGCGAAGGAAGCCGGCCAAGGGGGGTGACGTCGGGTAAAGGTGGTGAAGTGTCGCTGCCATCGAAGGATTTTTCGGGTTCAGATGAGAGAGGGTACATTTCCATTTCAGGAAAGGCAATCATGAAAATTAGATGCGCAACGCGCCATAGACCCCCAGCTCCCGCTGCGCAGGTGGAAAATTTCGTGCACTTTATTATAGAATGCCTGGGCCGCATGCCGGAACACGGCCGGCTCTCCCGCGAGATGTTGTCAGGAGACGGCATGGCGAGGTGGACGCTCGACGACATTCCGTGGGCGCGGTTCGATCGGCTGCTGCTCGATGCCGATATCGTCAAGATCGTCAAGGCGGCCGCTCTCGTCGAATACAATGGCGGCGCCTACGCGCATCATCTCTGCCGGGTATTTCACGACGATCCCGCCTTTCAGGCGAGCGCGCTGCGCTGGGGCGAGGAGGAAATCCACCACGGGCAGGCCCTCGGGCGTTGGGCCGAGATGGCTGACCCCGATTGGGATTTTGACGCCGCCTTCGCCCGCTTTCGGGCCGGTTATCAAGTCGATTTCAACCGTGATCGATCGCGGCGCGGCTCGCGCGCCAGCGAGATGGTGGCGCGTTGCATCGTCGAGACCGGCACGAGCTCGTACTATACAGCGTTGCGCGATGCGGTGCAGGAACCGGTGCTGAAGGAAATCTGCCGTAACATCGCTGCGGACGAGGTCCGGCATTACAAGCTGTTTTACCGGACCCTGATCCGCTACCTCGATCGCGACCGCGTCGGGCGCTGGCGCCGGCTATGCATAGCCCTCGGGCGCCTTGCCGAATCGCAAGACGACGAACTCGCCTACGCCTATTACGCCGCCAACGCGATCGGCCAGCCTTACGACCGCCGGCGCCATGGGCGTGCCTATGCGCGCCGCGCCCTCGCCGTCTACCGCGAAGCCCATGTCGCACGCGGGGTGAAGATGATCTTCAAAGCCGTCGGCCTTCCCGCCAACAGCCGCCTCGCCCGCGCCGTCGCTTGCCTCGCCTGGGCCGCATTGCGCCGTCGCGGCGCCCATTCGGCCAACCTCACGGCTGCAGCTAGTCTTTGAGAGATCGCGCCCGGCGCGGCGCGATAGCGTGTTCCGAAGGCGCAGACGACAGCTTCCGCGCGGCCTATCGACAGCCCGCAACTGTATGGCCTAAGAAGCCGTACAGTAAAATCGATTCGATCGGCACGGCTAATCGCTTATCGCCGGAATGAAATATCTCTTGAGCATTTCCAGCAAATCTGCACAATTATCGCCCGAAGCAACAAAATAACCGATGTCTTGTGTTCCATTATAAATTTGTGCGGTGACGCGAGATTTCGCTGTGATATCCGTAAACGGAAGCTCTTGCAATATAGGCATTATAAGCCGATTGACATTTTTAGGTATGTTTATGAAGGCGACGGTGTCGTTGGGATTGGAAAGTGAGAATTCCGCGTACATTTTCCCAGTCAGCAAAATGAGATTGGAGAATTCTACTAGACCGCCAATATTAATCGGATTTTCGACAAACACAAACTCCGGCGAGGTGCCGGTAAAACTCTGGTATTCCTCAACCAAATTTTCTATTCTTTGACTGGTCGATACCCCGATCCCCAGCTCCTCCAGGTGCCCCCGCAGCTTTGAGGCATCATATTGCGGCATTCCCCTTCCTCCTGTTCGGCGTCGTCATCGTCCCGTTCGCTTGGCCCCGCGGATGGTGGTGATGGCGGTCGCGGACAAGTCAAAAAGCCATCCCCGATTTCCCATCCGCCGCCGACAGCTCAGAGTACAATGATACGAAGGTGCGCTCCGCGGGTCGCGATATTCGGTCGCGCAGCCAGTGTCCGCAACAAGCGTAAAAATACGTTCAACAAGTTTCCCGCAAGATCGGCATTCGCCGCTAGCCGAGCGGCCGGCGGGCCTCGTCCGCTTGCTCGCGCAGCGATTTCAGCAACCGCGCTTCCGGGGTCGGCGCGCAGTTGGTGTAGCCGGCGCCGAGCGCCTTGAGCTGGGCGGCGTTGCGTGGAAACGCCGCATGATTCAACGGCAAAGCCAGGCGCGCCCCGGCGCTTTTTTTCGCCGCATCGCGCACCCGGTCGATCGCCGCCACCAGCCTCGGATGATCGGGCCGGCCGCTGACCCCGAGCGAGCGCGACAGATCCGAGGGGCCCACCGCCAACAGGTCGACCCCCTCGACCGCGGCAATCTCCTCGATGCGTTCGACGGCTTCCATGTCCTCGATCATGCAGGCGAGCAAAATCTCGCGGTTCGACTGCGCCATGTGCTCGACGAGCGGGATTTGGCCGAACTCGGCGGCCCGGCTGCCGGCGGCCATGCCGCGCTCGCCCTGGGGCGGGTAGCGCACCGCCTTGACCGCCGCGCGCGCGGTTTCCGCGTTGTGGACATGCGGCACCTGGATCCCCTGCACGCCCATGTCCAACAGTCGCAGGATGAAGGCCGGGTCAAAGCCCGGTGTGCGCACGATCGGGGTGATGCCGACGCGCTCGGCCGCCAATACCATCGCCTGCACGTCGTGCAGGTCAAAGCTTGTGTGCTCCATGTCGATAAAGGCGGCGTCAAAGCCGGCTAGCCCGATGATCTCTACGATCTGCGGATCGGGGATGCCGCCGACATGAGTCCCGAGCGCCAAACCGCCCTCGCGCAGGATGCGCTTTACCCGGTTCTCTTTCATGGTTTCCTCCGTTGGGGTTTGATGTCGTGGATTGGAATCTTCGGGCCGAAAAGTGATCGGCGGCGACAGCTCGGATGTGCTCTAAGTGGGAGCGGCAGCCACCCTTTCGCGGGAGTTCACATGCCCACCATTACCACCAAGGACGGCATCGAGATCTTCTACAAGGATTGGGGTTCGGGCCGGCCGATCGTGTTCAGCCACGGCTGGCCGCTGTCGGCCGATGATTGGGACACGCAGCTGCTGTTCTTCCTGCATCATGGCTATCGCGTCATCGCCCATGACCGCCGCGGCCATGGCCGCTCGACCCAGACCGCCGACGGTCACGACATGGACCATTATGCCGACGATTTGGCGGCTCTGACGGCGCATCTCGACCTGAACAACGCGATCCATGTCGGCCATTCCACCGGCGGCGGCGAGGTGGCGCGCTATCTGGGACGGCATGGCGAAAGCCGGGTGGCCAAGGCCGCGCTGATCAGCGCGGTGCCGCCGCTGATGGTGAAGACGGCGGCCAACCCGCACGGCCTTCCCAAGGAGGTGTTCGACGGCTTGCAGGCGCAACTCGCCGCCAATCGTTCGCAATTCTATCGCGACGTGGCGGCGGGGCCTTTCTACGGCTACAACCGGCCGGGCGCCAAAGCCTCGGAGGCGGTGATCCAAAATTGGTGGCGCCAGGGCATGATGGGCGGCGCCAAGGCGCATTACGACGGCATCGTGGCCTTTTCCCAGACCGATTTCACCGACGACCTGAAGAAGATCACGGTTCCGGTGCTGGTCATGCATAGCGAAGACGACCAGATCGTGCCCTATGTCGCCGCCGGGCCGCTGTCCCACAAGCTGCTGAAGAACGGAACCATGAAAACCTACAAGGACTTCCCGCACGGCATGCCGACTACGCAAGGGGACACGGTCAATGCCGACCTGTTGGCCTTCATCAAAGGCTAGCCCCCCGAGCTAGGCGGCGCGCGCCGGCCGCGCCCGCTGCAGGCGGCCGATGATCATGTCGGTGTCCATCACGTCGCCAAAGACATTGTAGAAGGCGGCAAGCGACGCATCGTGCTCCTCCTGGGTGGCGGCGGCGTTGCCGTCGCTGACCATGATGGTGCGAAAGTTTGTCATGTTGGCGTCGCGCGCCGAGCTTTCGCAGCACACATTGGTGACGGTGCCGGTGATCAGCACGGTGTCGAAGCCGCGCGCCCGCAGCCGGCCGGGCAGTTCCGAGGTCCCCGGCATAAAGGCGCTGTAGCGGTATTTCTTGACGATCTCGTCTTCGGGGAGCAGGTCGAGATCGGGCCATAGCTGGTGGCCCTCCGTCCCCTCGGAAAGGGCCGCGATCCGCTTCTCGCGCATTTCAGGCGAGGCCATCTCATGCGCGACCGACCATTCGTCGAGGCAATGCCTGTCGTGGGTCATCTGGATCCAGAAGACGCCGCCGCCCGCCTCGCGCACCGCCGCCGCCAGGCGGTTGACCGCCGGCACGATGTCCCGCGCCGCGGGTACGACCGCATGCCCGACCGCTTCATTCATAAATGCGTGCTGCAAATCGATCACGACGAGCGCGGTGCGCGCCGGCTCGAGATCGGCAAAACAGTGTTCGCCGCCACGGCGTGCGATGACCCGCTCTACGATCTGGTCGGGAATGGCGGCGCCGTTGAGTTTCATCGCACCCCTCCTTGCTGATATGGAAAGCTTATCGCCTTTGCGGCCTGAGTACACATGAGACGTGTTAGCGAGCAAAAGCGCCGCACATGATCCTGATCTTCGGCTCCATCAATGTCGACGTAATCGTACCCGTCCCACGACTGCCGATGCCGGGCGAGACCGTGCTGGGCGGCGATTACGCGCTGCTCTCCGGCGGGAAAGGCGCCAACCAGGCGATGGCCGCATGCCGCGCCGGGGCCGATGTCGTGATGGTTGGCGCGGTGGGCGGCGACGGGTTTGCCGCGGCGGCACTCGACCCGCTGCGCCGGGCCGGGATTGATACCCGGGCGGTTCGAACGGTCGAGCAACCGACGGGCTGCGCCGCGATCATGGTGTCGGCCGGCGGCGAGAACATGATCGCGGTCGCGTCGGGCGCCAATGCCGGCGCGCGTTGCGAGTTCGTGCCGGACGAGCTGCTTCGCCCTGAGACCGTCCTCGTCGCCCAAATGGAGGCGCCGCCCGATGAGACCGCCGCGGTGATCCGGCGGGTGCGCGCGCGGGGCGGACGCTGCGTGTTGAACCTCGCTCCGGCCCTGCCGATCGACGCCGAATTGTTGCCCGAAATCGATCTGATTGTCGCGAATGAAGGAGAGGCGTTGTCGCTCGGGTCCGATCCGGCGCGAGTCGCGAGCCTTCTGCGCCAAGGGCTCGTCGTCACCCGCGGTGCGGCGGGCGCCATCGCCTATCTCGCCGACGGCGTGATCTTGGCGGTGCCGACATTGCCGATCGTCCCGATCGACACGACCGGTGCCGGCGACACATTTGTCGGCGTGCTGGCCGCCGGCCTCGACCTCGGCGCGCCGATCGAAACGGCGCTGCGGCGAGCCTGCGTCGCCGCCGGCCTCGCCTGTCTCGCGCGCGGTGCGCAAACCGCTATGCCGGATGCGGCCGCGATCGATGCGGCGATGGTGGGACCGGCACCAGGTTAGGCCGGGCGGTCTCCGGCGCTGGCACACGCGGCCCGGCAATGGTGGCGGAATTCGCTGATCACTTCGATATAGAGCTGGCGTTTGAAGGCGACGATCAGCCTTGGCACCTCTTCTGGATCGACCCAGCGGAAGGCGTCGAATTCCGGATGTTTCGAGCCCAGGTCGATATCCGCGTCACACCCGGTAAACCGCATCAGAAACCACTTTTGCCGCTGCCCGCGAAAGCGGCCACGCCATACCCGGCCGGCGACTTCCAAGGGAAAGTCGTAGGTCATCCAGCCCCGGCTCTCGGCGACGATCTCGGCCTTGGCGGTGCCGATTTCCTCCTCCAGCTCGCGCATTGCCGCCTCGCGCGGCGTTTCTTCCCAATCGATGCCACCCTGAGGCATCTGCCATGCCGGCGCCGTCGGCATATCGGCGCGGCGGGCGACAAGGACATGGCCGCGCCCATTCACCAGCATGATGCCGACACACCGACGGTAGCGCGTCGTTTCGGGGTTTTGCCGCATCAATGCACCCCCCAGATCCGTCCGCTCGGTTGCTGCCTCAGTTGACCATGCGCCCGTTGTACATCGCCATGCCGCGCAGCATGTCGACCGCGCGCGTCAGTTGATAGTCGGCGGCAGTCCCCATGATCGTCGGGTCAACCGAACTCGACGCGTCGTCGTCGTCTCCCGAATCATCGGTCTTGGCATCGGAGGCGGCGGCGACCTTCACCCCCTTTTTATTAGGGGGCGTTTCGATTTTGGCGGCTTCGACGATGATGTCCGGCTCGATCCCCTTGGCCTGGATAGACCGCCCCGACGGCGTATAGTACCGCGCCGTCGTCAATCGCATCGCACCATGCCCCGGCAGCGGGATGATCGTCTGTACCGAGCCCTTGCCGAACGATCGCGTGCCCAGAAGGATCGCGCGATGGTGGTCCTGCAGCGCGCCGGCGACGATCTCGCTGGCCGACGCCGATCCGCCGTTGATCAGCACCGCCATCGGCAGTCCCGCGGCGATGTCGCCGGAATGGGCATCGTAGCGTTGCGCGTCATCGGCCGTGCGGCCGCGCGTCGAGACGATCTCCCCCTTATCGATAAAGTCGCCCGAAACGGCGACCGCCTGATCGAGCAGTCCGCCGGGGTTGTTGCGCAAATCGAGAACGATCCCGCGCAGTTTGTTGCCCGCCTGCTGCTTGATGTACTTCATCGCATTGCTGAGCCCGACATCGGTCTGCTCGTTAAACGAGGTAATCCGGATATAGCCGATGTCGTCGCCGACGATGTGGGAGCGAACCGACTGAATGCGGATCGTCGCGCGGATCAGCTTTACGTCGAAGGGGTCGCGCCCCTTGCGTTGGATCGTCAATCGGATATCGCTGTTGATCGGTCCGCGCATCTTTTCAACGGCTTGCGGCAATGTCATCCCCTGGATCGGCTGGCCGTCGAGCTGGGTGATCAGATCGCCCGGTTTGAGCCCGGCCCGCGCCGCGGGCGTGTCGTCGATCGGCGAGACGACCTTGACCAGACCGTTTTCCATCGAAACTTCGATGCCGAGCCCACCAAACTCGCCGCGGGTCTGGACCTTCATGTCGTCGAAGTTTTTTGTATTCAGGTAGTTCGAATGCGGATCGAGCGAGGTCAACATGCCGTTGATTGCCGATTCGATTAGCTGGTCGTCATCGACCTTGCCGGCGTAACCGGCCCGCACATCCTCGAAAACTTCACCAAACAAATTAAGTTCTTTGTAAGCTTCTGAAGAATTCGGAGCGGCAACGCCGATGTCTTGGCGTAATGAAAACGCCAGCACGGCCGCGACAGTTGCCGTAATCAACCCCAACCGTCTCATTCACGCACCCTATGATTGCTCCGATTTTGGCGAGCGGCGAATGATATCCGCCAGCCCGGCCGATAATCAAGATCGGCGCAGAGCTCGTCGCTAGTCGGCGCTCAACCGGCTCGGCTCCAGCCGTATCAGGGAATGCCCGGTCATCGCCAGCGGCTGGTCGAGGTCGAGAATGGCGAGCAGCGTCGGTGCGACGTCGGCGAGGCAGCCGCCTTCGAGGCAGGCTACCGCTGCCGGCGGGTTGACGACCAGAAACGGCACCGGGTTCAGGGTGTGGGCGGTGTGCGGCTCGCCGGTTTCGGGGTCGCGCATTGTCTCGGCATTGCCGTGATCGGCGGTGACGACAAGGGTGCCGCCCGACTTTTCGACCGCCGCCGCCACCCGCCCGAGGCATTTGTCGATGGTTTCAACCGCCTTGACCGCGGCGTCGAGCCGGCCGGTATGCCCGACCATGTCGGCATTGGCGTAGTTCAGCACGATCATGTCGAAGCGGCCGGCCTCGATCGCCTCGACGACCCTGTCGGTGACCTCGATCGCCGACATTTCAGGCTGCAAATCGTAGGTCGCGACCTTCGGCGACGGCACCAGGATCCGTTCTTCGCCGGGAAACAAGGTTTCGCGGCCGCCGTTGAAGAAGAAGGTGACGTGCGCGTATTTTTCGGTCTCGGCGATGCGCAGCTGCCTCAGGCCGGCCTTCGCCAAGACCTCGCCCAGGGTGTCGGCGAGGTCTTCCGGCGGGAACAGGGTTTCGAGAAAGCGATTTAGCTCGGACGAATACTCGACCAGCCCGAGAGCGGCCGCAAAACCGATCCGCCGCTGCCGCGCGAAGCCCGAAAAATCCGGGTCGAGCAATGCCCCGGCGATCTCGCGCACGCGATCGGCGCGAAAATTCGCGATCAGCAGCCCGTCGCCGTCGCGCATGCCGCGATACCCGCCGATCGCCGCCGGCTGGACGAACTCGTCGGTTTCGCCGCGGCGATAAGCGGCTTCGACCGCGCTCGCCGCATCGGCGGCGGTGTCGCCCACGCGGTCGACGATCGCGCGATAGGCATTTTCGACCCGATCCCAGCGCTTGTCGCGGTCCATCGCATAGTAGCGGCCGATGACCGTCGCAATCTTCTGGTTGTCGAGATCGGCAAGATCGCTTTGAAAGTCTTTCAGATCGGACAGAGCGGCCTTGGGCGGCGTGTCGCGCCCGTCGAGAAGCGCATGGATCGCGACCGGCACCCCGGCTTCGGCCAGGATGCGGGCAAAAGCGGCGATCTGGCGCTGGTGCGAATGCACCCCGCCGGGCGACAGCAGCCCGAGCACATGCGCCGTGCCGCCGGTCTCTTTCAGGCGGGCAATGAAATCGCGCAGCGCCGGCATCTGCGCCGGTTCGCCCGCAGCGATCGCCGCGTCGATGCGCGGCAAATCCTGCATGACGAGACGACCCGCCCCGAGATTGGTGTGTCCGACCTCGGAATTCCCCATCTGACCGTCGGGAAGCCCAACATAATGCTCGCTTGCCTGCAGCTGGGCGTGTGGCCAGCGCGCCGTCAACCGATGCCAGACCGGCATATGCGCGGTCTCGATCGCGTTGTCCGCCGCACCCCCGCGCTCGCCCCAGCCATCGAGAATACACAAGATCAAGGGGCGCGGGCGAGGGTGGGATTGCATCGGGGACAGCCTCAAGCGGTCGAAACGCTCTCTATACGCGAAACTGCGCCGGTACCCATAGCGTTCCCGCAATTTTCAGCCGGTTCTGCCGGCGGCGCGGCTGGCCTTCGACGACGCGCCTCGACGCGCCGCAATTTGGCGGACTCGACCGGCGGCTATTCCGCGGCGGCGCGAACGCCGGCGATCGGCACAGCCGGGGCGAGTTCGTCGCGGCGATAGGGAAAGAACAGGGCGCCGAGCGTTACCAGCGCGCCGAAGATTGCGAGCACGCGGAAGAGCGCCGCGAATCCGCCATGCGCATGCATCACCGCGACCAGCGGGATCGCCGCAGCGGCGACCCCAAACGACAGCAGATAGCGCAACGCATACACCCGCGCTCGCCATCCGGCGTCGGTGTAGCGCGCGACCATGCCATCGTTAAACGTGATCTGCCCGAAGACCACAAACACCAAACCGGTCAGAACGAGAACCATCGGCCAGCCGCTGACCCGGGAGACGGCGAACAGCAGCGGCGCCTGAAACAGCGCCACCGCCAAAAAGCCGACCTTTAGCGGATGGCGGTCGATCAGCCGGCCCATGACCAGCTGCGCCATCGCGCCGACGACATAGACCATGCAGACCAAAAGACCGACGCCGAGCGTCGATCCGGCGAGCTGCGGCAGGCACTCGTCGATCATTTTCGGCAATGCCACCGTCGTCGCGTTGAAGACGACCCCGCCCGACAGAGTGACGAGCGCCAGCACGACAAACGCCCGCACGATCACACCGCGCGGAAAATGGGTGTTGCGGGAGACGGTGCGCCTCGCCTGGTTCGGTTCGGGCGGTACGAGCGCTAGATAGGCGGCACCGATCGCGAGCGCCGCTGCCCCCGGCAGGAAAAAGGCCCAGCGCCACCCGAACCATTGGGTGACCGTACCGGTCACGATTGCGGCGAACGCGGCGCCCAGATTTCCCCAGACGCCGTTGACGCCGATCGCTCGGCCGACGGGCTCGGCATGGCCGACCAGCATCGCGGTTCCGACCGGGTGGTAGATCGCCGCGAAAAGCCCCATCGCCGCGAGCCCGGCGGCCAGCTGCCAGCGGCTCTGGGTGAAGCCGGTGGCGATCGTCGCGGCGCCGACGCCGAGAAAAAACACCGCCATCATGTTGCGCCGGCTCCAGCGGTCGCCGAGCCATCCGGCCGGCAGCGAGCCCGCGCCGAACATGATGAACCCGCCGAGCGCCAAGGTTATCAGCGCGCTGTAGGGACGGGCGAAGTCGGCCTGCATGCCGAGCACGGCGGTCGGAAAGATCAGCATCACCATATGGTCGATTAGGTGACCGATATTGATAAAGCCGATGACACGGGATTGTGAGTTCATGGCGCCTTCCGATCGACAGGCTGCGCGGGCGCATGTACATAATGCGTCCGATTCAATTCGTCCGGCCAACTATCGTCGCAAAACCGACAACCGACATGGAAAAAAGCATCGACCGCGACGATTATCCGGACACGCCGCGGCCGCTCGCCGGCATGGCCAAGGATTTCGCCGACGGCTTTCGGATCGAGCCGCACAGCCACCCACGCGCCCAGCTGACTTGGGCGGTCTTTGGCGTGATGACGGTGACGGCCGCGCGCGGCAGCTGGGTCGTTCCGCCCAATCGTGCGCTATGGATCCCGGCCGAGACCGAGCACGCGATCCGGATGTCGGGCCCGGTCGGGATGCGGGCGATCTATGTTGATGCGATTGTGGCGGGAACCGTCGCCGCGAAGTGCAAAGTCATCCTGGTGTCGCCGTTGCTGCGGGCGCTGATGCTGGAGCTGGTCGCCGCACCGCTCGATTACGACGAGGCCGGCCGAACGGGGCACGTCGCAGCACTTTTTCTCGACGAAATTCGCGTTCTCGACGCGCAGCCGCTGCATATTCCAATGCCCAACGACGGACGGTTGCGGCGGGTGTGCGAGGCACTGCTGCGCGATCCCGCCAACAACGAGACTTTGGAGGCGTGGTCGGACATCGCCGGGGCCAGCAGCCGCACCCTGGCGCGGCTGTTCGAGCGCGAAACCGGCATGGGCTTTGTCGAATGGCGCAACCAGGTGCGGCTCGCCGACGCATTGGCGAGGCTGGCGCAAGGGCAAGATGTCGCCGCAGTCTCCCGCGCCGTCGGCTATCGCAGCGCCAGCGCTTTTACCGCGATGTTTCGCCGAGCTTTCGGCAGGCCGCCCCGCGATTATTTCGCCTAGCCGGCAAAGGCCGGGATGCCGGTCTGGGCGCGGCCGAGGACCAGCGCGTGGATGTCGTGCGTGCCCTCGTAGGTATTGACGGCTTCGAGGTTCATGACGTGGCGGATCACATGGTATTCGTCGGAAATGCCGTTGCCGCCGTGCATGTCGCGCGCCATGCGGGCGATGTCGAGCGCCTTGCCGGCATTGTTGCGCTTGAGCATGGAGACTACCTCCGGCGCGGCGCGCCCTTGGTCCTTGAGGCGCCCGAGGCGCAAGCATGCGTTGAGCCCGAGCGTGATCTCGGTCTGCATGTCGACGAGCTTTTTCTGAATCAGCTGGTTGGCGGCGAGCGGGCGGCCGAATTGGCGGCGCTCGAGGGTGTAGCTGCGCGCCGCGTGCCAGCAAAACTCAGCGGCGCCCATCGAACCCCAGGCGATGCCGTAGCGCGCGTTGTTGAGACAGGAAAACGGGCCGCGCAAGCCGCGCACGCCCGGCAACAGGTTCTCCGCCGGCACGAACACCTCGTCCATGACGATCTCGCCGGTAACCGAAGCGCGCAGGCTGAACTTCCCTTCGATCTTGGGGGTGCTCAAGCCCTGCATTCCCCGTTCGAGGATGAAGCCGCGGATAACGCCGTCTTCCGTCTTGGCCCAAACGACCAACACATCGGCAATCGGCGCATTGGAGATCCACATCTTGGCGCCGCTGAGGCGATAGCCCCCGGATACTGCCGCTGCTCGCGTCGTCATTCCGCCGGGGTCGGAGCCATGGTCGGGTTCGGTCAAGCCAAAGCAGCCGACCCATTCGCCCGAAGCCAATTTCGGTAGATATTTCTGCCGCTGCGCCTCGGTGCCGAAATCATAAATCGGGTACATGACCAGGCTCGATTGCACGCTCATCGCGGAGCGATAGCCGCTGTCGACGCGCTCGACCTCGCGCGCGATAAGGCCGTAACAGACGTAGTTGACGCCGGCACAGCCATACCCATGGATCGTCGCGCCGAGAAAGCCAAGCGCGCCCATCTCGTTCATGATCTCGCGATCGAAACGCTCGTGTCGGTTGGCTTCGATCACCCGCGGCAGCAGTTTTTCCTGACAATACGCGCGGGCGCTGTCGCGCACCATCCGCTCGTCCTCGCCGAGTTCGCTGTCCAACAGAAGCGGGTCGGCCCAGTCGAACGACGCCTCGACCGCTGGCGCCGAACCTGCGGCGGCTGCGCGCGTCGCGTTGCCTTGCATCGAGGACCTCCGCGGCTGGGATCGGCGCTGATCAATATACCGCGCGAGGGCCGGCGTGAATCAACTTGTGGCCGACGCGCAGCCGCGCTGGGGAAGCCCCGCCCGATCGATTGACCAGGAAAGTGAGAAAGGCGATAGGGCGGCGCTACTTCTTAGCTGCGGCGGCTTGCCGGCCGGTGCCGCGGCCAAGCCCGATCTTTTTGGCGAAGGCCGAACGCTGCTCGGCATAGTTTGGGGCGACCATCGGGTAATCGGGCGCCAACCCCCACCGCGCGCGGTATTCGTCGGGCGTCATATTGTATGTCGAGCGCAGATGCCGCTTGAGCATCTTCAATTTTTTGCCGTCCTCCAGGCAAATCAAGTAATCCGGGGTAATCGACTTGCGAACTGGGACTGCCGGTTTCGCCGGTTCGGACGCCGCTTCGGCGACCGGGCCCTCCAGCCCCTTTAGGGACTGATAGACGGCATTGATGACCTCGGCCAGCTGCGCCGTCGGCAACGTGTTGTTGCTGACGTAAGCGGCTACCACGTCTGCGGTCATCCGCAACAACTCTTCTTCCGCCATTTTTGGCGCCGCTGTTTCCGCCATCTTTCGCCTCGAATAAGCCCGAATGTGCACGCGAATGTCGATAATTGCCGCACGAATATCTTGTGTCAACGGAAACCTATGCGAGAGGACAGTAATTTTGATTTGCCGGCAAAGCCAACGACTTGAGGAACCTGTGGCGGGCTCGATCGCCCGTTGTCAGCAGCCAGGCCAGCCACTTCGCGAGCAGTCCTCCAATAATACATAACTCGAATTAGACTCGCAGCGTGACCGGAGACCGGCTCGGGCACCGTCAGGCGATTCTCTTTGCGCCGATGTCGCGCGATTTATGGTAGCCGGTTGGCAGGTTGTGTCGAAATATGGTAGGCTATCGTCCTTATTCGGTCAGCGCCCGATGCTCCGGCCGGACCGCGCCGATCGCTGGGCCGGTTCGCTCCTTCTCATCTATGGATCTCGCGATGGTCTCAGCTTCCATTTTACCCGGCGCCGCTGTTGCCGACAGCTCCGGTTCTCGCCCATTGGCGGCGAGCGACCCCGAATTGGCGGCGGCCCTCGGCCGCGAGCTCGAGCGCCAGCAATCGCAGGTCGAACTGATCGCCAGCGAGAACATCGTTTCGCGCGCGGTGCTGGAAGCGCAAGGCTCGGTGCTGACCAACAAATACGCCGAAGGGTATCCGGGCCGGCGCTATTACGGTGGCTGCGAGTTCGTCGACATCGCCGAGCAGCTGGCGATCGACCGCGCCAAGCGGCTCTTTGGCTGTGCGTTTGCCAATGTGCAGCCGCATTCGGGGGCGCAGGCCAACCAAGCCGTCCTGTTGGCATTGCTGACGCCGGGCGACACGATCCTCGGCATGTCGCTCGCCGCCGGCGGTCATCTGACCCACGGCGCGCGGCCGAACCTGTCGGGAAAATGGTTCAATGCCGTCGCCTACGGCGTTCGCCGCGACGACGCGCGCATCGATTTCGACGAGGTCGAGCGCCTGGCCCACGCCCATCGGCCAAAGCTGATCATTGCCGGCGGCAGCGCCTATCCGCGCATCATCGACTTTGCCCGCTTTCGCGCGATCGCCGACGATATCGGGGCCTATCTGATGGTCGACATGGCGCATTTTGCCGGGCTCGTTGCCGGCGGCGCTCATCCGAGCCCACTACCCCATGCCGACGTAGTCACGACGACCACGCACAAGACGTTGCGCGGGCCGCGCGGCGGGATGATCCTCGCTGAGGACGAAGACATCGGCCGGCGCATCAACGCCGCCGTCTTCCCCGGCCTGCAGGGCGGCCCCTTGATGCATGTCATCGCCGCCAAGGCGGCGGCACTCGGCGAGGCGTTGCAGCCTTCCTTTGCCGGCTACGCCGCCGCCGTCGTCGAAAACGCCCGGACCCTCGCCGACGCTTTGGAGCAGGCGGGGCTGGCGATCGTGTCGGGCGGCACCGACACGCATCTGCTACTGGTCGATCTGCGCCCGCTCGGGCTGACCGGCCGCGACGCCGAGGTCAGCCTCGAACGCGCCGGGATCACCTGCAACAAAAACGGGATCCCGTTCGACCCGGAAAAGCCGACCGTCACTTCCGGCATCCGCCTCGGCTCGCCGGCAGCGACGACGCGCGGCTTTGGCGCCGAGGAATTTCGCACCGTCGGCCAGATGATCGTCGACGTGCTGCAGGCGCTCGCGCGCGGCCGCGCCGACAATGGTGCGGCCGAGGCGCGGGTGCGCGAGGAAGTCCGCGGCCTGTGCGGCCGCTTTCCGATCTATCGGTGATCGGGCGCTTGACCCGAGCAGGAACGGGAGGAACCGATGCGCTGTCCGTTTTGTGGGGCCGACGACACCCAGGTCAAGGATTCGCGGCCGACCGACGATCGCGGCGCCATCCGCCGGCGGCGCTTCTGCCCCAATTGCGCCGCGCGGTTTACGACGTTCGAGCGGGTGCAATTGCGCGATCTGACCGTCATCAAAAAGAACAGCCAGCGCGAGCCGTTCGACCGCGACAAGCTCGCCCGCTCGATCTACATCGCGCTGCGCAAGCGGCCGATCGAACCCGACCGGGTCGAGCGGATCATCAACTCATTGGTCCGCCAACTGGAAAGCTCGGGCGAGACCGACATCCCGAGCGACATGATCGGCGGCCTCGTCATGGAGGCATTGTCGAGTCTCGACCAGGTCGCCTACATCCGCTTTGCCTCGGTCTACCGCAATTTCCGCGAGGCCAAGGATTTTGGCGAATTCGTCGGCCGGATCGCCGCGGATGGCGAGTGAGACCGGCGCGCGGAGCGAGTGCGCGGGGGATCCGCAGACCGATCCACTGATCGATCTGCGGTGGATGCGGGGGGCATTCGCGCTGGCCCGCCGCGGGCTCGGCAATGTCTGGCCCAACCCGGCGGTCGGCTGCGTCATCGTCAGCCACGGGCGCGTCGTCGGGCGCGGCTGGACGCAACCCGGCGGCCGGCCGCACGCCGAGACCGAGGCGTTGCGTCGGGCCCGGGCCGCGGCGCGCGGCGCTGCCGCCTATGTCAGCCTCGAACCCTGCAGTCATTGGGGCAAGACACCGCCCTGCGCCGACGCGCTGATCGCCGCCGGGGTGCGGCGTGTCGTCGTGGCACTCGAAGACCCCGACCCGCGCGTGTCGGGCGCCGGCATCCGCCGGCTGCGCGGCGCCGGGGTCGCGGTCGAGGCCGGGCTCGGCGCCGAGGAAGCCGCTGAAATCAACGCCGGTTTTCTGATCCGGCAGCGCCTCGGGCGACCGCTTGTCACCCTCAAGCTCGCGACCTCGCTCGACGGCCATATCGCCACCGGCACCGGCGAGAGCCATTGGATCACCGGCCCGGCGGCGCGCGCCCATGCCCACAGACTGCGCGCCGAGCACGACGCGGTCATGGCCGGTACTGGGACCGTGCTCGCCGACGATCCGCAGCTCACCTGCCGCCTGCCCGGGCTCGCCCATCGCTCGCCGCTGCGGGTGGTCCTGGACCGCCATTTGCAGATCTCGACAGCCGCGCACGTGATTGCCAAGGCCGCCCGAACCCCGACCTGGGTTCTGACTTTGGGTGGTGCCGACCCGGCACGCAGGGAGGCCTTCCTGGCCGACGGCGCCGTCTTGATCGACATCGACGCCGATGCCGAGGGTCGCATCGACCTTGCCGCGGCGCTCCAGGCGCTGGGCGCGCGCGGGGTGACCCGGTTGTTGGTCGAAGGCGGCGCCCGGCTCGCCGCCGCCCTGCTTCACGCCCGACTCGTCGACCGGCTGGTCTGGATGCACGCCCCATCGCTGATCGGCGCTGACGGCACGCCGGCGATCGGCGCCTTTGGTGTCGCGAGGCTGGCCGACGCTCCGCGCTTTGAGCGGATCTCGGTCGAAACCGTCGGCGCCGACCTGCTCACCACCTTCCGCGCCCGCGAACCGGCTTGAGCCGGATATCGGCTACGCAGGTATCAGGGGCGGCCCCATAATTCCTGCGTCGCCAGCCGGGCGCCTTTGCCGAGGGCGGCAAGCTTGGTCCACACGACGCTTGGATGCACCTCGCACGACGTCGAAAAGCTGGCAAAACCGCAATCCGCACCGGCAATCACATTCTCACGGCCGGCCACCGCGGCAAAGCGGGCGATCCGCTGCGCAATGGCTTCGGGGTGCTCGACGAGGTTCGATGCGTGGGTGATGACCCCGGGGATCAGCACTTTTCCGTCCGGCAACTTTACCGATTCCCACACCCGCCACTCGTGCTCGTGGCGGGGATTTCCGGCTTCGAACGAATAGCCGCCAGCCTCGACCCGCAGCATGATGTCGACGATGTGCTGCAATTCCATGTCATGGACGCGCGGCCCCATGTTGATGCTGTAGCAGGTGTGATATCGCACCCGCTCGGCCGGGATGCCGCGAAGCGCGTGGTTCAGCAACTCGACGCTGGCGGTTGCCCATTTGCGGCATTGCGCGAGGTCAATTTCGGGATGCATCACCCAGTGGCTCGCCAGCTGCGGGTCGTCGATCTGCAAGATCAGCCCGGCATCGACGATTGTCCGATACTCTTCGCGCAGTGCGTCGGCGAGGGCGACCCGGAATTCGTCGTCGGTCTGATAATATTCGTTGCTGTTCCAATTGGCGAGATTGGTCGGCGAGACCGCCGGCATGAAGGCTTCCTCGTGCCTGACATCGGCAAGGGCGGCCTTTAGATTGTCGATGTCGCGCCGCAACGCGTCGTGCCCGCGGTATGAGACCGGCCCGGTGCACACCCATTGCGTCGGCGGCGCCCGCCCCGCCATACCCGGCATCTGCGCCGCCCATTGGTAATATTCGGGAAAAGCCAGGTATTCGCGTGAGTTCGCCCAACCGCCGGCGCGGCTCGCATTTTTGCGCGGCTCGATCCCGGCAAGGCGCTCGTTGACATAGGGGATAAAGCCGAACCGCCCCATCTCGCCGTCGGCGACGATGTCGATGCCGGCGTCGGCTTGTTTTTTGACCGCTTCGGCGACGGCGCTTTTGACGCGGGCGGCAAAGGCATCGGTGTCGACCGCGGCACCCTGCTCCTTCGCCTGGATCATCGCCAACAGATCGGGCGGCCGCGGCAGGCTGCCGACATGGGTGGTCAGGATCCGCTCGCTGCTTTGCTTCATGCCACCCCTCCGGGTCAAACTTTAGGAAGGAGCCTAGCCTCGGTCCGTCTTCGGGTCGATGGCGTTGCGGAACCCTCCGCCTGGAGCGGATGTCCCGGCTGGAGATCAACGCTCACATGCGATATGTCGTGCATTTGCGATATTCCATCTCTCCCTTAATGGGAGAACGTGCGAAACAGCAGCCATGATTGCGGTTCGCAGTGCACCCGGCACGCCGTCGAGTGCGTTGGCGCTGCTCGGCGCGCGGCGCTTTGGGCCGCTGTTTGCGGCGATGTTTTTGTCGGCGTTCAACGACAACGCGGTCAAGAACGCGCTGGTGCTGATGCTCGCCTACGGCAGCGACGCCGTCTCGCAGAAATCGGCCGAGATCTTGATTCCGCTCGCCGGCGGGCTGTTCATCCTGCCGTTCTTTTTGTGCTCGGCGACCGCCGGCCAGCTCGCCGACCAGCACGACAAGGCCTGGCTGATTCGGTTGATCAAGCTCTCCGAGATCGCGCTGATGCTGGCCGCGGCGGGCGGGGTCCTCGCCGGCAGCGCGATCATTCTGCTCGCCCTGCTGTGCGTGATGGGGGTCGAGGCGGCGTTTCTCGGCCCGCTTAAATACGCCATCCTGCCCGAGCTGTTGCGGCCGCACGAGCTGCTGCTCGGCAATGCCCTGGTCGAAGCCGGTACCTTTATCGCGATCCTGCTCGGCACGATCGCGGGTGTCCTGATCGCCGGCCGCCACGGAACGGCGCTGGTCGCCGGGCTGATCGTTCTGGTCGCCCTGGCCGCCTGGACTACGAGCCTGGCGATCCCGGCGACGCGCCCGGCGTCGGCGCGCAGCCGATTGCGCTGGAACCTGTTCGCCGCCACCGCAAGCGTCGTCCGCGAGGCTGCGCGGGAAAAAATCCCCTACCAGTCAATCCTCGGGATTTCGTGGTTCTGGCTCGCGGGCGCGATCTATCTGTCGCAATTCCCGGCCTATGTCCGCTTTTTGCTCGGCGGCGAGGAGGCGGTGGTGACCTTGTTCCTGACCGTCTTTACCGTCGGGATCGCACTCGGCTCGCTCCTCTGCAGCCGCATTCTCGGAGGCCGGATCAGCGCCGGCACGGTGCCGTGGGGGGCGCTCGGCATCGGCCTGTTCTCGATCGATCTATGGCTGGCAAGCCCTGCCGCACCTGCCGCCGGCGCTGCGTTGAGTGGCCTCGGCGCTTTTCTCGCAGCACCACTGCATTGGCGGATCCTCGTCGATCTCTTCGGCATCTCGCTGTCGGGCGGCATCTTTGTCGTGCCGCTTTACGTACTGCTGCAAGCGGCGAGCCCGCGCCGCGATCGCGCTCGCGCGATCGCCGCCAATAATATCGTCAACGCTGCGGCGATGGTAGTCGCCGCGCTGGCGACGATGGCGCTGCTTGCCGCCGGGCTCGGCGTACCCCGGCTGTTTTTGCTGACCGGCGGGGCGACCATCGTCGTCGCCGCGCAGTTCTGGCGGTTGAGCCCGAGTTTCGCCGCCGTCGGCATCGCCATCGACAGCGACACCGATAGCTAAGACCGCCGACCGGCTCTCGTTCTCCCGCGACGGCGAGCCGGCGCCGTCATCAGAGCTCGGGAAAATCTTCCTCCCAGAATTCTGTCGTTGCCCTCGAAGCGTTGGCGCCGCGGCAGGCGGCTTCGGCAGCGCGCAATTCGACCCGGCGGATCTTGCCCGAAATGGTTTTCGGCAGATCGGCGAATTCGAGGCGGCGCACCCGCTTGAACGGGGCGAGGTGCTCGCGGATATGGCGGAAGATCGACAATGCCGTGTCGCGGCTCGGCGATTGATTGCCGGCGAGCACGATAAACGCCTTGGGGACGGCGAGGCGCAACGGGTCGGGTGACGGCACGATCGCCGCCTCGGCCACCGCCGGATGTTCGATCAGCGCGCTTTCCAGTTCGAACGGGCTGATCCGGTAGTCCGAGGCTTTGAACAAATCGTCGGCGCGCCCGACATAGGTCAAATAACCGTCGGCGTCGCGCATCGCCACGTCTCCGGTGCGATAGACCGCACCCGAGAGCGCCTGGGTGGTCCCGTCTTCGCCCTGGTAGCCCTGCATCAGCCCGAGCGGCGGCGGGTCGAGCGCGAGGCACACCTCGCCCTCCTGCTGCTCGGCCCCGTCGGCGTCGAGCAGCCGCACCCGATAGCCCGGCGCCGGCCGGCCCATCGACCCCGGCTTGACCGGCTGGCCTGGGAAATTGCCAATCTGCAACGTCGTCTCGGTCTGGCCATAGCCGTCGCGCACCGTCACCCTCCAAGCGGCCTTGACCCGCTCGATGATTTCGGGGTTGAGCGGCTCGCCGGCGCCGAGCGCCTCGCGCAGCTTCCCCTTCCACGCCGCCAAATCCTCCTGGATCAGCATCCGCCAAACCGTCGGCGGCGCGCAGAAGGTGGTGACGCCGCAGTGTGCCATCGCGTCGAGCAGGCCCTTCGCATTAAAGCGCGGCTGGTTCAGCATGAACACCGTGGCTCCGGCATTCCATGGCGCGAAAAAACAGCTCCAGGCGTGCTTGGCCCAGCCCGGTGACGAGATGTTGAGGTGAATGTCGCCCGGCCGCACGCCGAGCCAGTACATCGCGGACAGCAGTCCGACCGGATAGCTCTGGTGGCTGTGCAAGACCAGCTTGGGCTTGGCCGTCGTGCCCGAGGTGAAATACAGTAAGAGCGGGTCGGTCGCCTGGGTCTCGCCGTCCGGCACAAACTCGGCCGGCGCGTCGTAGCCCGCCTCCCAGCTCGCCCAGCCGGAGGCCGCGCCGCCGACCGCGATCCGCGTGTAGTCACCGGCCAGGTCGGCGAACTTGCCGGCATTTTCGACGCCGGCGACGACGTGCCGGACCCGGCCGCGGGCAAAGCGGTCTATAAGATCGTCGCGGTTCAGCAAGGTCGTTGCCGGGATCACGACCGCGCCCAATTTCATTGCCGCCAGCATGCATTCCCACAACGGCACGACATTGCCGAGCATCATCAACAGTCGGTCGCCGCGACGCATGCCAAGTGCACGGAGATGGTTGGCGAGCCGGCTCGACCGCAGGGCGAGTTCGGCAAAGGTCAGCCGGCTTTCGCCGCCGCCCTCCTCGACGATCCACAGACCCGCCCGGTCGTTGCCCTCGGCCATCCGGTCGAAATAATCGAGTGCCCAGTTGAACCGGTCCAACACCGGCCAGCGAAAGTCGCGATAGGCCGTCGCGTAATCCTCGCTATGGGCGAGCAGAAAATCCCGCGCCTCGACAAACGCCGTCGCCGACATGTCCGCTCCTCCCAAGGTTCGCACAAATTCCGGGCGAGCATAGCGCAAACCGGCCTTGCCCGCTCGGGCTTACCGCATCCGCCCCGAACCGGTGCATCCCGGGGGTACCCGCAACCGCCAGCGCCCCGGCTTCCGCGCTGGCTGCGCCGATGACCTGCGGTACCGACAACATTATAATTGCTATAGGGAATCCAGATCCCAGCTTCGTCTGATCAAGGCGTAAGCAACGTGCGGTCGCCCCTTCTTCAGGCCAGGGCCGTCCGCCAATGCCATTATTTCGACTCGCGATTTAAAAAATCGGTCTGCTATCAGCTATTGGTTACCAGCCGGACTGGTCAGCCACGCCGATTTTCATGATCGCGGTCAATTCGAGCTTCGCCGGCGGCTCCGCGTCGCTGAATGACGAGGATTTGCCCGAGAGGCGGACGCCAATCTGACGCTCGCCGGATAAACGACGAACGCTCTGACCTGGAGCGGAGGCCGATCGCCATTGGCCGCGCCGACTTCAGCGAGGGGGCTGCGGGATGGAGACAGCGACCCGGTCGGGTCGCGCAACGCGCACAGCACTTTCGGCCGGTTCGACCCGGACCAGGCGTGATGTTCGGTTTGGCGCGACGGCAATCGCGGAGCTGTCGCCGGACCGACCGGTCGCGCCAGCGCAATGGCTTGGTAGTTATTTGTGATGAGCCGCGCTGGCAGATCGTCTGGGTTTCATGAACTGGTAACCCCTGTCTGCGACGATTTCGACAAAGGGAAAGGCATGACCTTTACGGGCGAACATCGAGGCGAGACAGACGGCGCCGATCTCGCCGCCGGAACTTGTCGAACGCCGGTTTCGTCCAGCCCAGACCCGACCGCGCCAAGCTGTATCTAAAATATCTAATAAATACAACACACAAGGGAGACGGTGATGCAGATGCTCAAAACCTTACTCATGGCTGCTGCGCTGCTGGGAATGACCGCCCTTACCGCGGCAGCTGGCACGAGCGTCCTTACTGTCCCGGGACAGTACGCGACGATCAGCGCTGCCGTTGCGGCCGCCGATGCAGATACGAACCCCGCCAACGACTACGTGATCAGCGTCGCCCCGGGTACGTACACGAACGATTCGCCCCAAGTAACTCGGCCAATGACAATCCAGGCGGCGGTGCCGGGTTCGGCGGTGATACTCAATGCGCCGGCCCCATTGGTGAACGAGAAGGGCATTATTCTTACCTTCGCGAGCTTGACTGTCGACGGGCTGACGCTTGAGAACGCCAACATTGCCAATTCGCTGGGCGGCAACGCCGCCGGCATTCGCGCCGAGATGGGCAGCCAAAACTACACGTTGACGGTGCGAAACACGACGTTCCTCACCAACCAAACGGGCATTCTGACCGACGTCAACGTTCCACTGGATGTCGTTCTGGTCGACAATATCTTTATGAATAATGGTAATCTTAATCCGCCATCGGGGGGTACGACACACGGTCTTTATATCGGCGGCAATAACCAATCATTGGTCGCGATCGGCAACGAGATCTGCGGCACAAACGTTGGACACGACATCAAGAGCCGGGCTTCGGTCAATCTGATCGAGAATAATACGCTCTATGACGGCGCTGCCGACCCGAACCAGCCCAGCTGCACCGTCGGCTCGACCAGTTTCGCCCTGGATCTGCCGAATGGTGGGGTTGCGGTCGTTGTCGGGAATACAATGATCCGCGGAACCGCCTCCGCAACCCCATATATGTTCGCGTATGGCGAGGAGGGGCTCACCTACACCACAAACAGTATTTCGTTCATTGAAAATACGATGGACAATACGGGTGCAGGAGTCACCGCCATTTACGACAATCCGAGCACGCCGATCCCGGTGGTCGGGAGCGGCAACACTTTTGCGAATTCCATTTCCACACAAGTAGACCCGCCATCGGCAAACCAACTCACCGGCAGCGGCGGGTCGGTTTCGCCTGACGGAACCGTCTTGGCAGCGCCATCGAGCGGCAACCTGACGACCACGGCGGGTACTTGGACGTTCGGCACCGTGCAGCCGCAGCCTGGCCAATATGAGATTTTCCTGAACGGGAATTATGTTTCCGGCTGGGCTGCCGAGATAGAAGTCAACAATGGCGGCCAGTTGTATGCCTACAACAGCGATTGGAACACTTGGTACGTTTGGAACGGCGGCTGGGCGCAGTCTGCCGCACCATAATCGCGACGCCTATTTTGCGGCGGGGCCGGTGATCGCGGCGTAGACCAGTTGGCGCGAGAGATAACGGTAGTAGAGACGGCGATCGGGGGCCTGGGCGAGGAAGATCGCGATCAGGTCTTCGGCCGGATCGATCCAGAAATAGGTGCCGGTCACACCGCCCCAGAAATACTCGCCGACCGAGCCCGGCACCGGCGACATGCCGGGTTCGGTGCGCACCGCAAAGCCGAGACCAAAGCCGTAACCCATCTCCGGCACCGGGGCCAAGGCGCCAAACCGCTCGCGCGCGGTGTCGCCATAGCCGCAATTGGGCGGCAGATGGTTCGAGGCCATGTGCCCGATCGTCTTTGGCGCCAACAGCCGCGTGCCGTCGAATTCGCCGCCATTCAGCAGCATCTGGCAAAAACGCAGGTAATCGGCCCCGGTCGACACCAGCCCGCCGCCGCCCGATGCCCAGCGATGCGGGTGCGCGACATCGCGCATCGCCGGCCGCGCGCCGCTTGCGGCCTCGGTCTGCGGCTCGGCGACGCGCACCGCCTTGGTGCCCGTCGCCTCAAAAGCGGTGTCGGTCATGCCGAGCGGCCCGGTGACATGCGCGGCAATGAAATCGGCGAGGCCCTGCCCCGAAACGACTTCGACCACGCGGCCCAGCACATCGGTCGACATGCTGTACTCCCAGGTCGTGCCGGGCTCGAACATCAACGGCAGATGCGCGAGCTTGGCGATGAGATCGGCGTTGGTCTGGTTCTCGTTCATCAGATCGGCGTCGCGCCAGATCATCTGCACCGGCGAGTCGCCAAAGGCGGCATAGGTCAGGCCCGAGGTGTGGCGCAGCAGGTCCTGCACCGTCATCGTGCGCCGGGCGCGCACACGCTCAACACCGACCCTGCGTTCCTTGAATTCGGGCAGGTATTCGGCAATCGGCGACGAAATCTGCAGCTCGCCCTGTTCGGCCAGCATCATTGCCGCGACCGAGACGACGGGCTTGGTCATCGAGGCGACGCGAAAGATCGCATCGAGCGTCATCGGCGCCTGTGCCTCGCGATCGCGAAATCCAAAGGCGTCGGCGAACCCGATCCGCCCGCCGCGGGCGATCAGCATCACCGCGCCGGGGACCAGCCGCCGCTCGACATCATGCCGCAGCGTGTTGCGGATCCGCTCCAGACGCTCGGCCGACAGGCCGATCTCCTCCGGGCGCCCGGCCACTGGCAATCCCAAACCGCTCATCGCTTGCCTCATTCGTCGCGGGCCTCTAATCCCGGCATCGTAACCAGGAGAGAAGGGGATGGAAATGCCCGCACGCGACGGCGCCACGCTGACAAACCCGGTCAAGGAACGGATGACAGCCGGCGAGGTGGCGCTTGGCCTCAATGTGCGCATCGCGCGCTCCGGCGACATCGCCCGGATCGCCAAGACCACCGGGCACGATTTCATCTTTATCGACGTGCAGCACTCGCTGTTCTCGCTGGAGACAATCGGCCATATCGCCCAGGCGGCGCTGGGCTGCGGCATCGCACCGCTCGCCCGGGTGCGCAGCTGCGGCGACCCCGACACCTCGCTGTTGCTCGACAACGGGGTCACCGGGGTCGTCTTTCCCGATGTCAACAACGCCGCCGATGCGCGCCGCGGCGTCGATGCCGCCAAGTTCGCGCCGATCGGCAAGCGCTCGGTCAGCGGCGGCTATCCGGTCTTCGACTATCGCGCGGTGCCGGTCGGCGACAGCATGCGGATGCTGAACGACGCGACCCTGGTCGTGTGCATGATCGAAACCCGCGAAGGCCTCGCCAACATCGAGGAAATCGCCGCGGTCGACGGGGTCGATGTGATCCATGTCGGCAGCAACGACCTGTTGACGGCACTCGGCAAGCCCGGCCGGTTCGACGACCCCGAAATCTTCTCGGCGATCGACCGCGCCATCGCGGCGGCCAGGTCGCACGGCAAATTCGCCGGGCTCGGCGGCATGCGCAATGTCGAGCGTCAGGTCGAGCTGATCCGCAAGGGCGTACGGTTTGTCACGACGCAAACCGATATCGGCTTTCTGCTGGCCGCGGCCGGGCGCTGGACCGGCGACCTGCGCGCCGCCCTGGCGCAGCCCGCGCGCTAGAGCGCGGGCCAGAGGCCGAAGACGACACCGACCAGCGCAATCACCGCACCGCTCAAGACTTCGCCATAGCGCTCGACGGCGCCGAGCCGCAGCCGCTGCAGACCCGCGCTCGAATAGACGCACAGCGTCACATAGGTCGCGATCGTGCTGAGCGCGAAGACAGCGGCCATCACCGAAATCAATGCCACGCCGTATCTCGCCGCGGCGAAAAACGCCGGGATGCCTTCGACCATCGGCGATGAGCCGAGGATCAGCAGCAGCCCGGTGCGCGCGGTCGTCTTGTGACGATGGCGATGCAACGGCGGCTCGGTCGCAAAGGCAGCGAGCACCGGATGCACGGTCGTCGGCGGATGATCATGCCAGTGCAGGTGCGCCGGACCATGCCCGTGGCGGTGAACATGGGCATGGCGGATCAGCACCGCGGTCTCGCCCCGCAAGGGCGCGTAGAGCGCGTCGTCTTCGATCGCCGACGCGTGCACATACATCGGCGCATCTTGCTCAGGTGCGCTATCGAGCGATCGATGGCGATGACTGTGAGGATGGGGGTGGGGATGGCCGTGCTCGTGGCCGTGACCATTTGCGTCGCCATGTGAGGGATGCAGTTCGCGCCAGGCCGAGATCGCGATCCATCCGCCGAACCCGATCAATGCCAAACTGGAAGCGAGATCGACGACATGGCCAAACCGGTCGGCAAAGACGACGCCGGCGGTCCAGACGGCAAGTGCTATCAACAGCGTCGAGACGACATGCCCGGTCCCGGCCTGGAGCGCCGCACGCGCCGTTTCAGCCTTTGACCAGCCGCGTTGGCGGGCGATCAGCGCTATCGGGACCCAATGGTCGGGGACGATCGTGTGCAACACGCCAACCATGGCGACGGCGCCGACCAGCAGCAGTGGCGGCGCCCAGTTCATTTCTCGTCTCCGTGGGAATGCCGGTGGTCGGGATCGCGATGGCCGTGCGGATGCGAATGCCGGGTCCCGTCGGCGTGGGTGTGCTCGTGCTCGTGAAAGACGATTTCGAGCCGGCGGCCAAAGGCGTCGGCGATGCGGCACAAGGTCTTCAGGCTTGGGATATGATCGCCGCGCTCGAGCCGCGAGATCATCGACTCGGTCATCCCGAGCCGCAGCGCCAATTGTTTTTGGGTTTCTTGGTTGACCGCGCGCAATTCCAAAAGCTGCCGCGCACAAGCGGCCGCGATCACCGCGCTGTCGTTGGCGACCCCTCGCTCCGGCACAAAATCCATGACGTCCTTCGCAAATTTGCTAAGCCAGACCTTAGCAAGCTTGCGAAGCCGTCGTCAACCCGAAAAATGCGCCGGGCGAGGATGCCGCGCGGTGGACGGACCTCAGCCCCTCTTCACCTGAAACGCAGGCATGACCTCTTCGGCGACCCATTGGAGTTGTTCGAGCATCGTCGCCCGCGGGGTGCCGATCGGGCTCGACAGGCTGATGTGCTGCATGCCGGGGTACTTCTCCTCGAAGCCCTTCAGCAATTCGACGAGCTGCTGCGGGGTGCCGGCAAACCAGGAGCCCAATTTCATAAAGTGCTCGACGGGGGGCACGCCGGCCACGTCCCAGCCGCCGCGGCGGGCGACCGCCTCGACCTGCGCCGGGTTCAACCCGGGGACAAAACCGAGCGGTGCGAACATCTTCACATGCTCTTCGTAGATCGGCTTGATCTCGCGGACCGCCTGTTCGGGCGTGCGGGCGAGATGGAAATGCAGGCCGAGCTGCAGGTTTTCGCCAAGCGCCAGACGCTTGCCGGCGCGCGCCGCGGCTTCTTGATAGGCGACGATCGGGCCGCCCTGCATCGTCGCCGCCCCGCCGCCGACCGCACCCTTGATGCCGTGCTTGACCATGAAGTCGAGCCCGCGGGCGCTGGCGCTGACGATCGGCTGCCAGCATTCGACCGGGCGGTGGATCGGCCGCGGCACCAGGGTCAGCTCTTTCAATTCGTAGCCGCGATAAGGCACGCGCGGCGGCAAGGTGTAGTGCGCGCCCTTATGCGAGAACGACTCGTTGTCGAAGGCCTTGAAGATGATTTCCACGCCTTCCTCGAACACCTCGCGATTGGCGTTCTGGTCGAGCATCGGGCCGCCGAGGCTTTCGACCTCGCGGGTGTGATAGCCGCGCCCGACGCCGAACACGGTGCGGCCGCCGGTCAGGATATCGGCGGTGGCGAAATCCTCGGCGAGGCGCAGCGGGTGCCACATCGGCGCGATGTTGAAGCCGCAGCCGATCTTTAGCCGCTTGGTGACGTGGGCCAGATGCACCGCCACCATCAGGATGTTGGGCAGGCACTCGTAGCCTTCGTGCTGGAAATGATGCTCGGCGAGCCACAGGGTCTCGTAGCCGAGCGCGTCCATGCGCTTGGCGATCGCCTCGGTTTTTTCAAAGACGCTGGCGAGGTGCTCGTTCGAATAGCGCCGCTCGTTGGCCGGGGTGGCGTCCTGGCCGCGGTCGGGGAGATCGACGTGGCCGGCGTAAACAGTGGTAAATTTTGTGATCATCCTCAGTCCCTCCGGATCGCCTGGCGCCGTCGATGCGGCAATGCGCATCCTGGCACATTGAGCGAGTTTCTCATATTTCGGCAGCCGCCGTCACGCGCGGCGGACCTGTGGCACCGATCGTTGACACCGCCGCGCGAAAATTGGAAAGCTCCGGGCCCGGCACGGCCTAAAGCCGCCTGACGACCCAGGCTAACGCCCCAGGCAAAGGATACAGGGAGGAAATGTCGATGACGCTCTCGCGCAGAAGGCTGCTAACCCGCACCGGCGCCGGGGTCGCGGCGGCCGCGATCCTGCGCTGGCCCGCCGATGCGGCGGAATTCAACTTCAAATGTGGCGGCTCGCTGCCCGACGGCCATCCGATGGCGATCCGCGCCCGCGAGGCGATGAAAGAGATCAAGGAAGAAAGCGGCGGCCGGCTCGACATCACGCTCTACACCAACAGCCTGCTCGGCGGCGACACGGCGATGATTTCGCAGACGATCGCCGGGGCGCTCGAAATGTACGTATTGCCGCTCGACTTGCTGGCGTCGAAAAATCCGGCGTGCGGCATCTTTGGCGTCGGCTACGCGTTTTTGAATTACGACAATATCTGGAAGGCGATCGACGGCGATCTCGGCGACCATTTGCGCGGCATCGCCGAACAGATCGGCTTTCATGTCGTCCACAATTGCTATGATCACGGCTTTCGCGAGATCACCGCGCGCACCAAGCCGATCCGGACGCCAGACGACCTGAAGGGGTTCAAGATACGCCTGCCGGTGGCGCCCTACTACATCTCGCTATTTCAGCACCTCGGCGCCTCGCCGACCCCGATCAATTTTTCCGAAGTCTACAGCGCCCTGCAGACCGGCGTCGTCGACGGCCAGGAGAATCCGCTGGTCTTGATCGACACCGCCAAGCTCTACGAGGTGCAGAAATATTGCAGCCTGACCAATCACACCTGGGCTGGATTGAATATTTCTTTCAGCAACATCGCGTGGAAGCGGCTGCCGCCGGATTTGCAGGGATTGTCGGAGAAGAAGTTCAATGCCAAGGCGCTCGAAGAGCGAGCGGATTGGCAGCTCATGACCGGGAAGGAAATCGAGAATTTGAAGAGCAAGGGCATGGTGTTTAACGCGCCCGACCCAAAGCCGTTTCAGGAGGCGCTGCGCAAGACCGATTTCTATCCGGAGATGAAGAAAAAGTCGGGCGAAGAAGCGTGGGCGTTATTGGAGAAGTATGTCGGCAATCTCGCGGCTTGAGCATCGCCCGAGTTCGCTCGCGGTGGCGACTGCGCGCCGTCGCGGCTCAGCGCAGCCGGCAAACCAAAAGAGGAAATGTCGATGAGAGTGTCGCGTCGGAGATTGCTTTCGGGTGCCGCGCTCGCGGCCACCGCCGGGATGGCGGCACCGATCGTCTTGCGGTGGCCCGCCAACGCCGCGGAATTTTCCTATAAATGCGGCACGGCACTCCCCGACGGGCACCCGATGTGTATCCGCGGCCGCGAAGCCATGAAGGCGATCAAGGAACAGAGCAACGGCCGGCTCGACATCACCCTTTACACCAACAGTGTGCTCGGCCAAGACACGGCGCTGATCTCGCAGACGATCGCCAGCGCGCTCGAAATGTATTTTTTGCCGATCGATCTGCTGGCGCCGAAAAACGAGGCCTGCGGCATCTTTGGCGTCGGCTACGCCTTTCTGAATTATAACAACATCTGGAAGGCGATGGATGGCGATCTCGGTAATTATCTGAGGTCGGTCGCGCACGAGATCGGCTTCCAGGTCGTCCAGAATTGTTGCGACCACGGCTTCCGCGAAATCACCACGCGCACCAAACCGATCGAAACTCCGGCCGACCTCAAGGGGTTCAAGATCAGGCTGCCGGTGGCGCCCTATCTGATCGCGCTATTCCAGCATCTCGACGCGTCGCCGACCCCGATCAATTTCGGCGAGGTCTACAGTGCGCTGCAGACGGGTGTGGTCGATGGCCAGGAGAACCCGCTGGTGCTGATCGATACCGCCAAACTTTACGAAGTGCAGAAATATTGCAGCCAGACCAACCATGTCTGGGCCGGCATCCACTATTCCTTTGGCAACCAGGCGTGGCAGCGGCTGCCGCCCGATTTGCAGCAGCTTGCCGACAAGGAGTTCAACGCCAAGGCATTGCTGGAACGCGCCGACTGGCAGGTAATGACCAAGAACGAAACCAAAAAGCTCGAAAGCAAGGGCATGGTCTTCAACAGCCCCGATACCAAGCCCTTCCAGGAAGAATTGCGCAAATCAGGCTTTTATGCCGACATGAAGAAGAAATCCGGTGACAAGGCGTGGGCATTGCTCGAGCAATATGCGGGCGAGCTGTCGTGACCAGCGAGGCGCCCGAACTGCACCGGGGCGTCGCCGCCGGCGAAGCCCTGCCCTGGGCCGGTGTCCGGCGCCTCGCGCTCAAGGTCGATTTTGCGATCGGCACCCTCGCCGAGGCGGTCGGGGCCGCATTGGTGCTGGCCGAAACCTGTATCCTCTTTGCCGGCGTCGTCTCGCGCTATGTCTTCAACAGCCCGCTGATGTGGACCGACGAGCTCGCCAATTTTCTGTTCCTGTGGCTGGCGATGCTCGGCGCCGTCGTCGCTTTTCGCCGCGATGGGCACATGCGGCTGACCACCTTTGTCGGCTCGCTCACTCCGGAATGGGGCCGATGGCTGGAGACGGTGGGCGCGCTCGTCGTCATCGTCTTCGTCCTCGAAATCCTGGTGCCGGCGGCGCAGTACCTTCAGATCCAGCAATCGACCGAGCTGATCACCTTGCCGCTGTCCGACGGTTACCGGGTGCTCGCCCTGATCGTCGGACCGAGCTTGCTGGCGGTCGTCGCCTTGCTGCGCTTGCTCGAAACGACGACCCTTCGCGGGTTGGTGCTTGCCGTCGCCGTTGTCGGCGCGGTCGCCGCCGGGCTGTGGCTGGCGCAGCCGCTGCTGGCCGCGATCGGCAATGGCAGCCTGGTGCTGTTTTTTGTCGTTCTCGTCGCGACGTGCGTGATCATCGGCGTGCCGATTGCCTTCACCTTCGGCATCGCGACCTTTTCCTATCTGGCGCTGACGACCAGCCTGCCGTTGTCGATCGTCGTCAACCGCATCGACGACGGCATCTCGAACCTGCTGCTGCTGGCGGTGCCGATGTTTGTTTTTCTCGGCCTGCTGATGGAGATGACCGGGATCGCGCGCGTCATGGTCAATTTCCTCGCGGCGCTGATCGGCCATGTCAAGGGCGGCCTCAGCTATGTATTGCTCGGCGCAATGTACCTGGTATCCGGCATTTCCGGGTCGAAGGCGGCCGACATGGCGGCGGTGGCGCCGATCCTGTTTCCCGAGATGCGGCGCCGCGGGGCCCATCCGGGCGAGTTGGCCTCGCTGCTCGCGACCTCGAGTGCGATGTCCGAGACGATCCCGCCGAGCCTCGTTTTGATTACGATCGGCTCGGTCACCAATATCTCGATCGCGGCTTTGTTCACCGGCGGCCTGTTGCCGGCGGCGGTGGCGGCGGTGGCGCTGGTCGTCGTCGCCTGGTTCCGCTCGCGCCGCATCGACACCGGCGGCGGAAAACGGCCGCCGGCGGCGCAGATCGCGCGCGCCTTTGTCATCGCGGTGCCGGGCCTGACCCTGCCCTTTGTGATCCGGTTTGCGGTGATCGAGGGGATCGCCACGGCGACCGAGGTGTCGACCGTCGGCGTCGTCTACACCGCGCTGTTGGGCCTGGTCGTCTACCGCCAGTTCGACTGGCGGCGGCTTTATCCGATCCTGGTCGATACCCTGTCCTTGACCGGTGCTGTCATGATGATCATCGGCACCGCGACGGCGATGGCCTGGGCCTTGACCCAATCGGGCTTCTCCCAATGGCTCGTCACGGTGATGGCCGGGGTGCCAGGCGGCAAGGCCGGGTTTTTGGCGATCACGATCCTCGCTTTCATCATCCTCGGCAGCGTGCTCGAAGGACTGCCGGCGATTGTGCTGTTTGGGCCGCTGCTGTTCCCGGTGGCAAAGGCGATGGGCGTGCATGAAGTCCACTATGCGATGGTCGTGATCCTGGCGATGGGGATCGGGCTATTCGCCCCGCCCTTCGGCGTCGGCTTTTACGGCGCCTGCGCCATTGGCCGCATCTCGCCCGACGACGCATTGTGGCGCATCTGGCCCTATATCGGCGCGCTCGTCGTCGCCTTGATCATCGTCGCCGCGATCCCCTGGCTGTCAATCGGCTTCCTGCATTAAATAGGGCAGGGACGCAGCGACGGGGCGACCGATGGAATACACGACACTCGGCAGAACCGGGCTCAAGGTCAGCGTCGCCGGGCTCGGTTGCGGCGGGTTCAGCCGGCTCGGGCTCGGCACCGGCAAGAGCGAGGCCGAAGCCGTCGATTTGGTGCATGAAGCGTTTTCGCTCGGCGTCAATCTGTTCGACACCGCCGCCGTCTATGGCACCGAAGCGGTGTTGGGCAAAGCGCTGAAGGGCCTGCCGCGCGACCAAATCGTTATCACCTCCAAGGCCTGGACCCCCCGCGGCGCTGGGCATTCGGCCGCCGATCGGGTTGTCGCGAGCCTCGACCACTCGCTCAGAGAGCTCGGCACCGACTATATCGACGTCTTCCAGCTACATGGCGTCGCCCCCGCCGCCTACCGCCATGCGCGCGAGGTGATTGCACCCGTCTTGCTCGACCAGCAGACCAAGGGGAAAATCCGCTTTCTCGGCGTCACCGAAACCGGTTCCGGCGATGCCGAGCACGAGATGGTGCAGCGCGCGGTCGATGACCAGGTGTGGGATGCGGTCATGATCGCGTTTCACATGATGCACCAGAACGCCCGCCAACTGGTTTTTCCGCGCACGGCAGCCAATGGCGTCGGGACACTGATCATGTTCGCGGTGCGCAACATCTTTTCAAAGCCGCAGCGGCTGAAGGCCGAACTGCGCCAGCTTGCGTCGGAGGGCAAGGTCGCGCGCTGGCTCGGGCACGCGCCAAACCCGCTCGGTTTCCTGATCCATGCGGAAGACGGCGGTGCCCCGACCCTGCCCGAGGCGGCCTATCGTTTTGTGCGGCACGAGCCGGGTGTCGATGTCGTGCTGTTCGGCACCGGCGAGGTCGATCATTTGCACGCCAACATCGCCTCGATCCTCAAGCCGCCACTGCCCGAAATCGACCGCCGCATGCTGGCGAAGTTCTTTGGCCACCTCGCCGGCGTCGGCCTCGACCCGCCGACCTACATGCCCGGTCTCAGCCTGCACTGAACCGCTGGCAGTTGGGCGCCCGGCGATCGTATCGGCCAGCGGCCTCGCCGCCCAAACGGGCGGCGGCGGCTCGACAATCGGGGTTTGGAATACCAACAACCCTCCAAGCCGGACCGACTGAGGAACAAACGTCATGAATAGCGAACAAAAAACCTTAGGGGTTTCGGCGAACGGCCCCGCCGCGGCCATCGGCGTCGGCAGCGTCGCGTCGGCAAGCGCGCACTCGCATACATCCGCGCAGCCGGTCAGGTGGTATTGGGAAACCGATGTCGTGGTCATCGGCTCGGGGGCGGCCGGGCTTCCGGCGGCGATCGTCGCGCGCGAGGCGGGCGCGTCGGTGATCGTGGTCGAAGCCCAAAAGGACATCGGCGGCCACGCGATCACCAGCGGCGGCAACGTGCCGCTCGGCGGCGGCACCAGCGCGCAACAGAAGCACGGGATCGCGGATTCGCCCGACCTGCTGTTCCGCGACCTCACCGACTGGTCGGTGGTCGAGCCCAACGGCTTTCCCGACTATCGCTACAATGACCGTGAAATCGTCCGCGCCTTCGCCGACAACAGCGCCCCCGCCTATGAGTGGCTCGTCGCCCACGGTGTCGTCTTTGTCGACAAGGCGCCCGACGCGCTGGGCGGCAACGGGGTCGGCAATTCCGTGCCGCGCGAAATGCACGCCGCGGCGATGGAGTGGCCATTGGTCCAGACCGGCGAGAGAGCAGACCCGGCGATCGCGGCGACCCGCTCCACCGGGAACGGGTTGATGCGCCCGCTAGAGGCCGCGGCGAAAGCGGCGGGAGTGCAGATCCTATTGGAACATCGCATGACCGCGATCCATCGCGAAGCGCCCGGCTCGGGCCGGGTGCTCGGCGTCGAGGTCGACAACAACGGCACCGTGCTCAACATCAGGGCGCGCCAGGCGGTCGTCATCGCCACCGGCGGCCATACCGGGAATGTCAATTTCCGGCGGATGTTCGATCCGCGTCTGACCGAGGAATATTGCGGTCTTGCCGGAATGCCGTGGTCCGATCAGGACGCAAGCGGCGAGATCGCGGCGATGGCGATCGGCGCGTCGCTGTGGGGGCTTTTCAATCAGACGGGCGAGTTCGGCATCCATCTGACCAAGCCCGGCGCCATCGGGACCCAATACAATTACCGCAATCTCAGATGGATGCCGGGCAGTGCGGTGTTCGAACGCGCCCGTGCGGTCGGCCTCACAGTGGCAGATTGGCAGGACACGATCCTGGTCAATATGCTGGGGCAGCGGTTCTATGATGAGACAGTGGGAAACTTTACCGGCAACAATTACGATTCGATCAAACCCTATACGCACGGCAATTATCTCAATGCGGTAAACATCGACTACCGGACCAATAACTGGATCAACGCCGCGCTCGCCGGAATTGGCGACGGGCACAATGGCGGCGGACCGATCTGGGCGATCTTCGATGCCGATGCGGTGGCGCGGGAGAAGTGGAACCCGTCACCGCCCAACGTTGACATCGACGGCGGCTTTTTCTTCAGCGCCGACAGCCTGGCCGATTTAGCGAGCAGGATCGTGATGCAATACCAGCGCGTTGCGATGCCACCCGAGGGTCTGGAAGCCACTGTAGCGCGCTACAATTCCTTTGTCGATGCGGGCGTCGACGCGGATTTCGCCAAGCCGCGCCCGGCTTACCAGATCGTGCGGCCGCCCTTCTACGCCGCCTGGGCGACGCCGGTGCCGCATGATTCGCGGGCCGG
>DATMKU010000323.1:0-13744 GCA_035570935.1 Allostellaceae bacterium
CCCCGAGGCGCCGATCAATTCGGCGCCGACTTGGCCGATCTGGCGCTCGGGTCGGATCTCCGAGCCGGTCACCCGCAATACCTGACCGGCATAGCTCAAACGCAGCGGCCGAGCGGCGTTGCCGAGCCGGGTTACCGCGATGCGGGCAATCTGCGGGGTCATGTCGGCGCGCACGCCAACCATGCGGTGCGAGCCCGGGTCCATCGTCCGGAAGGTCGCCGCCGCCATCGCGGCGCCAGCGCCGGAAAATAACGTTTCCTCAAATTCGACCAGCGGCGGCTTGACCCGCTCGTAGCCATGTGCCGCGAGTGTCGCCATCAGGCGGCCGACGACTTGCGCCTCGGCCTCGGCTTCGGGCGGCAACAGGTCGCGCATGCCGGTCGGCAACAATGCGGGGTGCGGCGCGTCGTTCATCGGGTCAGTTTGCACCACCCCGGAACAAAGCACACTTGGAAAGCGCCGACGGTCGGCTGCCGCTTAGGCGCTGCGGTCAGAACCGCAGCGATTTGACCTGGATCACGTTCGGCAGGCCGCGCACGATGTCGAGGATCGCCGCGGAGATCGGCTGGTCGACCTCGACGAGGCAGATCGCGTCCTGGCCCGGCGCGGTGCGGCCAAGATGAAACGTGGCGATGTTGACCGACGCGGCTCCCATGGTCTGCCCCAGCGCACCGATAAAGCCCGGCTTGTCGAGATTGCGCACGAACAGCATGTTGCCGCCGAGCTCGGCTTCGAGCGGGATGTCCTCGACCGAGACGAGGCGAGGCTTGTCACCGCCAAACAACGTGCCGGAAACCTCACGCGGCCGGCGCTCCGCGACCGGTCCATTCGGTGTCACGACGACCCGGATCAGGGTCTGGTAATCGCCGGGCTCGGCGCGCCGCGTCTCGCTGACGCGAATGTCGCGGTCGCGGCAAATCACCGGTGCGCTGACCATGTTGACGCTGGCGAGCTGCGGCGCCAGCAGCGCCGTCAGCACGATCGCGGTCAAGGGCTTGACGTTGAGCTCCGCGATCGCCCCTTCGTACTCGACCGAGACCGCGGTGATGCCGCTCTCGGTGAGTTGGCCGGCAAAGCTGCCGAGCTGGTCGGCGAGCGTGATGTAGGGCCTGATACGATTGGCTTCCTCGGCGGTCAGCGAGGGCATGTTGACGGCGTTGGCGACGGCGCCGGTCAGCAGAAAATCGGCCATCTGCTCGGCGACCTGGACCGCGACGTTCTCCTGCGCCTCGGTCGTGGCGGCGCCGAGATGCGGGGTCGCGACGACATTGTCGCGGCCGAACAGTGGGTTCTTGCGCGCCGGCTCCTCGACAAAAACGTCGATCGCGGCGCCCGCGACATGGCCGCTGTCGAGCGCGGCGGCGAGATCCTCCTCGACGACGAGACCGCCGCGCGCGCAGTTGACCAGCCGCACGCCCCGCTTCATCTTGGCGATTGCCGTGGCGTCGATGATGTTTTTTGTCGCGTCGGTCAGCGGCGTGTGCAAGGTCACGAAGTCAGCGCGCGCCAGCAATTCGTCGAACGACACCTTTTCGACCCCAAGATCAATCGCGCGTTCGGCAGAAAGGAACGGGTCGTAGGCGACCACCTTCATGCGCAACCCGAGAGCGCGCACCGCGACGCTGGCGCCGACATTGCCGCAACCGACGACGCCGAGTGTCTTGCTCGTCAACTCGACGCCCATAAAGCGCGATTTCTCCCATTTGCCGGCCTGGGTCGAGCGGTCGGCGGCCGGAATTTCGCGGCACAGCGCGAACAGCATCGCGATCGCATGCTCGGCCGCGGTCGTCGAGTTGCCGTAGGGCGTATTCATGACGACGATGCCGCGCTGGGTCGCGGCGGCCACGTCGATGTTGTCGACGCCGATTCCGGCACGGCCGATGATCTTGAGCGCGGGTGCGCGGCCGAGCAGTTCGGCGGTGACTTTGGTCGCCGAGCGCACCGCAAGCCCGTCATAGCCGGCAATCCGGGCTTTCAACTCCTCGGCGGTAATGCCCGGCAGCATATCGACTTCGATCCCGCGCGCAGCGAGGATCTCCGCCGCACGCGGGCTCAAATCATCGGAAATCAAAACCTTCGGCATGGGTGCTCCGATTGTATAGAAAGATTCGCGGCTGCGTCACAGCGACCCGATTAACCTTTAGCTCGATAAATTGCCGGCATGTCCTCGGTTGAACCCCCCTAAGCGGCAGCACGCGGTCATCTAAGCGGCTTTGGCGGCTTGGCGTTGCTCGTCCCAGGCCCAATCGAGCCAGGGCAGCAGGGCTTCGACATCAGCGGCCTCGACGGTGGCGCCGGTCCAGATCCGGATACCCGGCGGCGAGGCACGGTGGCTGGCGATATCATAGGCCGCGTGCTCCTTTTCGAGCCGGCCCGTCATCGCGCGCACGGTCTGAAAGCGGTCATCGGCCGACAACGCGGTAAACCACGGCTCGATAATCTTAAGTTGTGGGGAAGTACAGGAGATCGTGGCCGGGTCCTCCGCCAGGAATTCGATCCACGGTGCGCTCTCGGCCCAAGCGGCAAGCACCGAGAGGTTTCTTTCGGAGCGCGCGATCAGCCCGTCGAGGCCGCCGACGGATTCCGCCCATTCGAGCGAATCGACAGCGTCTTCGACGCACAGCATCGACGGCGTGTTGATCGTTTCGCCCTGGAACACGCCCTTGATCAATTTGCCGTTCGCGGTCAGCCGGAAGAGCTTTGGCAGCGGCCACGGCGGGGTATGGCTTTCGAGCCGCTCGACCGCGCGCGGCGACAATGCCAGCATGCCGTGCGCCGCCTCGCCGCCAAGCGCTTTCTGCCACGACCAGGTGACGACATCGAGCTTGTCCCATGGCAGCCGCATCGCAAACACGGCCGAGGTCGCGTCGCAGATCGCGAGCCCCTCGCGGTCGGCGGCGATCCAGTCGCCGTCCGGCACCCGCACGCCCGAGGTGGTGCCGTTCCACGGGAAGACCACGTCGCGCGCCCAATCAGCTTGGCGTAGGTCGGGCAGCCGGCCATAGGGCGCGTGCAGAACCCGGACATCGGACAGCTTCAGCTGCTTGACGTCCTCGACCCAGCCCTCGCCAAAATTCTCCCAGGCGAGCATGTCGACCCCGCGCGCGCCCAACAGCGACCACATCGCGATTTCGATCGCACCGGTATCCGAGCCGGCGACGACCCCGACCTGCCAATCGGCAGGTACGCCGAGGATCGCGCGCGACCGATCGACGACCTCGACGATCCGCGCCTTGCCGATGCCCGAGCGGTGCGATCGTCCGACCAGAGCCGCTTCGAGCGCCGCCGCCGACCAGCCCGGCCGCTTGGCGCAAGGTCCGGACGAAAAGCAGGGATTCCGCGGGCGCCCCGTCGGCTTCATCGCGCCATTCCTCGCTGTGCAAAGACGGCCGTAACCGGGCCGTTTCCCGCGCCGGAACTTATGGACGACGTCCAGCGGCGTCAATGCCGCGGCGCGGCTCTTTACCTTTAATATTTTAAGGGTCGTGGCGTCACCCTTTGCTTAACTATCCTGGCGCAGCCGACTCGACAGTAGTTCGCCGCGCTTTTCGAGAACCGGGTAGGCCGCTGCCGCGACATGGGCGTTGATCCGTTTCAGGTCGCGCAGCATGTCGAGGTGCTGCGCGCTGGTCTCGACGCTTTCGACCCGGCCGGCGCGAACGCGGGCGAAATGCGCCTCGGTCGCGCGGGTCTCCAGATCGCGGAATACCTCCTTTTCGCCGAGCAACCCGCGCGCGGCGCGGACATCGTCGGTCATGAACACCGCCGCCGCGGCGCGAACATTTTTGACCAGCCGTTGCAGCATCTCGCGGATCTCGCCGCTGCCCTGGGGCGAGAAGGCCAAATTGCGTTTGACTTGCTTGGCGAGGTTCGCGGCGACGCCGCGCTCGGCGATGTCGCCGGCATGTTCCAGATTCGTGATGAAGGCCAGGATCTCGGACAGGCGCCGATCATCGTCGGCATCGAGGGTTTCGTGGTCGAGCGACGTCAGATAGGCCTTCAGCGCGCTGTTCAGGCGATCGAGCACGTCGTCGAGCCGCTTGGTTTCAGCGATGCGCTTGCGGTCTCCGCTGGCCAACGCATCGAGCGCGCCTTGCAACATGGTTTCGAGCACGTCGGCCATGCGCAGGGCCTCGCGCGAGGCCGCGGCCAGAGCCAGGGACGGAACCTCGAGCGCCGACTGATCGAGATAAACCGGGAGCGAAGGGTCCGCCGGGGCGGCGTGCGCCGGCAACATCCAGCGCAGCAGGCGCGCAAACGGTCTCAGCACCGGGAAAAACAAGGCGGCGATCACGAGGTTGAAAAGTGTGTGGAAATCCGCGACCTCGCGAGCAACATTCGGCTCGATCACCACCAGCCAGGGCCCGATCTTGCCGAGCAGCGCGAGACCGAGGGCGCAGCCGACCGCGCGGTTCAACAGATTTCCCAGCGGCAGGCGCTTAGTCATGGGATCGCCATTCGCGCCGGCTTCGAACAGCGGGTTGAGGGCAGTGCCGAGATTGGCCCCGAGGACGAGAGCAAAGGCCGCTTGCGGTGGCACCGCGCCCTGCGCGGCAAAAGACATGATCAACAAGACGACGGCGACGCTGGAATGCGCCGCCCACGTGACGGCGGCGGCAAAAATCACCGCGATCACCGGCACCGTCGCGATCGCGCCGAGCAGCAGGCGCAGGCTCGGCACGTCCTCGTACGGCGTCAGCAGCGACAGCAGCTGGGTCAGCGCCAGCAACATCAGGCCGAGGCCAATCCCGACCCGTCCGAGATCGCGGGTGCGCGTGATGCCACCGCGGCGGAACATCATGACCCCGATCAGGACGAAGAGCGGCGCCACCCGCGATATGTCGAACGACAGCAGCTGCACGATTAGCGTCGTCCCGACATTGGCGCCGAGCATGACAGCAAGCCCGGGCACCAAATCGACGAGCCCGCCGGCGGCAAACCCGGAGACCATCAGGCCGGTCGCGGTGCTGCTTTGCAGCAAGGCGGTGATGCCAAGACCCGCGAGAAAAGCCTTTACCCGATTGCCGAGCGCCCGGCCGAGCAGCCGCCGCAAATGCGGGCCAAACGCGCGCTGGATCCCGCTCTGGACCATGTGCACGCCCCATAGCAGGAGTGCTATCGATCCGGCGAGGTCGATTAGGGTCAGCGTGGCGTCCATCTGCGCCTTACCCGAACACTGCGGAATTGCGCCGCTCTCACCCTTACGCCGGCACGGCCGAGGAAACAATCACCGCAATACTGCGGTTGGGCTGGATCGGCCGGTCCTCGCCCCAAAGGACGGCGGCCGGCGCGCGGCCGAACAGGCTGCGGCCAAGACGAGCGGCAAATCGCCCTTTCGAGACCACTCTCACGGTTGTGGTGGGGACCATGCATTGCGTCCGGCAATGCTGACCGGCGGATGGGGTAGCGCTCATTGTGGCGCTCGACCCAGTCGCGATAATCGTAGCGGGCGCCGGGGAAGCCGATCATCTTCCACGCCGCCATGTCGCGATTGCCGCCGAAGATCGGGTCGGCGAAGAAGCCGTAGCGCGTACCCTGCAGCAATGTCTCGAAGAACGGCGCGGCGCGCACCTTTCGCAACCGCAGAGAGCCGATGGCGCCTGCGGACCCTGCTCCGTTCCGGCCGGAACGGAGGGCTCATGTAGAGGCCTTGGGCGCGGCCGTAGGCGCCGGCCAATTGGAACAGTCACGCAACAGCCTTACCATGCCAATCCCGTGCTGACCGGCGCCGATCCTCTCTCTTATCCGTGGCCGCAGGCAATGCGAGAGCAACCTGAGTAGGATACCCCATACCGGCCACAACCCCGGTCAGGACTATAATCGCCACGACCACCCCGGAGCGCTGCCGGACGGCCGCCGAAGGCGGTCTCGCCAGCTCCCAGATCTCGTGTCGTAAACGCTAGTGGCAGATGGATCGACAGAGGCAGATGGATCGACAAGCTTCCCCAAGCAATGACCCGGGTCACGCATAGGTAGAAAGGGCTTGGACCTCCAGTCGCCGCTTATCGAGAAAAAATCTCCCGCAGTGCAGCCAGGTTTGCCGCGTCTCTTCAGCGACCGTCCTCCAGGCCCGCATCGACGGCGGCGAGCAGACCGAGCGCAGACCAGTCCAATCCCGCCCAGCCGCGAGCCATCATCGCGACCAGGCGGTCATGGACGAGGCTCGCGGCCGGCATCGGCACCGCCAAGTGTTCGGCTTCGGCCAGCGCCAAGCGCAAGTCCTTGATCGCGAGCGGCACAGCCATTCCGGGCGGGCTGTAGTGCCCCTCGACAATTTTGCCGCCGTAGGTCTTGTGGACCCGAGAATCGAACAGCGAATTGGTGAGGACATCGAACCCAACGTGGCCCTCGACGCCGCCCTTTCGCAGCAGGGCCAAAACCTCGCCCATGCATTCGAGCGTCGTCGCCGTGAGCACATTCGCTGCGAGCTTCACCAAGTTTGCCAATGCGGCGTCCTCGCCAATCACAAATAGCCGCTGGCAAAGGCGCTCAAGCAATGAACGGACCTTTTCCATCGCAGAAGGCAAACCGGCGGCAAGCACGAAAAGCTCTCGTTTCTGCGCGAAGTCCGGGTTGCCAAGCACCGGCGCAGCGACATATCCCTGGCGATAGCGCGCATGCTCCTCGGCAACCCGACGAGACATGGTGGGACTGACCGTGCTCGCCGAAATGTGGACCGCATTTGGCGCGAGAATGCCCGCCAAACCCAGCGGCCCGAGCGCCACCGCCGCCAGCGCGTCGTCGTCGGGAAGGGAAGTCACGACCACATCGCAGACGGCAAGATCGGTGAGTTGTCCGGCAGCGCGAGCGCCGCTCACTGCCGCTGTCCGCTCCGGGTCTCGGTCATAGACGACCACCTGATGACCGTCTTCGACAAGATTGACGGCGAACGCATGCCCCATATGGCCAAGACCAACCACCCCGACACTTTTGATAGCGGAGCCGGTGACTGCTTGGCTCTGCAAGTTGTCAACCATGTGAGTTTGCTCCTGTTTCAGTGGGTGGGATTGCCGGGTGCTCGCGCGATCGGCAGTACGGAAAGCGAGCGCACGCGCTGCGCGCCGTGGATCAATACACCTTCGATATCCGCAGTCGCGGAGGGGCCGGCGCGAAACGAGGCGTAATGCCTGTCGCGGAACCCGGGCCGGCGATAAACGTGGTGCAGATTGACGACGATATCCGCGGGATCGAGGCGATGGCCGTCACGGGTGATGCTTCGCATACGTCGGGAGCCAGCATCGCAGGAGGGGTGCTCATGCGCTCACTGCGCGTCGGAAGAATTCAGTTGGCGCCGGATGCTGCTCGCACGGCATCTACCCAGCTTCTCCGTCGAGGCTGAGGGCGCCAGGGCCGAAGGCGATCACGTAGAGGAACCCGCCGGTCATCACTAGGTTCTTGTAGAAATGGATCATGTTGTTCTGATCTCCGGCTGGCAGATGCACGCCAAAAGCGGTGCCCAGACAGACAAGGGCAAGCAGAGCGGCGGCCCATCGGCTGTAGAAACCCGCGAGCAGCGCGAGGCCGCCGAGCAGATGGACCGGTATCGAGATCCAGACCGCGACATTGGGCGCGGGTACGTGAACGCTGGCGAAATACCGCGCTGTGGCGCCCGGATTGCGCAGCTGGACGATGCCGTCCCAGACGAACAGGCTCGATATCAGCAGTCGTGCGAAGGGCTGCAGGAAGGCTTTACTATTCACTCAGCGGCTCCGTTCAGATGAATCAGCGCAACTCCCGTGCGCAGCGTGCCCGTTGCATTCCGATGGACCGCAGCGAGCGCCAATAATCAACCGCCCGTAACGGCCAGCACCGCCTCTTTGATCTTGGCGCGCGCGACCTGCCCGAGGAGCTCAAGGTCGAGGTGCGGCAGGTTGGGAAGCTCATTTGCAGCGACCACGGCGTCGACGATTGCCGGTCCGTCAACCGCCAGGGCATCACCGATCGCTTTCTTCAGCTCCTCGGGCTTGCGCGCCGCGAAGCCATGGCCGCCGCAGGCGCGCGCGAATGCGGCGAAATCCGGATTGGGAAACTCAATGCCCTGCCGGTAGGGTGGCACCCCGATCGACTCGGCCTCCAGCCGGATCAATCCAAACGCGGCATTATTGTAGATGACAACCTTGACCGGCAACTTATGGTGAACCGCCGTGAGGAACTCGCACATCAACATGTTGAAGCCGCCGTCGCCGGTCAGCGCGATCACCTGCCGCGCGCGGTCGAGCGCCTGGATGCCGTTGGCCTGCCCGAGCGCTGTTCCGACGGCAGCATTGTTGAACGACCCGATGATGCGCTGCGATCCGCTTGCGCGGATCCAATTGGCGGACCACAGCGTATTAAGGCCGGTGTCGAGTACGAAGACCGCGTCCCGGCTGGCGAGATCGCTGACCGCGCGGGCGACTGCCTGTGGATGGATGCAATCGGCGCTGCGCGCGAGATCCGCCTGCTGGTCGAGCTTGCGGTCCCAGGCGCGGCGCTCCTCGGTGAGCCGGTTCCAGTAGCGCATGTCGGTTTTCGGCGCGACCTGATCAATGAGCAGTTGGAGCGTCGGCCGCGCCGAGCCAACCACCCCGAGCCCGGTTGGCGCGCGGCGGCCGAGCACCTCGGGCCGCTCGTCGATCTGCACGACCACCGGCCGGTTCGGCAGGAAATTCGAATACGGATAATCGGTGCCGACCATCAGCAGCAAATCAGCACGCATGACCGCATTGTACACCGGCTTTGAACCGATAAAGCCGATGCCACCCATCCAGTGCGGATCATCATAAGGCATGATGTCCTGGCCCTTGACAGAATGGATCAGCGGCGCCTTGAGACGGTCCGACAGAGCCTGCAGCTCCGCTGCGGCTCCATGGCAGCCGTTACCGCACATGATGAGAACACTGCCGGCCGCGTCAATCCGGCTCGCGATACGGACTACGTCCTCCGCGCTCGCCGCGAACTCTGGGCGCGGTTGCAGAGTATCCATGCTGGCAACGCCGCCGTCGGTCCTTGCCGAGATGACGTCTTGCGGCAATGTGAGATGAGCAACGCCGCGGCCCGCATAGGCCGCGGCGATCGCCTGATGGATGACGGCGGGGGCCTGCTCCGGCGACGTGATGGTTTCCGTATAGAGCGACACATCGCGAAACAGCAGATCGGGCCTCGTGGTTTGGATGTAATCGATGCCCTGCATTTTGCGCGGCATGTCGCCGGAGAGTGCCAGCACGGGCGCGTGGTCGCGCGCCGCTTCGTAAAGGCCCGCGACCAGATGGGTACTGCCCGGCCCCGTGGTGCCGGCGCAGACCGCCAGACGGCCGGTGAGCTTGGCCTGACCGGACGCCGCAAGAGCCGCGCCCTCTTCATGGCGAACGCCGATCCATTCGATCGAGGAGCTGCGCACCGCATCGGCCAGTGGGTTGAGGGAGTCGCCGATCAGAGCAAAAATCTGCTTGACGCCGATGTGCTCAAGCACACCCACCAACATGGCCGCGACTGTTTGCGCCATGTATCCCTCCTATGTGGCTCCATGGGGTTTATCTTTAGTATTGGTTGGTAGGCCGGACCTTGCCTCTGAAGACGGTGTAGCTGACCGCGGTGTAGAGCAGCATCAGCGGGAAGACGAAGAGCCCCTCGCCCCAGAACATGAAGGCGAGACTTGAATGAGGTGCCGCGGCCTCGGCGATCGTAATCGAGAACGGGATCATGTAAGGCCAGAACGAGATCGCGAGCGTGCCGAACGCGGCGGCGAAAATCAGCGCCACCAAGTAGAACGGCGCTCCGTCCCGACGATTACGCACGCTGTGGGCGAGTGCTAGCGCCGCAACGACGCCGATCGCGGGGAACACGAACAGATAGGGCCGCTCCAGCCATCGATGCACGACCCGCAGGTTCTCGGCCAGCGCATAGCCGAAGACGACGACCAGGAAGGCGAGCAATGCGAACGCCAGATAGGGGATCACGCGATAAGCGGCGTCCCGCAAATCGCCCTCACCCTTTCTGACGAGCCAGCAGGCGCCGAGCAGGGAGTAGCCGAGACACAGGCCGACACCACAGATTATCGCAAAAGGGCTGAACCAGCCGAATTCGCCGCCGGTATACCGGCCGCCGGAGATCGGCAGCCCCTTCACCAGGGCGCCGACGGTCAGGCCCTGCATGAACGCTGCGACCAGCGATCCTCCGGCAAACCCGGCATCCCACATCCAGCGCAGCCGCTCGGTCTTGTAGCGGTATTCGAACGCGACGCCGCGCAGGATCAGCCCCGCCAGCATCAGCAGCAGCGGCAGGTAGAACGCGGAGAACAAGGTCGCATAGACGACCGGAAAGGCCCCCCAGAGCACCACGCCGGCGACGACGAGCCAGGTCTCGTTGCCGTCCCAGATCGGCGCCACCGCGCTCAACATCGCGTGTCGTCTGGTCTCGTCGCCGGTCAGGCCAAAGAGAATACCGACCCCGAGATCGAATCCGTCGAGCAGCACGTAGAGCAGGATGCTGATCGCCAGTATGGCCACCCAGAACATGACCACGGCTATTCTCCTGCGGGTACGTGACGAGCGGCCGGCGTGAGGCGGTGCTCATCGACGACCGACATCGGGCGATTGGGGACTGCGGCGGCAGGGGGCAGAACCAGAGGTCCTTCCGGTCCCGCGCGCAGCAGCCGATAGATGTAGTAGGTTCCAAACGCGAAGATGAAACTGTAGACGAGGCAATAAACGACGAGCGAGACTGCCGCCGTACCGGCGGTCAGGAACGGCGTCATTGAGTCGGCGGTGCGCAGAACGCCGTAGACTGTCCAGGGCTGACGGCCGACCTCGGCCGTGAACCAGCCGGTCAATGTCGCGATGAACGGCAACGGAAAGCTGAGAAACGCGGCCCACAGCAGGAGCCGGCTCTGCTCGATGCGCTCCTTGTGGATCAAATACGATCCGCCCCACGCGACCGCCAGCATGACCAGCCAGCAGCCGACCATGATGCGGAAGCTGAAGAATGGGATCACCACCGGCGGCCAATTCTCGCGCGGGATGCTGTCGAGCCCTACTTCCCCCGCGGTGATGCTGTCGGAGTCGATCAGGCTGCCGAAGGGCGGGGGCAAGGTGATCGCGAATAGGTTTCGCCGGCTCCCGACGTCGGGCCAGGCGAGCAATACCTCGGAAGCCGGCTTCTCGTCGTGCCAGCGGGCCTCGATCGCCGCCATCTTCGCGGGCTGGTGGTGAACGACATATTCGCCGTTGAGGTGCCCGAAAAGGAGCTGGAGCGGCAGCAGCACGGAAGCGAGATACAAGCCCATGCGCAGCATAATGCGCGCCTCGGCAGCAAATTCCCGACGCAGCATGTACCATGCCCCGGTCGCGGCAACGCAAATCGCGCCGGTGATGTACGACGCAAGCAGCATGTGAGGGAAGCGCACCCAGAGCACCGGGTTGAAGAGGATCTTGAACCAGTCGTCCGGAACAAACGCGCCGTTCTCCATCACATAGCCGACCGGCACCTGCATCCAGCTGTTGTTGGCCATGATCCAGAACGCCGAGAGCGTGGTGCCGAGCGCCACCATTGCCGTCGAAAACAGATATAACCATAGCGGGACGCGCGGGCGGCCAAACAGCAGTATCCCGAAAAAGCTCGCCTCAAGGAAAAACGCGGTGAAGGTCTCGTAGGAGAGCAGCGGCCCCTGGATCGGTCCGGACATTCGAGCGAGCTCGCTCCAATTGGTCCCGAACTGGAACGCCATGACGATCCCGGAGACGACGCCGAGCCCGAACGCGACGCCAAAGATTTTCAGCCAGAACTCGAACACCAGACGGTAGGCCGGGCGCCCGGTCGCCAGATGCAACGCCTCGAGCACGGTGAGCCACGCCGCCAGCCCGATCGTGAAGGACGGGAAGATGATGTGGAACGAGACGGTGAACGCAAATTGCAGCCGCGACAGCAGGAGCGCCGTGAGGTCCATGGTATTTCCTCACCAGTATCGTGTGATCCGTTCGGGATGGGTGAACACCTCAAACCCGTCGTCGCGGGCGATGCCCACGAGGGTGAGGCCCCCCATCTCTGCGATGCGGACGGCCAAAGCGGTCGGCGCCGATACCCCGACGATGATCGGCGCCCGCATCATGGCTGCTTTTTGCACGAGCTCGATGGAGATCCGGCTTGACAGTACAACGATGCCTTCGCTAGCCGACCGGCCGGTGTGCAGCAATGCGCCCGCCAATTTGTCGAGCGCATTGTGCCGTCCCACGTCTTCGCGGAGCACCAGGCCCTGATCCGGCTGCCAGAACGCCGCGGCGTGGGCCGCCCGCGTCTGCATGTTCAACCGCTGTCTCGCCGGTAGTGCCGCCACTGCCTCCGCGATGTCCTGCCGGCTCACCTGCAAGTCATAACTCGCCATCGGTATCGTGCGATTGGCTTCGGCCAAACTCTCCAATCCGCACAGGCCGCACCCGGCCGGCCCAACAAAGCGGCGGCGCCTGGCCGCGAACGCATCCGACCGGTCGCCGGTCAGCCACATTCGCAGCACGATCCCGTCAGCAACACTGACTACAGCCAACTCCGCTATTTCAGCCGCTGTAGTAACAACTCCCTCGGTGTAGCTGAAACCCAGCGCGAAATCCTCGAGATCGTCCGGCGTCGCCATCAAGACTGCATGCGTCGCCCCATCATAGCTGAACGCGACCGGCACCTCCTCGGCCAAGGTGCGTTCCCCGAACAGCATAAAGCCATTGCGCCACGCTTGCCTTGGGACGCATCGCGCCGGCGGCGGCACGACGCGCGAAGCCTCCAACGCAGACATTTTCATCGACCGGAAGCAAGTTCCGGCGCCTGAGGGCGAACCAAGACCGGGATCGACTTTGCTGCCGGTGTCCCACTCTTCAAATCATGATAGGCGAGAGGGAGCAGCGGATTGGTCTCCGGATAATAGGCGCCGATCGAGCCTACCGGTATGCTGTGAGGTTTTACCCAGAACCCACCCACGACGCGACGCTTTCCGTCCTCGGCTAACGATTCGATCTCGACCTCGTCGCCCTCCGCAATGCCCCGTGTCTGCATGTCGGCTTCATTCATGAATACCACCATGCGGCCGCCGAACACGCCGCGATAGCGGTCGTCGAGACTGTAGATCGTCGTATTGTACTGATCGTGGCTTCTGAGCGTCGCAAGCCGAAGCATCGCGGGGTCGGGGACCGGAGGGTCTTCGTCGACTCCGGGAAAGACCAGGAAATTGGCGCGGCCCGTGGCGGTGTTCCAAACCCGTTGGCGCGGCGGAGTGGCCAAGTGAAAGCCGCCCGGCTGACGGATCCGATTGTTGAAATCGGCGAACAGGTCCGGGAAGACCGCTTCGATCTTGTCGCGGATCCGGTTGTAGTCCGCGGCAAAGAAATCCCAGTCGATGCCGCAATCGGGCAAGGTAGCTTTCGCCATGCCGCAGACGATGGCGACCTCCGACTTCAGATGCTCGCTCGGCGGTTCGACGAGCCCCGATGATGCATGGACCATCGACATGCTGTCTTCGACCGTGACCGACTGGCGTCCGCCCGCCTGTATGTCGATATCGCTGCGCGCCAGACAGGGAAGGATCAGCGCCTCTTCGCCATGAACCAGATGGCCGCGGTTGAGCTTGGTGCTGACGGCGACGGTAAGCCGCAAGCGGCGCATCGCCGCCTCGGCCACGGTCCAGTCCGGGACGGCTCTGACGAAATTGCCGCCGAGCCCGAAGAATGCCTTGGCGCGGCCGTCCACCATCGCCCGTACGGCGTTGACGACATTGTGCCCGCGAGCC
>DATMKU010000324.1:0-15668 GCA_035570935.1 Allostellaceae bacterium
GTGGCCCTTCAGCGTAATGTCCTGCTGGGTGCGGGTGAATTTTTCGCCGGCCGCAACGCGCAATTGCCACTCGACGAGATCGGTACCGGTGACCGCCTCCGTCACCGGGTGCTCGACCTGCAGCCGGGTGTTCATCTCCATGAAATAGAATTTTGCGCCCTCGGCGATAAACTCGACCGTGCCGGCGCCGACATAGCCGACCGCCTTGGCCGCGGCGACCGCCGCCTCGCCCATCGCCTGGCGCATCTTGGGCTTGAGGCCGGGCGCCGGCGCCTCCTCGACCACCTTTTGATAACGCCGCTGGATCGAGCAGTCGCGCTCGAACAGGTGCACGACATTACCGTGCGCGTCGGCGAAGACCTGCACCTCGATATGGCGCGGGCTGCCAAGGTATTTTTCGATCAACACACGGTCGTCACCAAACGAGGCAAGCGCCTCGCGCTTTGCACCGTCGAGCGCGCGGGTGAATTTGCTGGCCTCGTTGACGATGCGCATGCCGCGCCCGCCACCGCCGCCCGACGCCTTGATCAGCACCGGAAAGCCGATCTTTTCGGCCTCTTGCTGGAGGTGCGCGGGGTCCTGGTCGTCGCCGTGATAGCCGGGCACGACCGGCACACCGGCTTGTTGCATCAAGGCCTTGGCGGCAGCCTTCGAGCCCATCGCCCGCATCGCCGCGGGCGGCGGGCCGATAAAGACGATGCCGGCGGCGGCACAGGTTTCGGCGAACTCGGCATTTTCGGAAAGAAAGCCATAGCCGGGGTGGATCGCCTGGGCGCCCGTATTCTTGGCGGCGGTGATGATCGCCTCGGCATCGAGATAGCTCTGCCGCGCCGGCGGCGGGCCGATCAGCCGCGCCTCATCGGCCATCGCGACATGCAGCGCGCCGGCATCGGCCTCCGAATAAACCACGACCGCGGCAATCCCCATGCGCCGCGCAGTGCACATCACCCGACAGGCGATCTCGCCGCGATTGGCGATGAGGATTTTCGAAAACACTGGTCAGCGCTGCCCGAAAGGAAAGTAAACATTCGACGCGGAGGTTACGCGGAGGACGCAGCGGATTCCAAGCGCGCGCAGCGCACCATTAATTTTACAATGAGACGGTGAGGCAATGAGACCCGTCAGCGCGCTCGAACCCTCACCGTCTCACTGCCTCATTGTAATTTTCTAGGCGCTTCGCGCCGACTCGGACGGCTTTGCGTCCACCGCGAATCCTCAGCGCCCTCCGCGGTAAAACGTTTCTACATCCGGAAGACGCCGAACCGCGTTTTCTCGATGGGCGCGTTGAGGCTCGCGGAGATCGACAGGCCGAGCACCATGCGGGTTTCGGCCGGGTCGATGATCCCATCATCCCACAGCCGGGCGCTGGCGTAATAGGGATGGCCCTGGGTCTCGTATTGCGCGCGGATCGGCGCCTTGAATTTTTCTTCGTCCGCGGCCGGCCAATTCTGACCGCGTGAGGCCATGCCATCGCGCCGCACGGTCGCCAGCACCGAGGCGGCCTGCTCGCCCCCCATCACCGAGATGCGGGCGTTGGGCCACATCCACAAAAACCGCGGGCCATAGGCGCGCCCGCTCATCCCGTAATTGCCGGCGCCAAAGCTGCCGCCGATGATCACGGTGAATTTCGGGACTTGGGCGGTGGCGACCGCGGTCACCATCTTGGCACCGTCCTTGGCGATGCCGCCCGCCTCGTATTTCCGGCCGACCATGAACCCGGTGATGTTCTGCAAAAAGACCAGCGGGATTCCGCGCTGCGCCGCCAATTCGATAAAATGCGCCGCCTTCAACGCACTCTCGGAAAACAGGATGCCGTTATTGGCGAGGATCGCCACCGGATAGCCCCAGATATGGGCAAAGCCGCAGACCAAGGTCTGGCCGTAGAGCCGCTTGAACTCGTCGAATTCGCTGCCGTCGACGATCCGGGCGATGATCTCGTGCACGTCGTACGGATGGCGCGTGTCGGACGGGACCACGCCGTAGAGTTCCTCGGCCGGGTAGCGCGGCTCTACCGGCGCGCGCACCTCGATCCCGACGTCTTTCACCCGGTTCAAATTGCCGACGATACGCCGGGCGAGGCCCAGCGCGTGATGGTCGTCGACCGCGTAATGGTCGGTGACGCCCGAGACGCGGCTGTGCAATTCGGCCCCGCCCAGGTCCTCGGCGCTGACGATCTCGCCGGTCGCCGCGCGCACCAAGGGCGGGCCGCCCAAAAAGATCGTCCCCTCGCCCTTGACGATGACCGACTCGTCGGCCATCGCCGGCACATAGGCGCCGCCCGCGGTGCACGAGCCCATGACCAAGGCGATCTGCGGCACGCCCGCCGCCGACAAATGCGCTTGGTTGTAGAAAATGCGGCCGAAATGGTCACGGTCGGGAAACACCTCGTCCTGCGCCGGCAGAAACGCACCCCCCGAATCGACCAGATACAGGCAGGGCAGCCGGTTCTCGCCGGCGATCTCCTGCGCCCGCAGATGCTTTTTGACGGTGATCGGGAAATAGGTGCCGCCCTTGACCGTCGCGTCGTTGGCGACGACGACGCATTCCTTTCCCATGATCCGGCCGATGCCGGTGACGATCCCAGCCGCCGGCACCTCGCCGTCATACATGCCGTAGGCGGCGAGCGCCGACAATTCCAGAAACGGCGAGCCCGGATCGAGCAGCAGCCGCACCCGTTCCCGCGGCAGCAGCTTGCCGCGCGAGAGATGCCGCCGCCGCGCCCCCTCCCCGCCCGCTTCCTCAATCGTCGCGAGCTTGTCGCGCAGATCCGCCACCAGCCCCCGCATCGCCCCCTCGTTCGCGCGGAACGCATCGGAGCGCCGATCGAGTGCTGTGGTGAGGACAGTCATCGCGGTTCGGCAGCTTGCCCAAGCCGCGCGCCGCCGGGCAAGCGGAAAGCGAAATTCGCGGGCGGCTCGCGATCAGCCGCCCTAATCTCGGCGCAACATCCGCCACTGTCATATCGGCGCAAATTCTCGCGGAATTCGGGCATCTCAAAAAACGCCACAACCCCGGTGTACGTAATCAGGATGGAAATTATCAAAAGGATGACGGTCGATTGAGCGTTGAATTCCTGGTTCCCCAGGATCTTTTTTCATAAAGGCAACAAGGCCGCCGCCCACGGCTGCGGGCCAAGCTGGAGGGGCTCTGGGACCCAGCTTCCCTCAGCCCCCCTCGACCACAGCCTCCACAGCTGTTCAGACCGGACGCGTGCCGCGCGAGGTCGAAATGACATCGTCACGGCGGCGCCTTGGCGGCATCGAGCAAGGCGGCAGATACAGCCGGTGATACGGCACCCAGCTGCTTCCGAGTACCTCTGAGTACTTTCCGAGGGTGTCATTGGTGCCCCCTGTCTCTTATGTCCATTCCTGTATTCAGCAAGGAGTATTCGATGAAAAAGGCTTTAGGCGTCGCTATCGTGCTTGGCATCATCGGCGGCGGCGCGGCGTTTGCCCAGAACGTCACGACGAGTACGTCAGTGAATCCGCTGGCAGGCTCAACAAACACTGCCTCCAAGACGGCCACCGCACCTGTTGCCGGGGCTAATAGCTTCACCGAATCGGAAGCGCGGAACCGCCTGGAGGCGCACGGCTACACCAACGTCACCGGCCTCAAAAAGGATGACAAATCGATCTGGCGCGGTCAGGCCGTGAAGGATGGAACCGCAGTTAATGTAGCCCTCGATTATCAAGGGAACATCGTCGTCCAATAGGCAATTGAGCTTGAGACGCTGGCCTCGCACCGACGGCCGCCGTCTTCATGCAAACGTCAGCGACACATAATCTTTTCAGGAGCGATTGTCATGATAGCCAAAACAGTCACAGGGCTTTACGACACATACGATGACGCAGCAGAAACCGTGCGCGACATCGAGGCCGCCGGCGTTCCGCAAAGCGACATCAGCGTCGTCGCGAATAATGTCGATGATCGATATCCGCCTACAGACAAGACCAATGCCGCTGCCGATGCCGGCATAGGCGCGGGCGTCGGCTCGGTTGTGGGCGGCGGTGCCGGCCTTCTCGCCGGTATTGGCTTGCTCGCCATTCCTGGCGTCGGGCCGGTCGTGGCGGCGGGCTGGCTGATTTCGACCGCCGTCGGCGCCGTTGCCGGTGCCAGCGCGGGGGCCGCGACTGGTGGGGTCATCGGCTCGCTGACTGGCGCCGGTGTCAGCGAGGAAAATGCGCATGTTTACGCCGAGGGCGTTCGTCGTGGTGGCACTCTTGTAACGGCACGGGTGGAGGAAGATCGGGTTCCAGAGGTCGAGCAGATTATGCGCGGCCATCGCTCGGTCGATCCCGCTACCCGCGGCGAGGCCTACCGCGCCGCCGGTTGGAACGCTTTCGATGAGAAGGCCATCCCTTACACACCATCGGAACTACAGCGGGAGCGGACCCTCCGCCAAACGCAGGTTGCCCAGTAACCGAAACGACGCCGGGCGCTTCAGGCGGTCCGGGATCCGTGACGGTGCCAATGTTGCTCATCACTGTTTTTGGCATGCACACCCGTGCCAGCGCCGGTTCAACAGCCTTTTCGCGGTGTTCGCCCTTCGAAACCTCATATGGAGTTAGGTAGTCATGACAATTTTGGATGCGCTGAAGGCCGACCACGACGAAGCCAAAGACCTGCTCAAGAATGTTCTCGCCAGCAAGGACGGCAGGCGGCGGGCGAAACTGCTCGAGCAGTTCAAAACCAAATTGACCGCGCATAGCCGCGCTGAGGAAAAGATCTTCTACCGGTCGCTTGAAAAGACGGAAGAGGGCAAGACCGAGGCGCTGGAAGGGGCAGTGGAGCATGAGGTCGTCGATCGTTTGCTGGCGGACCTGGCGGGCGCGTCCCGACAGCCCGAAGCGGAGACGTGGACAGCTCGCTGCACTGTCCTGCAGGAACTGCTTGAGCACCACATCGAGGAAGAGGAGCGCGATCTCTTCAAGACTGCCCGCAAGCTCTTCGATAGAGCCGCTCTCGAGAAGATGGGCAAGGACTTCGTCGCCGAGAAATCGAGGCTCGACCCGTCGGCGCACGCCGCCGCGGCCGAATGACACCTCCGCGGCACCGTCCCGTTGCAGGTCCTCAAAAGGCAGGAGACATGGTCGGAGCACGCCGAACGCTTTGACCGTGTCAGCGGAAACTTGCTTTTCCTGAAGAATCCCTCTGACAGCCGGCCGCCTCGCCCTACGCCGTATTCGCTGGCTGGCTGGGCCGCGGTGCTTCGGAAACTACTCAAACGAGCCGATCTGCAAGGGAGGATTTGCGCGCGATCCCTGAGCGCAAGTGTCCCGTTCTGAGTAGTATCCGATGCTACTTTGAGCCGGGTTCAAGCCTATATACATATCGACGAATAGGAGTAAATCAGATGTAATACGGATTACTGTGGCTTATCGGGATTCCGATCCCGATCCTGATCATCGCTTTTCTTATTTTCCATTGACTGAAACTCGCCCGGCCGTCTCAGCGGAAAGGATCTTCCCATGAAATCAATTTTGTTGCCGGCGGCTTTGGTCTTCGCGCTAGCCGTCGGATTAAATCCCGCGTCGGTAGAGGCTGCGGGCTGCTTAAAGGGTGCCGCGATCGGTGGCGCAGCCGGTCACCTTGCGGGCCACCATGGATTGTTGGGCGCTGGTGTGGGATGTGTCGTTGGGCACCACGAGGCAAACAAGCACGCGCGCGAACGCACCGAGCAGTACCGGGCATCTGGCAACAGCAGCGACCGCGGTTACGACGGTCCAGCCGCCGCCTCTCGCCAGTACTAGACCACATGTCCGCCTGAGGACGGGGCGACCGTCTCGCAGTATGCAGGTAACGAGGGTTGCGCCGGATAAGCCGATGCCGAGCTTCATGCATCGGAGACGGGTATTGGCGGTCGTATCACCTACGTCGGGCTCGATGTTCACTATGGCCGGCCGCCTGGACCCGGCCGCATCGCCAGTAGCTGGCGGGTCTCAAGTTCGCGTCGGCGCTACATCACCTCATGCTGGAATCGCGGCCGGCGAAATCGCCGCGTCGCGGCGCGATCGGCGCAGATCGCGGCGTCGCCATCCGACGCAGCTTCCTAGACCGAGGCAGCGGCATGGCGCTGGTCAACGCGACGAGTTTGATCGCCGAACTGGGCGATCGATCTCTCGCGCTTTGCCAATCCGCGCCAACAAATGGCCTACTCGGCTTGGTCGCGTCCGAACATTCGAGCGCCGACAGCCTCCAGAGGCGGGGGCATCACAAGGCGGGCAACAGCGCCGAGCGCGGCGAGATGGACATCGCGCATGCCCGCTTCCTCGACCGCTGCCGCAAGGTGACGCCTTGACAAGCCCGGCCGCCGCGAAATCGGCCGGTCGCACACGTCGAGCAAAACCGCCACCCCGGCATCCTCGAGCGCGGCGAAGACCTCCTGCAGCAGTGCCTTTTCGTAGCCGAGTCGAATAAAGAAAGCTCATCTCGGCCGCCAAACCCGTACGCGATAAACCCGTATCGGTGGCGATCACAACTCGCGGGTGCGGCGCGCCATCGCGTTGTCCCACAGATCGCCGCGGTCGTCGTCAAAGATCAGCTTGGGGTCGCCGGTCGTCGTAAACCAGTCGTGACTGGCGATTTCGTCCTCCAGCTGACCCGGCGCCCAGCCGGCGTAGCCAAAGGCAAACAGCACCTTTTTTGGCCCCTTATGGTGGCCGATGTCGCGCAGGATCTGCTTGTCCGCGGTCATCGCCACTTCGCTGCCGATGGTCAGTGTGGCGGCGTCGCGATAGTCCGGGCTGTGCACGACAAAGCCGAGTTCGGGCTGCACCGGCCCACCGGCAAACACCTGCAGGCTGCCCTCGAGACCCGGCTCATGGTCACCGGCCGCATCGAGCAGGCTCGCGATCGAACGCTCTTCGATCGGCCGGTTCAAGACGATGCCGAAAGCGCCGGTGTCGTCGTGGCGGAGCAGCAGGATGACGGCGTGAGAGAACCGCGGGTCGCCCATCGTCGGCGCCGCGATCAACAGCTGCCCGGCGAGCGAGCCGTTGTTATTCTCGGCGCCCGCCGATGCCCCGAGCAATAGCGCTGCCGCCAGCAGCATTACGGCGGGACGCGCCAATCGCAGCGGCGATGCTCGGGCAAAGGCCATGGCCGCAATCTACATCCACGCTCGCCGCCTCGGAAAGCGGTGCTAAGATCACGCATTGTCGCGGCTGGGGGAATGTGAGGGGGACGGCCTATGGCAGATCAATCCTGGATCATCACCACAATCGCCGGCACCGGCGAGCGCGGTTTTTCCGGCGATGGCGGGCCGGCGGCACAGGCGCAGCTCAACAGCCCGTTCGATGTCGGCTTCGACCCCGCCGGCAATCTCTATTTTTCCGACACCTTCAACCATCGCATCCGCCGCGTCGACGCACACACCGGCGTCATCACCACCGTCGCCGGCAATGGCGCCGCCGGCTATGCCGGAGACGGCGGCCCGGCAACCGCCGCTTCGTTCAACGAGCCTTACGGCATCGCCGTCGATCGCGACGGCAACATCTATGTCGCCGACCGCCACAATCACTGCGCGCGGCGGATCGACGGAGCTTCGGGCATCGTCACGACCTGTGCCGGCAACGGCATGGCGGGCCATGCCGGCGATGGCGGGCCGGCGGCGCAAGCGGGGATGGTCGAGCCGAACGGGCTCGGCTTCGACCCGGCCCACCGCCGGCTGTTTATCGCCGACGTCGCCGACCATCGCGTCCGCGTCGTCGATCTGTCGAGCGGTAAGATCGCAACCTTTGCCGGCACCGGCGTGGCGGCACACAGCGGCGATGGCGGCCTCGCCAGCGGCGCGGGGGTATTCGGCGCCCGCGCGGTCAAGGTCGCGGCAGACGGCACGGTCTTCATCCTCGAACGCCAGGGCAGCACCCTGCGCGCGGTCGATCCGCGCACCGGGATCATCGCGACCGTTGCCGGCACGGGTGCGCGCGGCTACGGTGGCGACGGCGGACCGGCGCGCGATGCGGTGTTCGATGCACCCAAGGAATTCGCGCTCGATCCTGCGGGCGATATCCTGATCGTCGACACCGAAAGCCACGCGATCCGCCGCATCGATGCCGCCAGTGGCATCGTCGAGACGATCGCGGGCGGGCATAAAGGTACAGAAGGCGATGGCGGCCGGGCGACCGCCGCCGGGCTCGGCCGTCCGCACGGTGCGGTTGTCGGCCCCGATGGCGCGATCTACATCGGCGACACCGAAAACCATCGCATCCGCAAGCTCACCCGCGACGCGTGAGAGGGCTTCAACAGCTCACTGGTGTGTCGCCAGTAGAAAGAAGAGTTGGCCGAGGACGATGCCGGCGAGTACCACGCTCGCGGTGGCGAAGGCCGGGTTGGCCGGGATCAGCCCGACCGCCAAGGAGAGGCTCTGCCAGTAGTCGTCGCCGAAGAAGCGCCGCTGTGCCTTGATTCCCCCGACGTTCTGCCCGACCCGCTTGACCAAGCTTCAGCGAATTAGTTTTTGCACGCCGGAGAGATCTTCGTGCATCCCCACCAAGGATTGAACGGATGGTGCGTCCATTCGATGCGAGAATGTTTCTCCATGGTGCAATTGCACTCCGGCGGCGCTAATGTGCGCGGGCGGCTTGCAGGGCGCGCCAGACGCGTTCGGGGGTGGCGGGCATGTCGATGTGGCGAACGCCGTATTCGGCGAGCGCGTCGACCAGCGCGTTCATGACCGAGGGCAAGGCACCGGCACAGCCGGCCTCGCCGCACCCCTTGGCGCCCAAGGGATTGGTCTTGGCCGGCACCGGGTGGCTGGCGCTTGTGAACAGCGGCGCGTCCTCGGCGCGCGGCATCGCGTAGTCCATATAGGAACCGGTCAACAGCTGCCCGTGCTCGTCGTAAACCGTGCTCTCGCGCAACGCTTGGCCGATCCCCTGGACGATGCCGCCATGCGCCTGGCCGGTGACCAGGAGCGGGTTGATCACAACGCCGAAATCGTTGACGAAGCTGTAGCGCACGACCTCGACGACCCCGGTCTCGGGGTCGACTTCGACCTCGGCGATGTGGCAGCCATTGGGAAAGGCCGAGGGCGGGCCGTCGCTGATATTGGCGACGTCGAGACTCTGCGGCAGACCCATCGGCAACTCGAGCCCGCCGCGAAGCTTTTCGGCCAGCTCCATGATCCCGACCGAACGGTCGGTGCCCGATATCACAAAATGTCCGGCGCGAAATTCGATGTCGGCGACCGCCACCTCCAGCACGTGCGCGGCGATCTGCTTACCGGCTTCGACGCATTTGTCGGCGGCCTCGACGATTGCTACCCCGCTCGTCATCATCGATTTCGAGCCGCCGGTGCCGCCCCCGGCGATCAGCTCGTCGCTGTCGCCTTGCAACAGCTTGATGCGGCTGAACGGGATGCCGAGCCTTGCCGCCAGCACCTGGGCAAAAGGCGACCAATGCCCCTGCCCGTAATCCAGGGTGCCGGTGATCAAGGTCACGTCGCCGTTTGCTTCAAAGCGGATGCCGCCCATCTCGCGGCCGGGCGGGCCGGTCAATTCGAGATAGTCGCTGATGCCGCGCCCGCGCAATCTTCCGCGAGCCCGGCTTTCCTGCTGGCGCGCCGCAAAGCCGTCCCAATCGGCGAGCGCCAACGCCTCGTTCAGTAAATTGGTGAAGTCGCCGCTGTCGTAGGTCGTGCCGTTCGGCGCCTTGTACGGCATCGCCGCGGGCGGAATATGGTTGCGGCGGCGCAGTTCGGCGCGGTCGATCCCGGTCTCGGCGGCGGCGGTCTCGACCAGCCTTTCCATGTAGTAATTGGCCTCGGGCCGCCCGGCGCCGCGATAGGCCCCGACCGGCGTCGTATTGGTAAAGACGCATTTGGTCGTCACTTCGATCAGCGGGGTCTTGTAGACGCCGAGCGTGTTTCGGACCGCGTTGCGCGTCGAAGGGCCGGGCGCGCCGTAAGTGGCGCCGAGATTGCCGTGGCCGTTGAGCCGCACCGCGAGAAAATGGCCGTCGCGGTCGAGCGCCAGCTCGGCCGTCATCTCGGCGTCGCGGCCATGGCTGTCGGAAACAAAGCTGCCCGAGCGGTCGTCGGTCCATTTGACCGGGCGGGCGAACTCGCGCGCCGCATTGAGGATGCAGTAATATTCGGGATAGGTCGGCTGCTTCATGCCAAACGAGCCGCCGACGCGCTCGGTCAAGACCCGCATCTTGTCGCGACCGACGCCAAAAATGCCGGCGACGTAGTTGCGAAAGCCGAACACGCCCTGGCAGCCGACATGCAATGTCCAGTGCTGGCGTCCGGGATCGTAGTCGGCGATCGCCGAGCGCGGCTCCATCGCGTTGACGACGATGCGGTTGTTGCGCAGCCGCAGCCGGGTGACGTGGGCGGCCCCGGCAAAGGCGGCGGCGACTTTGTCGCTGTCGCCAAAGTGGAAATCGAGCCCGACATTGCCCGGCACGTCGTCGTAGAGGATCGGCGCGTCGGGGGCGTCGGCAAGCGCGGGTTCGGTCACCGCCGGCAGCGGGTCGATGTCGACGGCGACCATTTCGGCGGCGTCCTTGGCTTGCGCCGCAGTCTCGGCGATGACCGCCGCGACCGCCTCGCCGACATACCGCACCTTGTCCGACGGCAACGCGTAATGCGTCGGGGTCAGCATCGGCGTGCCGTCGCGGTTGTTAATGACCTGGCGCGCCGGCAATGGCCCGATGCCGGCCTTGGCCAGCTCCTCCGCGGTGTAGACCGCGAGAACGCCGGGCATCGCGCGCGCCGCCGCGGCATCGATGCCGCGGATCAGGCCATGGGCGAGGTGGCTCCTCACCATCACAGCATAGGCTTGGCCGGGCAGGCTGATGTCGTCGGCGTAGTGCCCTTCGCCGCGCAGCAATACCGGGTCTTCGGAGCGCGGCACCGGCTGGCCGATCGCGAATTTTTCCTCGGATCCCAGCAAGGCCGGATCGATGTAGTCGTCCATGGCTCGTTCCTTTGCGCATGCCTCATGGCTTTGGTTCAGGATATAGCTAACCCAGCCTTTGAGCGCTTGCGAAGAAATCGCTGAGGAGCTGCTGTACGTGCTTCGAGACGCGCTCCAAGGCGCTCCTCAGCATGAGGTGAGCGTGCGATGGATTAACGCTTTTTATCTCATCCCGAGGAAGTTTCGAAAGCGGCTGTCTTGAGGCACCACCGTGCCAATCCAGTAATTGCTGATCTCCTTTCAAGGACGGAAATCGGGATGCCGGACCCTAAATCACAGCTTTACCGCGATCTTGCCGTACAACTCGGCGCGTTACTCGAAGGCGAGAGCGACCCGGTTGCCAACGCCGCCAACATGGCGGCGCTGGTGTGGCGCGGCCTGCCCCACCTCAACTGGGCGGGGTTCTATTTCCGCCAGGGGGCGGAGCTGGTGCTCGGCCCCTTCCAGGGGAAGCCCGCCTGTGTGCGCATCCCACTCGGCCAGGGCGTGTGCGGCGCCGCGGCGGCACAAGGTCGGTCGGTTGTGGTGCCGGATGTGCACGATTTTCCGGGCCACATCGCATGCGACCCGAACTCGCGCTCCGAACTCGTCGTGCCGCTGGTCGAGGACGGTGCGGTCCTCGCCGTGCTCGACCTCGACAGCCCGGTTCTAGCGCGCTTCGACGAGGCCGACCGCGACGGCTGCGAGCAGCTGGCCGCCCTGTTTGTCGCGCACCATCGCCGGTCAGCGCGCGCGGACGCGCGCGACACCGATCCTGAATCGGGCTGCCGGCTGCCGTTGCCGCGGCGCGAGGATCTCGACGCGGAGGGACGGCGCGCCTACGACCGCCTCGCCGCCCCCAATGGCGGAACCTTGCGCGGGTTGCACGGTCCGGGCGGCATCCAACTGCACAGCCCCGAATTGTCGCGGCGCTCGCGGCCGGTCAACCAGTACCTGCGCTACGAGGCCGGGCTCGGCGGTAGAGTGCGCGAATTGGCGATCCTCGCCACCGCGCGCGAACACGACGCCCAGTTCGAATGGGCCGCGCACGAGCCCGCCGCCCTCGCCGAGGGCATTTCGCCGGAGATCATCGACACCATCCGATGCGGGGGCGACATCGCCAGGCTCTCCGAAGCCGACGCGATCGTCATCGCCCTGGCCCGCGAAATCTTCGCCGCGCGCCGCGTCTCCCCGCAAACCTATGCCGGCGCCCTCGACCAATTCGGCCCGCGCCAACTCGTTGACCTCGTGGCATTGATGGGGAACTACGCCTCGACCGCCGCCCTCTTGACCGCCTTCGCGATGCGCCTCGACGAGGGCCAGCCCCCGCCCCTGCCCCGCCTGTTCTTCCCCGGCAGGTGAGCGGCGTTACACCAAGCCTCACGCGCAAGGCCGCAAGAGTCCACCATACGATATCCCACCATGGCGAAGCCGAACGCGCAGTTGTTCGTCTCGGGTGCAGACGTTCGTTGGGGGAACAATCTGGTCGATCGGAGCAGAGAGGCTGAGGCCGATCGGGTGCATTTCATGAGCTCATCAAACTGCAGTCGCTATCTATTAGCGTCGTATTTCGTAGAGCTAGAATGTGTTGAAGCAGTACGACGCTTGTTGAAAGCCCGTGACCCTGCTTTGCACTCGGCTCGCCTGGGACCCCTCATGTGTGGCCTTTCCCCAGGACCAGAATTGGAGTCTGTTTCCATAAATAGACTGCTTGCGAGGTGGAGGCCGATGGGCAGAGCGACGGAAAGCCCTGTCAATCAGTTCACCACCTCCTCCCAGGCAGCTAACCACAACTTACCCGCAGCCTGGATAACGGCAATCGGTGCAATCTGAACCTCAGCTTGGCTCATTCCTGGCTCGGCCGCGACAGCGGCGACACGTCGCCTGATGCAGCAATTCTGCGGTATGCTAAGTTCGCATTATCTTGGTGGTCATGGCGGCGATGGACTACGTAGCCTTTTTTGAGACGCGTCTCGAAACGCTGCATCGCGAGGGGCGCTACCGCGTCTTCGCCGATCTCGAACGGCGCTGCGGCGGGTTTCCGCGCGCCTACGACCATCGCATCGGCGCCGAAGTCACGGTGTGGTGCTCGAACGACTATCTCGGCATGGGTCAGCATCCCGCGGTGCTGGCCGCGATGGCGGAGGCGTTGGGCGCGGTCGGCGCCGGTGCCGGCGGCACCCGCAACATCTCTGGCAACACCCACCTGCACCTGCTGCTGGAGCGCGAGCTCGCCGATTTGCACGGGCGCGAGGCGGCGCTGGTCTTCACCTCGGGCTATGTCGCCAACGAGGCGGTGTTGTCGACCCTGGCGCGCGAAATGCCCGGCACGGTGGTGCTGTCGGACACGCTGAACCATGCCTCGATGATCGCCGGAATTCGCAACAGCCGCGCCGAAAAGCACATCTTTCGCCACAACGACGCGAATCACCTTGCCGATTTGCTCGCCGGTATCGGCGCCGAGCGGCCAAAGCTCGTCTGCTTTGAATCGGTCTATTCGATGGATGGCGACATTGCGCCGATCGGCGCGCTGTGCGATGCCGCCGAGCGTTTCGGGGCGATGACCTATCTCGACGAGGTCCACGCCGTCGGTCTTTACGGGCAGTACGGCGGCGGCATCGCCGAGCGGGACGGCGTCATGCACCGCCCGACGGTGATCCAGGGGACGCTCGGCAAGGCGTACGGGGTGATGGGCGGCTACATCGCCGGCTCGGCGGCGCTCGTCGATTTTGTCCGCAGTTACGCGCCGGGCTTTATCTTCACGACCTCGTTGCCGCCGGCACTGGCCGCCGGCGCGCTCGCCAGCATCCGCCACCTGAAAGACAGCCAGATCGAACGCAATTGCCACCAGGAACGCGCGGCGACCCTGAAAAGCCGGCTCGCCGAGGCCGGGCTGCCGGTGATGCCGTCGCCGAGCCACATCGTCCCGGTCATGGTCGGCGACGCCGAGTTGTGCAAAGCCGCCTCTGACATGCTGCTCCAGCGCCACCGGATCTACGTACAGCCGATCAACTACCCGACCGTGCCCAAGGGCCGCGAGCGGTTGCGGCTGACCCCGACGCCGCTGCACAGCGACGCCGACATCGAGGCGCTGGTGGCCGGCCTCGCCGATGTCTGGCACCGCCTGACCCTATCCCGCACCGCCTGACCCTATCCCGCGCCGCCTGAGGCGCCAGACGGAACATCCGGGGCTGTAGGCGAAAAAACTCCGCTAAATCTCGCTTTCGACAGCTCGGTCGCGTCAGCGCGTCCATTTCAGGGCGAGATTGAAGGAAAACTGATCGCTCTGGCGGGCGTCGACGGTTTCGGTGTTGACCGAACCGATCAGGTGCCACGCGTCGTTAAAGTCATAGAGAGCCGCCAGGCCGACCGCCGTGCGGGCACGGCCGCCGACCGTATCGGGCGTCTGGCCGAACACTTCGCCGCCCAGCGCCAGCTTGTCGGTGATCTGGCGCTGCAATGCCCAACCGTAGATCAAGAAATTCCGGTTACTCGGCCCGGGATTGTTGGTATAGCCGCCGCCGCCGAAAGTCGTCCAAGCCCCGAAAGATTTTTGCACCCAGATCGGCACAAGCTCGGTCGTGGGCGTGCCTCGCGAAGCGGGACCGACGGGAATGAAGACCTGGGGAAATACCGACGCTTGCGGCCGCCAACCGTGGTCATCCTCTTGGATGAAACGGTATTTGACGCCGCCTCCGAGGGGCGCCCACGAAAGGCCGATCCCGCCCAGCCCGGGATTGGGGTTGATCGGAAGGGTCACGGTCGTCTGGGTGTTCGCGAATGCGCCGTAATCGAGCTCGACACCGACACCCGGATCGAAAGCCTGGCCGGAGACGCGCGCGCCCTGCATATAGAGATAGTTTTCGAAATGCCCCGTCTCGGTCGGCTCAGGGTCATCGGTCACGTAGGGTGGCCCCGCTGCCGCCAGCCTCGGGATTACCAGCACTGCCGATAGAATCCAGCTTGCGCTCCGAAATATGGACTGAATGGTTTTCCTGATCATGCGCGCGGGACATGCGATAGGTCTTATGGCCGTTCGGAAGCAAGCGCCGAGCGGGAAAACAATGCTGCCGCAGCCTTCCGAAATACATTACCCAGCTCCAAAAGACATAAGGCGGATCCAATCCGCCGTCGCGAACGTGCCGCGCACACGATGACGAAACTCCCGCGTCCCTGATGACACGGATGAGCATCGGTGATCTCCAAGACGGCGGATTGCATCCGTGTTACGCTTGCTGATGGTGTCGCGCTCTGCCGAGGACGTCTGGCTACGGGCGGGATCTGTAGAAACGGCTGACGATTGTTTCATGCTCGCCGTACCCCTGATTGCGATGACTATCGGCGAGCCCGTTGGAACGCGACGAGCGAGGATCGGCGGTGATGGAACTTTCCAACGTCAATTATCAAGACCTCAACTCACGTCAGAAGGAGATATACAATCCACAGAAGGTGGCGGCTCTCCTCGCTGATAATGGGTTTAATTGTATCAAGCTCGCTGACGACTGGCAAGAAGCTTATTTCATCGCCTATCATAAGGACGGAAACGACACGCTCAAGGTACAGCTAAAACCGCGTCCAATAATAGAAAAGAAATATTGTCAAGATAATATTTATTTGGTATTACCCTTGACGGCTTATCCCCCTGCATCCGGGGCTACAGAATGTTGTGACGGACGGGGTCGATTTGTGTTAGAACAAATAACGAACATAACGACCTTCGGCGGCCCAGATGACCGATTTTCCCCGTTCCTTGATCGAGTTCCAGCAGCG
>DATMKU010000325.1:0-2716 GCA_035570935.1 Allostellaceae bacterium
GTTTGGCGGCGGAGGCGAAAGGCAGTTCCGAGCTGGTGCTGCCGCGCTTCCGGTTGACGGCGGCCAACAGCGCGATCGAGGGCAGCCTGCGCGTCGCGCTCGACACTTATCTGGTCCGAGGCTCGATCAGCGGGCGCGCACCCGATCTCGCGCGCTTGTCCAGGGTCGCCGGAATGCCGCTCAGCGGCAGTCTCGAATTCGGCGGCAAGTTCGAGGATCGTGGCGGTCAGATGGTCGATCTGTCGCTCACCGGATCGCGGCTCACCGCCGGGACCGGTTCCTCGCGCCTAGGGATCGGCCGCCTCGAGTTAACCGCGAAGTTTGCCGATGTCTTACGAGCACCGTCGGGAACGGGGCGCCTTTCACTGACCTCGGCGAACCTTGGTGCGGCCGAATTTACCACGGCCACCCTGGCGCTCGACGCGCCGCGGCCGGGCCGTTTCACGTTCCAAAGCGACGCCAAGGGGCGGCCCTTGACCTTGGCGCTGGCGGGCGAAGGCGGGCTCGAACCGGGCCGGATCGAGCTGCGTCTGACGCGGCTCGCCGGATCGCTCGGCAGCGACCGGATATTCCTCGAGCAGCCGCTTACGCTGTCAAAACGCGGCGCAGACCTTGGCTTTTCCGGCCTTGCGCTCGATTTCGGGACCGGTCGGATCACCGGCAGCGGAAGAGTGTGGGGCGAGTCTCTGTCGCTTGCGCTCAACGCCGCGAATTTGTCGATCGCGTCCGGCGGCCGGCTCGTCGGTTACCCCAATGTGCAAGGTAACCTGAATATCGCGGCCACACTGGGCGGAACTCTGCGCGCGCCGCAAGGCCATCTGGCGCTAAATGCGCGCGGGATCAGCCTCGCTTCCTCTAAAAACGCACAGCCTCCGACACTCGGGCTCGGCGTCGACGGCAACTGGAACGGGCGAAACCTTGGTTTGAAAGGCCAGGTCACTGGTCTCAAGGGGGACACGATCAGCTTTGCCGGCTCGGCTCCTCTGTTGCTGACGCCATCGCCGCTCGGCATTTCGGTGCCGCCTCAAGGCCAGCTGAGCCTGCAGCTGCAGGGCTCCGGGCAGCTCGAACACCTAGCCGACTTGCTGCCGCTCGGCGAGGACCGGGTAAGCGGACGGTTCGCTGCGGATCTCGCCGTCGGCGGCACCGTCGTCGCCCCTGCCGCGAATGGCCGCCTCAGGCTCTCGGATGCGCGCTACGAAAACTTCGCGACGGGAACGGTTTTGACCAATATGCAGGCCGAACTTGTCGGCGATCGCGACCGCTTCACGTTGACGTCGTTTTCAGCCGGAGACAGCGCGAAAGGAAGCCTCTCGGCGCAGGGCTATGTCGCATTGCGGGGCGCCGCGGGACCGACGGCCGACCTCTCGGCAAAGCTTGCCAATTTCCGCGTCGCCGCCCGCGACGAGGCGGTCGCGACGGCGAGCGGTAGGGTGTCGATCGCTGGTGCGCCGACCTCGCCCAAGGTCGGCGCCGCGCTCACGATCGATCACGCCGACATAAGCCTTCCCGAAAGTCTGCCGCCCAATGTCGTCGTACTGAAGGTCGTTGAAAAAAATGGCAAAGGCGGCAAGGCGCCGCAGCCCGCCGCCGGCGACAGTCAACCGGCGCTTCCCGCGACACTCGATATCACTCTCGACATGCCCGGCAATATTTTTGTCCGCGGGCATGGGCTCGACAGCGAGTGGCGCGGCAAGCTGACGATCACCGGCACCAGCGCGGCGCCGGCGATCAGCGGATCGCTCGAGCAGATCCACGGCAGCGTCGATCTGCTCGGCAAGACGTTCACGATAACCCGCGGCAGTATTACATTTGACGGTAGCGGGAAGCTCGACCCTGCTCTCGATATTGTCGCCGAGGCGAGCTCCGCCGACATTACCGCACGAGTTCAGATCAGCGGGGTTGCGTCGGTGCCGAAAATCACACTGAGTTCGACACCGCCCGTGCCGCAGGACGAGATCCTTTCGCGCGTGCTGTTCAACCGTGGCGTCGGTCAGCTGAGCGCCGGCGAAGGATTGCAGCTCGCCGGCGCCGCGGCCACCCTCGCCGGCGGCGGCCCGGGGGTGCTCGATAAACTGCGCGGCAGTCTCGGTTTGGATTGGTTCAGGCTCGGTTCGAGCCCCACCAGCCCGACCACCGGCACGCTGAACCCGAGAGCGGCGGCGAGCAGCAGCGGCGCAGGCGGCACTGCGCTGAGCGCGGGGAAATACATCGCCCCCGGGGTTTCCGTCGGGGTTAGCCAAGGAGTGTCTCCGCCGACCAGCAAGGTCACTGTCGAGATCGAGGTGCGCCCGCATCTGACGATTGGTGGCGAGGCCGGCCAATCCGGCAGCACCGGCATCGGCCTCAACTACAATTACGATTACTGACCGGTCACGCTTCGGTGATCAGCCCTTGCCGAGCGGGGCTGAGGGCAGGAAACTATTCTCGCTGGGAAATTAAGGGGGAGGGACGCCATGGAGGCGCCGGAGATGGGCTTGGAAGGGTTTTCGGCGCGCGCGCAATGGAGCCGGCGCGGCTTTGTGATGACGTCGCTCATCACGGGCTTTGCGCTGTCGATGCAGCCGGTCTCGGCAGAGACGATCACGACCGACACAAACGGCCTGGACGCGGGTGAGGTCAAGGTTCCGGTTGCCGACGGATCGATCCCGGCCTATCGCGCGATGCCGGCGCAGGGCGGACCCTTCCCAACCGTGCTCGTCGTGCAGGAGGTCTT
>DATMKU010000326.1:0-4465 GCA_035570935.1 Allostellaceae bacterium
GCTGTCGCAGACCCGCACCGTCACCGGCGGCGGTGCCTTCTCGTCATCCATGACGATGTCGAAATGGGCGTAGAACGAGGCGACCTCGTAGACCTCGACAAGGGCGAGCCGCATCTCCTCGGCCAATGCCGCCAGGTGGCGCGCGTGCAGGCAGCCGAAATGGTCCTGCAGCAGATGCAGGTGCTCGATCAACAGGTCGCGGCGGCGCTCGTGGTCCCCGAGCAGCGCCTGCACCTCGGCCAACGCCGCCGGGTCGACCTGCCGGCCCTTCGGATGGTCGAGACCGCGCCGCCGCCCCGACCCCGGATGAATGCGCCGGTCGTGCCTTACGGGCGGCATTGCTGCGCTCCAATCCCCTCTCCGCCCTTTAGGGGGGAGAGGGAGGGGCCCGCGTGCAGCGCGGGAAGGTGAGGTGGGTCTAACGGGCGCCGCGGGGGGTCCCCCACCTCACCCCGACCCTCTCCCCCCCGAGGGGCGGAGAGGGAGCGGTTATAAGAAAGCGGTGGAAAACAGGTGGGCATATCGATCGCTAGACTGCCTTCTCCTCGCGCAAGACCGCGATCTCGTTCTTGCCGTAGCCGAGCCAGCCGAGGATTTCCTCGGTGTGCTCGCCAAGCAGCGGCGAGCGCTTGACCTCGACCGGCGAGTCGGAAAGGTTGATCGGCGAGCCGACCTGGACATACGGGCCGCGCGTCGGATGGTCGAGTTCGACGAGATAGCCGCGCTCGTACAGCGACTTGTCCCCGTAGATATCCTTCATCGACAGGATCGGGCCGCATGGCACATCGACCTCGTTCAGCGCTTCCATGACCTCGAACTTGGTCTTGGTCATCGTCCATTTTTCGATGATCGAGAAGCATTCGGGGATCTTAGGCAAACGCGCTTGCGGCGTCGCGTATCCCGGATCGGCGACCAGTTCCTCGCGGCCGCAAAGCTTCATCAGCGGCTCCCACGAGGGCGGCTGGATGATCACGTAGACCCAGTCGTTGTCGCCGCCCGGGGCGCAGCGCAATGCCGCCCCCGGCTGACCGCCGCCCGACGCATTGCCGGCGCGCGGCACCGCGTCGCCGAATTCCTTGTTCGGATATTCCGCGAGCGAACCATGCTTGAGCCGCTGCTGGTCGCGCATCTTGACCCGGCAGAGATTTAGCACTGCGTCGGTCATCGCCACTTCGACGCGCTGGCCCCGGCCGGTGCGCTCACGCTGGAAGAGGGCAGCGAGGATGCCGGCGACGGTGTGCACGCCGGTGCCGCTGTCGCCGATTTGGGCGCCGGTCACGGTCGGCGGGCCGTCGTTCCAGCCGGTCGTGCTCGCCGAGCCGCCCATGCACTGGGCGACGTTCTCATAGGCCTTGCAGTCGACATAGGGGCCGGGGCCAAAGCCCTTGATCGAGGCGTAGATGACCCGTGGGTTCAGTTCCTGAAAGCGCTCCCAGGTGAAGCCCTGGCGGTCGAGCACGCCCGGTCCGAAATTTTCGAGGATCACGTCGCAGCGCTTGACCAGGTCTTCGATGATCTTCCTGCCGCCCGGCGCCTTAAGATTGACCGTGATGCTGCGCTTGTTCGAATTCAGCATCGTGAAATAGAGGCTGTCGGCGCCCTTCACGTCCTGCAATTGCCCGCGGGTGATGTCGCCACGCCCCGGCATCTCGATCTTGATCACATCCGCACCCATCCACGCCAGCAGCTGGGTCGCGGTCGGCCCCGCCTGGACGTGGCCGAAATCGAGGATGCGGACACCTTCCAGCGCTTTGGTCATTCGTCATTCTCTTCAGTAGGGATAGCGGCGCGAGATTGCTTTGCGGAGCCTGTCCTCGGGCCAGCCTTCGGCTGGACCCGTGGGCTCGCAATGACGAAGAAAGAGCCGTCATTGCGAGGAGCGGAGCGACGAAGCAATCCCGAAGTCATCAATGCACCGGCGTTGGGGATCATCTGTACGTGGCCCAGTTCATCATTTCAGAACGTGCCTCAAACATCGTCGGTCCCACCCCTCCCTCCCCCGTATACGGGGGAAGGGTGGGGAGGAGGGGCCGACGTGTCGAGAAGATCGCCGTGCTGCTCGACGTGTGCCGCGAGCCCCAGCGTATGCTCGCGCGCCAGCCGCTCGGCGAGTTCGAGGTCGCGCCGCTCGAGCGCCTCGATGATCCGCATGTGGTCCGTGATCGAACGCGCCGCCCGATTGTCCTGGTGGATCGTCACCTTGCGGATCGCCCGCATGTGAATGAACAAATTCTCGGTCATTTCGGGAAGCAGCGTGCAGCCGCTGATTTTGATGATCGCTTGGTGGAAGGCTATGTTCGCCTCGGAATAATCGTCCAGCCGCTCGCCCTCATTTCCGGCGGTGAACTCAGCCATGAGCCTGCGCAGACCCGCGATATCGGCGTCCGAGGCACGCTCGGCCGCGAGCCGCGCCGCCATGCTGTCGAGCGCCGCCATGACCGTAATGATCTCGACGAGTTCGCGCTTGGTCTTGCGCACGACAAAGACGCCGCGGCGCGGCCGGGTGCGGACAAAGCCTTCCTGTTCGAGCAAGGTCATCGCCTCGCGGATCGGCGTGCGGCTGACCCCGAGCCCCTCCGAGAGCCGCCGCTCGTCGAGCCGGATCTCTTGCGCGTGGTCATAGATGTCCATCGCGGTGATCGCCCGCTTCAGCGCGGCATAGGCTTCCTTGGCGAAGCTGGTGCTGGTGTCCAGCCGGGGCATGTCGAGCGTGGGGCTGGGGCGCGGGCTGGCTTCGGGCATTCCCGAGATATATGGTATACCACGGTGCCCGGCAATCACTTTTGCGACTCCGAGGAGGCAGGGCGGGTATCACCGCCATACCCCGCGCGACCGGTGGCGGGTCGCGCGGCCGCTCCACCCGCCCTACCGGCTATCTCGTGCTCTTTAGCCGCCGCCGGCCAGGTTCGGGGTGGGCTCCAACGGCAAGCCTGGGTGGCCGGTCAACCTCTCGCCTTCCGCCTGCAGCTCGCGCGCCGTCTTCTTCACCATCGGCAGAAGCGAGGCGATTTTTTCGAGGTCGAGGTCGGCCGCGACCCCCGGGTAACCAGCCCGCTCGATCATCAGCCCCAGTTTTCTGTCCTCGAACTGGTCGAACACCCAGCCAAGCGGGTCGTCGACCAATGTCTTGTCCCAAAAAATGCGGTGGTTCTTGTTGCGCGGGCCATAGTGGTAATGCGGGAATTGCCAGAAACAGTCGAAGGCCAGGATCTCGGTCTCTTCGACATAGGGTTTTCCCGGTGTCCCGCCGATATCCGTGAGGACATGAACGGCGAGGCCGCCATCCCCGCCCGCCTGCCGCCGCATTTCGAGGCCAAACCTGATATTGCCGGCTTCGAAGATGTGCGTGCCGCGATTATGCTTGACCGTGTTCCGCTTGGCGGCGAACAGCTCCCTGGCGCAGGCTTCCACCTCAGGAAGGACGTACTGCACCTCAGCGAGGTCGGTTGCCGCGGCGATTTGCGGGTATCCGGCTCTCTCCAGCATCTTCGGGAGCTTCTTCTCCACAGTCCTGATCGTCCAGCCGATGGGATTGCCGTCGGCGATCGGGTCCATTCGGTAGAGCTTGGCCGCGTCGTTCAGCGTTTCGGGGAGGTCATCGGCCGTCATCGCGCCAGCGGTCGGCGGATCGGAATTTTCCGGCCCATAGACGTAGCTTTTTTCCTGGTCGAAGCAGTTGAACCGCAAGAGGGTCGTCTCTTTGCCGGCGACATCCGCCGCCACCGCGATCGTGACCCCCTGGTCGGCATGATCGTGGATGTTGCCGTCCCACAATTCGTGTCTGACGGTAAATGTCAGCGGGCCTGCCGTAAATCTTGTCTTCTGCGCTGCTTGCGTCATGTCCGGGCACTCCTTTTTTGAGACGCTGGACGAGAGTGTACAAAACCGGCGCGGTCATCGCACGCGTTTCTCGCGCTGCAACCCGCTTTGAGCGCGTTCGCTACCCGCCTGTGCGGCTCTCGGGCGAACCTCGGTGCCGGCGCTTTTGCGAGGCGTGCCTGACGGCCGGCCTATCGTGTAGGATGAGCCTGTCGCGCACCCGTGTCCGCGTGCGCCCGTCAGACGAATTGGAGCTTGAGGAATGACCGACACACCCGATTACACGCCGCCCAAGGTCTGGAGTTGGAACAAGCCGAGCGGCGGCCGGTTTGAGAACATCAACCGCCCGATCGCCGGCCCCACCCATGAGAAGGAATTGCCGGTCGGCCGCCACCCGTTGCAGCTCTACTCGCTGGGCACGCCAAACGGCGTCAAGGTCACGATCATGCTCGAAGAACTCTTGGCCCGCGGCCATAAGGGTGCGGAGTACGATGCCTGGCTGATCAAGATCGGCGACGGCGACCAGTTCGGCAGCGGCTTTGTCGCGGTGAACCCGAATTCGAAGATCCCGGCTCTCTTGGACCGCAGCGGCCCCAAGCCGATCCGGGTCTTCGAGACCGGCGCCATCCTGATCCACCTGGCCGAG
>DATMKU010000327.1:0-15744 GCA_035570935.1 Allostellaceae bacterium
CTTTTGCCGTCGGAATTGTCATTTGAGAGGGCGAATTTGTTCCTCTTGGCCATCGAACCAGCAGGCGGGGTTGGTCGTTGCCGGCAAAAGGCCATATTTAACGGCGACAGCATCCGCTCGCGACCGGTGCCGGCTTGCTGCAGGATTATGGGGGGTGCATCAAGTGGCGAATTCCATCGCTCTTGTCGATGACGACCGCAACATTCTGGCTTCGGTGTCGATCGCGCTCGAAGCCGAAGGATTTTCGGTGCGCTGTTACAGCGACGGCGCGGAGGCGCTGAAGGGGATGAGCGCCCATCCGGTCGACCTCGCGGTGCTCGACATCAAGATGCCGCGCATGGACGGCATGGAATTGCTCGAACAATTGCGCCGGCTGAGCCACATCCCGGTGATCTTTCTGACCTCGAAGGACGACGAGGTGGACGAGTTGCTCGGTCTGCGGATGGGGGCCGACGACTATATTAAAAAGCCGTTTTCGCAGCGGCTGTTGATCGAGCGCATCCGCGCCTTGATCCGCCGCGGCGAATTGGCGCGCGAGCACAACGACCCGCAGGGCGAGCCGGTCGCGGTGCGCGGCCGGCTGGTGCTCGACCCGGCGCGGCATTTGTGCACCTGGAGCAATCAGCCGGTCGAGTTGACGGTGACCGAGTTTCTGATCTTGAAATCGTTGGCCCACCGTCCCGGTCACGTCAAAAGCCGCGACCAGCTGATGGACGCGGCCTATGGCGAGCACATTTATGTCGACGACCGCACGATCGACAGCCACATCAAGCGGCTGCGCAAGAAGTTCAAGGCGGTCGATACCGATTTCGCGCAGATCGAAACCCTCTATGGCGTTGGCTACCGGTACCGCGACCGATGAACCGGGCGACGCGCCGCAGGGATCCCCGGCGTCGGCGCTCGTAGCCGCAGCCGGCGCGGCCGAAGCGCGCGCCGCGCCCCCGCAGGAGAATTCGCGCTCGGTCCGGCGCCGGCGTCGCCCCCGGCATCGGCTGTTTTCGCCGCTGACCTGGCGCATCCTCGCGGTCAACGTGTTGGCGCTCGCCTTGTTGGGCGGCGGCTTTCTATACCTCGGCAAATATGAGGCGAGCCTGATCGGCCAGCAGATCGAGTCGCTGAAGACGCAGGGCGAAGTCTTTGCCGCGGCGCTCGGCGAGGGCGCGGTGCTCGACTCGGCCGATGAAGGCGAGGTGCTGCTGCCCGATCTCGCGCGCCAAATGATGCGCCGCCTGGTGGCGCCGACCAAGACGCGGGCGCGGCTTTTCGATGTCCGCGGCGAGATCATCGCCGACAGCCGGGTGCTGCGCGGGCCGGGAGGCGCGATCCAGGTCTCCGAATTGCCGCCGGCCGACACCAAAAGCCCCGTCGTCCGGCTCGTCCGGCAGGTCTACGACTGGGCCGCCCGAATGTTGCCGCGGCGCCAGGGCTATCCGATTTACCACGAGAGCTTTACCCCGCGGGCCTCGGATTACCCCGAAGTCAAGCGCGCGCTGCGCGGCGAGACCGGGGAAATGATCCGCGGCGATCCGTCGGCCGGCGATTTGATGCTCAGCGTCGCGATCCCGGTCCAGCGCTATAAGGAGGTGCTGGGGGCGCTGATGCTGTCGACCGGCAGCAACGAGATCGAGGAGGAGGTGCGCACCGTTCGGCTCGAGCTCTTGCGCATCTTCGGTGTCGCTCTGCTCGTAACCGTGCTGTTGTCGCTGTACCTCGCCGGCACGATCGCCCGGCCGATCCGCCGTCTCGCCGCCGCCGCCGAGCGCGGCCGCGGTCGCCGTGCTCGCGTCGAGATCCCGGATTTCACCGGCCGCGGCGACGAGATCGGCGACCTCTCCGGCGCCTTGCGCGAGATGACCGACGCGCTGTGGCAGCGGATGAGCGCGATCGAACGCTTTGCCGCCGATGTCGCGCACGAGATCAAGAACCCGCTGAGTTCGCTGAAAAGCGCCGTCGAGACCGCGGTGCGGATCGAGGACCCGGTCAACCAGCGGCGCCTGATGGCGATCATCCTCGACGATGTCGAGCGGCTCGACCGGCTGATCACCGACATTTCCGACGCCTCGCGCCTCGACGCCGAATTGAGCCGCCTCGAACTGGCGCCGGTCGACATCGCCGCGATGCTGCAGGCGCTCGTCGATGTGCACGAAGCGACGCGCGCCGCGGGCTCGCCGAGCCTGATGCTCGAACTGCCCGAGCGCGGCCGGGAATTGACCGTGCCGGGGATCGAGACCCGCTTGTCGCAGGTCTTTCTGAACCTGATCGCCAATGCCGCGTCGTTCAGCCCGCCCGAGGGCGAGATCCGGCTTACGGCACGCCATGACGGGCGCGCGGTGCTGGTCACCGTCGACGACGGCGGCCCCGGCATCCCGGATGACAAGCTGACCGCGATCTTCGACCGCTTTTACTCGGAGCGTCCCGCCGGCGAAAAATTCGGGACGCATTCGGGTCTCGGCTTGTCGATCTCAAAGCAGATCGTCGAGGCGCATCGCGGCATGATCTGGGCGGAAAACCGCAAGACCGCCGGCAGTGCTGTGACCGGCGCCCGCTTTTGCATCCGCCTGCCGGCGCAATTGTGAGCGAGACGCTGTTGGTTCACGCCACCGCGGTGGCGATCGACGGCGAGGCGATCCTGCTGCGCGGTCCGTCGGGCTCGGGGAAATCGGATTTGGCGTTGCGCCTGATCGACGGCGGCGGGCAGCTTGTCGCCGACGACCAGACCCTGCTGCGGCGCGAGGGCGAGCGGGTGCTGGCGAGCGCGCCGCCGGCGATTGCCGGCCTGTTGGAGGTTCGCGGCGTCGGCGTCGTCAGAATGGCCGCGATCGCCACGGCGCCGCTCGTGTTGATCGCCGACCTGACCCTTTCGGGTGATATCAAGCGCCTACCGGAGCGCCGGGTCGAGATCGTCCTCGGGCGCCCGGTTGCGGCGGTCGATCTAGCACCTTTCGAAGCCTCGGCCCCGGCAAAGCTGCGCCTCCTCCGACGCGCGTTGGCGGGAGGGCCGTTGCCCGCTATAATCGGAGCATGAGCACCGAAGGTGGTCGTGAACTTTTTGCTGCGGCCAAAAGCGCGCCGCGTGCTCGTGTCCTGCTGGTGACGGGGATGTCGGGTGCGGGCCGGTCGACGGCGCTCAAGATCCTCGAAGACATGGGCTACGAGAGCTTTGACAATCTGCCGGCGGCGCTGGTCCCGGCGCTGATCGACAGCACCGCCGCCGACAACCCGGCGATCGCCGTCGGCGCTGACACCCGCACCCGCGGCTTCGCTGTCGCAACGATGCTCGAAACCCTTGGCCAGAGCGTCCGCCGCTGCGAACGCGACCTCTGCGTGCTGTTTGTCGATTGTGATGACGAGCGGCTGGAACGGCGCTATACCGAAACCCGACGACCCCACCCCCTGGCCGGAGACCGCCCGATCATGGACGGCATCCGCCGCGAGCGCCAAGTGGTCCGTGCCCTGCGCGACCACGCGGATCTGCTGATCGACACCTCCGCCTTGACCGCGACCGACCTGAAACGTCTCTTGACCGGGCATTTTGCGCTCGGTGCCGGCGGGTTGCGCGTTTTTGTCACATCCTTCGCCTATCGCCATGGCCTGCCGCGCGACGCCGACCTGGTTTTCGACGCGCGCTTTCTCGAAAACCCGCATTATGTCGCCGATCTGCGCGGGCTGAGCGGTTGCGACCCGGCGGTGGCCGCCCATATCGAGACGAACGCGGATTTCACGCCGTTTTTTGATCGGCTGTGGCGCCTGCTGCGCCCGCTGTTGCCGCGTTACGAGACGAGTGGCAAGTCATACCTGACCATCGCGATCGGCTGTACCGGCGGTCGTCACCGCTCGGTTTATGTCGCCGAACGGCTGGCACGGCGGCTGCGCGATGCCGGCTGGCGCACCGAGCTGTCGCATCGCGACCTGCCGCCGTCCGTCGCCGCCGGCGCGCCGCCGCCCGCGTTCGCCGCCGCGGGCTGAGCCGCAGCCGTCCCAGCAGAGGAAACCGATGATCGGCATGGTTTTGGTGACCCATGGGCGGCTCGCGGCGGAATTTGTCGCGGCACTCGAACACGTCGTCGGCGCGCAGACCCAGATCGCCGCGGTGTGCATCGGTCCGGACGACGACATGGAGCAGCGCCGCCAGGAAATTCTGCATCGCATCGCCGAGGTCGACAGCGGCAGCGGTGCGGTTCTGTTGACCGACATGTTCGGCGGCACGCCGTCGAACTTGGCGATCTCGGTCATGGACCGCGCCAAGATCGAGGTCATCGCCGGGGTCAATCTGCCGATGCTGATCAAGCTCGCCAGCCTGCGGCAAAGCGAGAGCCTGGAGCGCACCGTGCTCGGCGCCCAGGAGGCCGGCCGCAAATATATCAACGTCGCCTCGCAGTTGCTGACCGACGCCCGGCGATGAACGATGGCCAACCCGAGAGCGCCGAACCGGCGCCGGCGACGATCCGGCGCATCGCCACGATCTGCAACCAGCGCGGCCTGCACGCCCGCGCCTCGGCGCGCTTTGTCAAGATGGCGGCAGAGTTCGACGCCGATGTCCGGGTGCGCAAAAACGGCACCGAGGTGTCGGGCCGCTCGATCATGGGGCTGATGATGCTGGCCGCCGCGCCCGGCAGCGTCGTCGAGCTCTCCGCCAGCGGGCCGCAGGCCGAGGCGGCGGTCGGCGCGCTCGCCGATCTGATCGAATGCAAGTTCAATGAGGATTGACGAGGCGGCGAGGACTGACGAGGCGGCCGAGCTGGCAGAAGCGCCCGGCCCCGCCGAGCACCCCAGCGAGCAGCGCTTGTCCGGCCTCGGCGTGTCGCCGGGCATTGCCATCGGCCCCGCTTACCTGGTCGAGGGCGGCGACCTCCCGGTCCATGAGAGCCACATCCCCGAGACCGAGATCGAGGCCGAGCGCGCCCGCTTTGCCGAGGCGGTCAGCGCCTCGCTCAAACAATTGCGCAAGCTCAAGGCCAAGGCTTCCGGCCTCCCCGAATCCGCCGCCGAGGAGATCGGCTACCTGCTCGACGCGCATGTCGCGATGCTGTCGAACTCGCGTCTGGTGCGCGGCGCCGGCGAGCGGATCGGCCATCAGCGCATCAACGCCGAGCGCGCCGTCGAGCTCGAAATCGACGAGATCGCGCGCAGCTTTGCCGCGATGCGCGACCCCTATCTCGCGGCGCGCGCCGAGGACATCCGCGTCGTCGGCACGCGCCTGATCCGCAACCTGATCAAAAAGCCCTATGCCGCCTATTCGGGCGTGCCCGAGGGTGCGGTCATCCTCGCCGACGAATTGACCCCGGCCGACACCGCGCTGATGGACCCGCAGCGCATCGCGGGTTTTGCCGCCGAGACCGGCGGCGCCGACAGCCATACCGCGATCGTCGCCCGCGCGCTCGGCATGCCGGCGGTGCTGGCGGTGCCGCATCTGATCGAGCACGCGCGCTCGGAGGCGACCGTCGTCGTCGACGGCAGCGGCGGCACCGTGATCATCGATCCGTCGCCCGCGACGATCGCCGATTACGAAGCGCGGCGCGACGCGCTGACCCGCGAGCGGCGCTATCTGACGCGGCTGCGGCGGCTGCCCGCGGTGACCCGCGACGCGGTCGAGATCACCCTCGAAGCCAATCTCGAACTGCCGATCGAGCTCGAACAGGCGACCGCCAACGGTGCGATGGGCCTCGGCCTTGTCCGCTCCGAATTTCTCTACATGAACCGTGACGACCTGCCCGGCGAGGACGAGCAGTACGCGGTGTTTTCGGCCTTGGTGCGCGGCATGGAAGGCAAGCCCGTCACCGTGCGCACCTTCGACCTCGGCGGCGACAAGCTCGCCCGCTCGCTCGCCGATCATTACCCCCCCTCCGACAACCCCGCCCTCGGGCTGCGCGCGATCCGGCTGTCATTGCAGGACCGCCGGCTGTTGGACCCGCAGCTCGCGGCGATGCTGCGCGCCGCCGCGGAGGGGCCGTTGCGCATTCTGTTGCCGATGATCTCGACCGCCGGCGAGATCCGCCGGGTGCGCGAGGCGATGGAGCAGGTCGCCCGCCGCTTGCGCCGCCGCGGTGTCGCGGTGCCAAAGCCGCTGCCGCCGTTGGGGGCGATGATCGAGGTGCCGGGTGCCGCCCTCGCCGCCGACTCGCTCGCCGCCGAGGCTGACTTTTTTGCGATCGGCACCAACGATCTGATCCAGTACACCTTGGCGATCGACCGCAGCGACGAGCAGGTGGCCCATCTCTACAACCCATTGCACCCGGCGGTGCTGCGGCTGATCCAGTTCACCGTCGAGGCCGCGTTGCGCCGCGGTATGCCGATCAGCGTGTGCGGCGAGATGGCCGGCGACCAGCGTTTTACCGCGCTATTGCTCGGGCTCGGGCTGCGCAGCCTGTCGATGGCGCCGCGCAGCATCCCGCGCATCAAGCAGCGCATCCGCACCCTCGACATGGTCGCCGCCACCCGCCGGGCGCGGGCGATCATGGACCAGTCCGATTCGGGCCGCATCGCCGCCCTCGTCGACGACTTCAACGCCGTCGCCTGGCCGCATTGACCCATCGCCGGGGAACCGTCAGGTCACGCCAATCCCAGAAATACCGCGAGAGCCCGGTTGACGGCGGCCAGCGTCGCGCCGTCGACACGGCCGATGACCGCACCGATCCGCTCGCGGCGCGGGGTTTGCGCCTTGTCGATCTGAACCTGCGATATCCGCTCCAAACCGCTCTCGGGGCCAATCGCGATGCGCAGCAGCGGCGCTTCGACAAGGTGGCTGGTGATCGGCAGAACGGTGACCGAGGGGTGCTCGGCGAACAGGTCCGATTGGATAACCAGCGCGGGCCGCGGTTTGCCGTAATCGCCCGGCAGAGAAACGACGACGAGGTCACCCCGCATCATGCGGGGCCGCTTCCCAGGAGGCGATCGCCCAGGCTTCGTCCTCGGCCCGGCTCGCGGCGGTTTCACTTTCGCAGATCAGCCGGGACTGTCGGCGACACTCCTCCGCGAACCCTGGCGCGCGGGTATCCGGGACCCAGATCTGGACCGGCCTGAGCCCGGCCGCGCGCAGCTTGGCCCGGCGGCGCTCGACCCGCTCGGCACGCGACATGGGCTTCACCATCCTCACCTCCCACCGCTACATGTAGCGCCCGGCGGCAACAGCTGCAAGAGAACACGCGACGCGGGGTTCAACCGGAACGGCGTATCTGGGCCAGCAAATGTAGGGCGGAACAGCGCCGCGCATTCCACCCCTTTGCCGTCATCGAGCGCCACCGACAACGGTTCGAGGCGGAACGCGCTACACTTCTCCCACCTACGCTTGCTGAGTTCAGTAAACTGTCACCGTAATCCGCCCTGAGTTCAGTAAACTGTCACCGTAATACCGGGCAACCGTCAGCCGGATCGAGCGCGACGACCGTGATGAACTACCGCCTATTTTCCCGGCAACACCACCTGCAAGCCCATCGTGAAGTTTCCACGCTTCCCCGGAATTGGCTCCCGCACGGCCTGTAGCGCAGCGCATTCACCAATATCATTGCAGATTTGTACCTTTTGAATCTCGGGTTGGGCCATCACGGGCCTGGCGACATTTTCGATGGCAATGGAGGCGAGGCTTAAAGCGATGATGGTGAGCGTAAGTTTACTGTAAAGATCGAATGTCATTTTTGCCTCTCAGGCTGAATCTGGTTTCGCCGCTGTCCCAGTTTCCTATCGGCAAATACAAAGCATGTGACGAACCCAATCCACCCCCACAATCCACCACTAAGGGAATGCCCAAAAAGCTGTACCGAAAATCCGGTCGATAATCACTGGGCCAACACCACTGCCGCGACGTTGGCGAGAATTGCTCCTATGGCCCGGTCACTTGTGCGTCCAGCACCCGTTCCCCAATCCTGATAGAAGACAAGCTGCTTAAAGCGCACTCCCCCAACGAGAAAGAGAAAGCTGCTCGCTATTGCGTAAAGCGCCGCTGATCATTTTCCATTGAACGTTGCCGATCCGGCTATCACGATGCTGAAGGCGATGTATATGTGAATCGGCCAAAACATCTGCCACGTCTTCCTTTAGTTAGCTGCGCACGCGTTCGGCGAGCGGTGGCACCCTTGCGTTGGTCGCCGGCCGCCTCGGCGTCTGCTCGGCGGTCAATGTCGAGCGCCGGCCCCGCGCTTTTGCATTCGTTTGCGGCCCCTCGCCGGTACGAGTGCGGATAGACTCGCGAAACCTCGACCTTTTGCAATGGCCGCGTGATCCGGAGTCAAAAAGGGCGGAGTGATTATCAGTGCGTATTTGTCGGGTGCTATGGCCGCCTGCCGAACCAACACGCTCGGGGCGGTCCTTTTAATCAGGTTTTCTATCTGCTGCCGCGTCGATTTGTCGGTCAGACAACCGATTGTCACGGATTTTAGCACGCTGGGAAGTATCGTCAGGAAATCATTATCCGTTTTTATGGTTCGAGGCGATGCCGCGACGGCGCGTTCCTCCGTAATCAGCCGCCACTCGGCTTCGTAAGACCAATCCGCTGATTTGGTGAAAAGAGATTCATAGCTACCCTTGAGAACGTCGAAAGCGGGGTAAGCGGATACGTATTTGACCTTTTCCGCTGCTGCAAATGGCGCGCACCTTGCATCGAATTCTAGGCAGATTCCAGTATGCGAACCTGCGTAGTGCCCCCACATGAGTGGAACATCAGGCTTCTCTGAAAGACAATAAATTCGGTATCGGTTGCAGAGAGTTTCATAGAGAAGTTTTTCGGCATTTGCTAAACCTTCTCCCACTTTCGAGGGATTCGTTTTGAACTCGTGTGCCAATAAAGCTCTCTTTGCCTCACTTATACGTGAGAATTTTTTTCTGTGTAATTGCTTCCAGTGCTCTATGACTCTTTCTCTGCCTGTGGCGTCTGTCGGGACGTGATAGTGCACTCGGCAATCCCACGGATCGTTGAATTTGTCCGGTCGCGATAACTTCAATTTTCCTTCTGAGAGAAGTGAAACAAATTGATCTTCCTTGAAGGTTCGATAATGGAACAACCGATTGGGCGTCATATGAACGGTCACCGTCACTTTTAGTCAGCACCGCCGAGCCTTGAAATCATGCTCTTTCCCAAATCGTAGCTGCGCGCGAGTTCGGCAAGGGTCGCGCCCGCGGCGCGCCGCCGCCGTGCTTCGGCCTTCTGCGCGTCGGTGAGCTTCGGCGATCGGCCCATGTGCTGCCCGCGCTTCTGCGCCCGGCGCGGCCCTCGGCGGTGGGGGTGCGTATAAGGTCGCACTCTACGTCCGAGGACGGCAATCATCAGCCGGCCGGTGCTGGTGCCGGTGTCGGCCCACGGCTCGGAATTGCGCCTCGGTGTCCACGATCTGCTTGACGACGGCGAACAAGTCGAAGGTCGAGCGCGCGAGGCGGTCGATACGCGTCACCGTCATAGTGCTGCAACGCCATCACCGTAGCGGGCGGCTGGAAAATCGCGATCAGCGCTGGTATTCGCCCTCGGCGAAGGTCAACCCCTCCGCACGCCCGGGCGGCGCTCGGGTCAAGCGAGATTGAAGGCCTGTTGGCCGTCTTGGATTGCCGCCACGGCGGCTGACTTCCGTAATTCCAAGGTTTTGCGACAAAACGGGAAGCCACGCCGGCATTGTCCTTGTGAACGGTCAGTAAGGACAGGCCAACCAGGGATGCGCCAAATCGGGGTTGCGACGCATGCCGTCCTCTCTTTTGCGATCGCTCTTGTTGTGCTCGTAATGGGACAAATTAAACAGATCATGCGCAAAAAGCCCTCCTCATCCAGGCCCGGCTTTTTGCCACAATGCGGTCTTAGGCTGGATGAATTAATGCAGCCGGCGAGAGGAGGAGATTGTGCGGGTGGAGGTCAATATCGCCGGCGATCCGGCAATTCCCGTAAATTCCCGGTTCGGCGAAAAGAATTCCCGATTATGTCGAAATTAGTTCCCGGTTATTGCGCCAAAATAATTCGTGTCAAACCATTGATATCATTAATAGATTTGGATTTTGGGAGGGTCGCCGCAAAGAAAATTCCCGGTTTTTTCCCGGTTGCACGGGAATTCGCTGCGAGCCGCACTCGCGAGACCGGCCACAAAAACCGGTCACAGAAAGCTGTAGGGGTCGATGTCGATCTGCAAGCGCGCCGAGCCGCCGAGGCGCACCCGCGACAGCCAGTCGCCGACGACCGCCTGCACATGAACCTCGCGCCCGGCCTTGACCAGAAAGCGGCGGCGATGGCGCCCGCGCAGGATCGCGAGCGGTGCGGGTGCGGGCCCCAGCACCGCCACACCCGGCATTTGCGGCGCCGCGCGAGCCAAGGCCCGGCTGGCGAAGTCGGCGGCCTCGGCATCGGCGGCGCTGACGATCAATGCCGCGAGCCGGCCGAACGGCGGCAGCCCGGCACCCCGGCGCGCCGCCGCCTCGGCTTCGAGAAACCGGTCGCGGCCGCCCGCCGCCAGCGCCCGCATCACCGGCTGGTCCGGCATAAAGGTCTGGATCAGCACCCGCCCCTTGTGTTCGGCGCGGCCGGCGCGGCCGCCGACCTGATGCAATAGCTGATAGGTCCGCTCCGCGGCCCGCAGGTCGCCGCCGACGAGCCCGAGATCGGCATCGACGACGCCGACCAGGGTCAGCATCGGGAAGTGATGGCCCTTGGCGACGATCTGGGTCCCGATCAGCAAATCATAGTGCCGGTCGGTCATCGCCTGCGCGAGTTCGGCCGCGGCGCGCGGTCCGGTCAGCATGTCGCTGACCATCAGTGCCGCCCGCGCCGAGGGAAAGCGCGCCGACACCTCTTCGAGCAGCCGCTCGACCCCCGGCCCGCACGGGACCAATGTCCCGGCGGTCATGCATTCGGGGCAGAGCGGCGGCACCGCTTCGCCATGGCCGCAGTGATGACACAGGAGGCGGCGGGTAAAGCGGTGCTCGACCAGCCAGGCGCTGCAATTCGGGCATTGAAAGCGATGGCCGCAGGCGCGGCACAGGGTCAAGGGCGCGTAGCCGCGGCGGTTCAAGAACAGCAGCGCCTGCTCGCCCGCGGCAAAGGTTTCGGCCAGTGCCGCGACGAGCGGCGGCGACAGAAAGCGGCCGGGTTCGATCCGCTCGCGGCGCAAATCGACGAGGCGCACCTCCGGAAGCGCCGCTTCGGCGTGGCGGCGCGGCAGGCCGACGCGGCGATAGCGCCCGCGCGCGACATTGACCACGGTCTCGAGCGACGGCGTCGCCGACACCAGCACGATCGGCAAGCCGGCCAGCGAGGCGCGCAGCACAGCCATGTCGCGGGCCTGGTAGCAGACCCCGTCCTCCTGCTTGTAGGAGGGGTCGTGCTCCTCATCGACGACGATCAGGCCGAGCTCGGCAAACGGCAGAAACAGCGCCGAGCGCGCGCCGACCACGACGCGTGCCCGGCCGGCGGCGACCGCGCGCCATGTACGGCACCGCTCGCCCTGGCCGATCTCGGAATGCCACTGCGCCGGGGCGGCGCCGAAGCGGTCGCGAAACCGTTGCAGCCACTGCGCGCCGAGCGCGATTTCCGGCAGCAGCACCAGCACCTGCCGGCCGGCGGCGAGGGCTGCCGCGATCGCCGCGAAATAGGTCTCGGTCTTGCCCGAGCCGGTGACGCCGTCGAGCAGGGTGACGCTGAAACCGCCGGCTTCGACAGCGGCGACAAGCCGGCCAGCCGCAAGCGACTGGTCGGCGGATAAAGGCGGGCCCGGCGAGCACCAGTCGAGCGGCGGGGGCGGGTCGGCGGCGGCGAAGCGTTCGTCGATCAGGCCGCTTGCGACCAGATCGCGGACAACGCCGGTGCCGCAGCCCGCCGATCGGGCGGCTTCGGCCGCTGTGGCCGGCGGGCGTTCGGCGAGGGTTTCGAGCACCCGGCGGCGCGCCGGGGTCAACCCCGCTGGCTCACCCAGTGCGGCGAGTCCGGCCGGCGAAATCGCGCAAAGCCGGCGCCGCCGCGGCGGCTGCAACGCTTCGGCGACGCTCATCGCCATGCGCAGCACGGCACCAGGGGGCGTCATCGTATACTTGGCGACGCGGTCGACGAATCGGCGCAGCGTCGGTTCCAGCGCCGGCAACGGCAGGATCTCGACAACCCGCTTCAGCCGGTCGGGTGCCAGTTCGGCTGGCTCCCCGTCGCCGTCCCAAACGACGCCGATCAAGCTGCGTGCGCCGAGCGGCACGCGGACAAAACTGCCGGGTTCGGGCGGCGCCCGGTCCTCGGGCGCGCGATAGTCGAGCGCAGCCGGCAACGGCAATGGCAGCAGGACGCGCACGCGCTCCGCGGTTGAGCGCCGGGCGGCAGGCCCGGCCTCGTTGTCGCGATTGCTAGTCGAAACGGCCGCCTCGGAACTGGCATGGCGCTCGGGCATCGGCTACACTCACTCGGCACAGGTCGCGCGGCAAGCGCTCTTCGGCTCCCGCATGAAGCCGCCGCGACGCGCCAGCTGGTGGGTGGGTTAAGGTGGTTTTTTGCATGAACCGGTTTGCTGCCGCTCCCGACGCTTCTGCCCGGCCGTGCCGGCGCACGGCGGTTTGGAGCTAGCGTTGGCCGATCGCCCGCAAGACCAGCCGAAACCGCTCGGCAGCGGCGAGCCGGCGCCGAGCCGCCCGAGCGACACCCGCGCCGCCGACGTCGTCGCCTATCTGCGCGAGCACCCGGATTTCCTCGAAATGCATCCGGCGGCGCTCGGTCTGCTGCGCGCGCCGAGCCGCAGCAACGGCGACGGTGTACTCGATTTTCAGCATTTCATGCTCGAACGCCTGCGCAACGACCTGCAACGTGTCCAGGACGAGCACAGGAACCTGATCGCATTGAGCCGCGGCAACCTCGCCAGCCAATGCCGCGTCCACAAGGCGGCGTTGACGATGCTGAAGGCGCTGAGTTTCGAGCATCTGCTGCAGATCGTCACCACCGACCTCGCGGTGCTGATCGACGTCGATGTCGTAACCCTCGGGGTCGAGAGCACGGCGGCGCGGACCGCCCGCCTGCCGCTGCCGGGCATCCACTTGCTGGGCGCGGGCATGGTCGACCATCTCCTCGGGCCCGATCGCGACGTGCTGCTGTGCGCCGGCGTCAAGGGCGACCCGGCGTTGTTCGGCGGCGCCGCTGGGCTTGTCCGCTCGCAGGCGCTGCTGCGGCTGTCGTTCGGCCGCTCGGGGCCGGCTGGGCTGATGTGCATCGGGACCCGCAGGGCCGGGACGTTTCACCCCGGTCTCGGCAGCGAATTGCTGAGTTTTCTGGCGCGCGCCGTCGAGATCACGATCGCGCAGTGGCTCGAACGCGGCCGGTGAGTGCGCCGCCGCCCGGTGTCGCGGCGGACGAGGAGCCAGCACCCAGCCCAACCGAAAAGCGGGCGAGCTTCCCGAAATTGCCCGAGCCGGTGCCTTTGCCGCGTTTTTCGGCCGCCGACGATTTGCGCGCGGCGATCGCCTTGTGGATCGCCTGGCTGTCGGGCGAACGCCGCTCCTCGGCGCATACGATCGCCGCCTATGGGCGCGACCTTGTCTCGATCCTTGATTTCCTGACCGAGCATTTGGGCGCGAGACCGAGCCTCGCGGCACTCGACCAGTTGCGCCCCGCCGATTTCCGCGCCTATCTCGCGCGCCGCGCCGCAGACGGGATCGAGCGCAGCTCGCTGGCGCGAACCCTCTCGGTGCTGCGCAATTTCGTGCGGTTTTTGCAGCGCCGCGGCCTCGCCTCGACAACCGCGCTCGCGGCATTGCGCTCGCCCAAATTACCCGCCGCGATACCCAAGGCGCTGACCGTCGACGACGCCATCGCCGCGGTCGACGCCGCCGGCGCGTTGGCGCGGCCGGGGTGGCAAAGCCGGCGCGACACGGCGCTCTTGGCGCTGATCTATGGCTGCGGTTTGCGCTTGTCGGAGGCGCTGGGGCTCAGCCGCGCCGAGGCGCCGACCGGCGACACGCTGACGATCACCGGCAAGGGCCGCAAGACGCGCCAACTGCCGGTCTTGCCGGCGGTGCGCGAGGCGGTCGCCGACTATCTCGCCGTGTGTCCTTATGGGCTCGCCCCGGACGACCCGCTGTTTGTCGGCGCCCGCGGCGGGTCGTTGCATCCGCGCCTGGTGCAGCGGCAGATGGAGGCATTGCGCGGTGATCTCGGCCTGCCGGCGACCGCGACGCCGCATTCGCTGCGCCACAGCTTTGCGACGCACTTGCTCGGCGCCGGCGGCGACCTGCGCGCGATCCAGGAATTGCTCGGCCATGCCAGCCTGTCGACGACGCAGCGCTACACCTCGGTCGAGACCGAGCGTCTGCTGGCGATCTACGATGACGCGCATCCCCGCGCCCGCACCGCGCATGGCCCCCCACACTAAGCGAACCTTCCGATTGCCGCCGTCGCCCCGCGAACGCGGGGGTCCAGGGACGCCGCCGAGGCGTCCAACGCTGGGTTCCTGCTTTCGCGAGAATGACGAGGGTAAAACTTGTCGGCTGGTCTAGGGCCGCGCTGCTAGGGATAGGAGGAGCTGTTGGATCTCGGGCTGAGCGGTAAGAAGGCGATCGTCACCGGCGGGTCGCGCGGCATCGGCCGGGCGATCTGCGAGCTGCTGGCCGAGGAAGGCTGCGACGTGGCGTTGTGCGCGCGGGGTGAAGCCGGCGTCGAGGAAGCGGTGACCGCACTCGCCGGCAAGGGGGTGAAGGCATATGGCGGGATCGTCGACGTCGCCGACACCCAGGCGTTGCGCCAATGGGTCGCCGCCGCGGCGGGGCAACTCGGCGGGCTCGACATCTTCGTCGCCAATGTCAGCGCCTTGGCCCAGGCGATGGACGAGGATTCCTGGCGCCGCAGCCTCGACATCGATGTGCTGGGCACTGTCGCCGGCATCGAGGCGGCGGTTCCGCTGCTGGAAAAATCCGCTGCCGGGGCGATCGTCGCGATCGGCACGACGGGTGCGGTCGAGATCGCCGGTGCGCCGCGTCCCTATGCTTCGGTCAAGGCGGCGCTAGTGCCGTATGTAAAGGCGCTGGCCCGCAACCTCGCCGCCAAGGGCGTGCGCGCGAACATGGTGTCGCCCGGCAACGTCTATTTCAAAGGCGGGGTGTGGAACATGGTCGAGCAAAACAGCCCCGACGTTTTCAAGACGATGCTGTCGCGCAACCCGATGGGCCGCATGGGCACCCCGCAAGAGGTCGCGAACGCCGTCGTCTTTCTCGCCAGCCCGCGCGCCAGCTTTATCACCGGCACCAACCTGATCATCGATGGCGCGCTGACCCAGCGCGTCCAGTTCTGACCGAGACGCTCCGAGTAGGAAGAGATGCACTAGCTTGCGTCATGGCCGGGCCTGATTCAGGGCTGTCCGGTTTGGCGACGGGATCTGAGGCTCGCTTTGCCCGGACTTGATCCGGGCATCCACGTCTTGGAAGCCAGAGGCCGAGCGAAGGAAGGCGTAGATGGCCGGGTCAAGCCCGGCCACGGCGAGTTAAAAGCGCGTCGACTTCGTAGTTCGCACGTTTATGGGATCCCGGGTTCGGCCTCAAAGGGCCGTCCCGGGATGAGGCTTCGCGTCAGTTGATCAGGCCGTAGAACTTGGCGGCGTTCTCGCAGGTGATCTTGTGCACGACGTCGGCCGGCAGGCCGGCGAACTGCTCCTCGATGTATTTCGAGGATTCGGGCCACACGCCATCGGTGTGCGGGTAGTCCGATCCCCACATCAGGGTCTCGACGCCGATATCCTCATAGAGCTTGGTGCCGATCGGGTCGAACTGGAACGTCGCCTTGCACTGGCGGCGCCAGTATTCGCTGGGCTTCATCGTCAT
>DATMKU010000328.1:0-7498 GCA_035570935.1 Allostellaceae bacterium
CGGCGGATGAACCGGAGGCCGCCGACGATGGCGCGGCGGTCGGTCTGCTCGCTCAGATAGCGCGGGTTGATCGCCGGCGCTTCGGCCGGGTTTGGCGATTTCGCCTCGACGTAGCCGCGCGACAACGGCCGCATCTGCCAAGCGCCGGCGGTGATCCCTGGAAAATCGTCGAGCTCGCCGATCTGGCCGTCCTTGAAGCTGCCGGGGGCGATGCTGCACTGCACGTCGGGGGTGGCCGATTCCTCCAGCACCTTGACCGAGGCGGCGGCGAGTGAGGCGCTGTAGGTCAGCATGCCCTTTCCGGTGACGAGGTAGCGCAGGATCTCGCCCGCCAATGCCGCGCCGCGCGAACGCTCGTTGATCGTCGGCGTGCCCGACACCGGGTAGCTGATCCGCGCGATGTAATGGTCCTGAAGGTTCTGCCCGACTCCCGGCAACGCGTGATGCACCGGGATGCCGACGCGGCTCAGATGCTCGGGCGCGCCGACCCCCGACAATTGCAGGATATGCGGCGAGTTGACCGCTCCGGCGGAGAGGATGACCTCGCGCTCGGCGTCGGCGCGCTGCACGGCGCCGCCGCGCTCAAACTCGACGCTGACGGCGCGGGCGCCGTCGAACAGGATGCGGTTGACCTGCGCCTTGGTCGCGACCTCGAGGTTGGGGCGCTTCATCGCCGGGCGCAGATAGGTGCGCGCCGTGCTGCCGCGGCGCCGGCCGCCGCGGGTCTGCTGGCAATAGCCGATGCCGCCATGCGGCAGTGAATTCACGTCGTCGCGGTATTCGAGCCCGATCTGTTGGCCGGCCTCGATCGCGGCGCGGCACAGGGGCGGGATGTCGGTCATCCGCGAGGTGAAGAGCGGGCCGCCCTTGCCGCGCCATTCATTGGCCTCACCTTCCCAATTCTCGGCCTTTTTGAAAAAAGGCAGGATGTCGTCCCAGCCCCAGCCGCGATTGCCGAGCTGCGCCCAATGGTCGAAATCCTCGGGCTGGCCGCGGACATAAATCAGCCCGTTGATCGAGCTGGAGCCGCCGAGCACGCGGCCGCGCGGATAGAGGATCGCGCGCCCGGCGGTGCCAGGGTCGGGCTCGGCGTGATAGCCCCAGGTCAGGGTCGGGTGGTCGAGCATCTTCATAAAGCCGGCGGGGATGTGGATGTAGGGGTTCCAGTCGCGCCCGCCGGCCTCGATCAGCAAGACCCGCGTCGCCGGGTCCTCGGTGAGGCGGTTGGCCAGCACGCAGCCGGCCGAGCCGGCGCCGATGATCACATAGTCGGCTTTCATCATTCCCTCCCGCGGGCGGATCGGGTGCGCGGTCACGGAGCCGGCGCGCGCGTCGCTTCGAGCCCGAATATTACGTCCGGGTTACGTTATCGGCATCGGCCGCGGACGGCAACTCTTTGGGGTTTCGCAGGCGGGTCTTCGCCGGCGTCTTGCCTTTGGCGCGCCGCTCAGAACATGGTCCAGACGTAGACAAAGAACGTGTTATTGGCGTTCGCATCTCGCCCCATGCCGTCGATATTGGTGGTGGCGCCGTCGAATTTGGTCCAATGGGTATATTGCAGACCGATCCGGAAATTCAGCCATGGCCAGAATGACGGGCCGCCATGGCTGAACGGCAGATAGGCGAGCTCGAAAATCCAGCCGGCGCTGTTCGGGCTGCCGGTCGCGGTGCCGTACAACGCCGCATCGGTGGTGCCGCCAACCGCGACCCGTCCGGTGCTGAGGCTCCAGGTTTGATTGTAAATATACGAGACCGACGCATTCAACGAGCGCAGCTGGTCGTTGGAATTGTCGGCGAGCCCGAGGGCCTGGCTTGCACCGGTATTGTGGTTCTCGTGAATCCAGGCGCCGCGAAAGGTCACCATGTGCGGGTCGCCGAGATATTGGTACTGGGTGTCGACGCCAATGTCGGCAAAGGAATCGGTGCCGGACTGAGACAGGCCCATTGGCAGCACCCGTGAGGCGAGCCCGAAGGTACCGGCTTCCCAGGAGTGGTCGCCGATGTTCTTTTCGGCCGCGACGCGCCAATAGGGTGCCGTGCCGCTGATCGGGCTCTGCCCGGCCGTATCGACCCCGAGCGCGAGCTGGGTATTGGTCGACAGCGGGCGGTAGCCCCCGAACTCGAAATAAAAGATGTCGTCGAGAAAGCCGTAGGCGCTGAGACCGGCGACCTGTTGCGCATACACCTGATTGATGAACGGCGTAGCCGCGGGCATCGGCGCCAGCTGCGGACTGATGAATGGGAAACTCCAGGCGGGGGTGGTGTTCCAGACATCCTGGACAGTCGGGTTGTTGTTGGCGGTTATCCCCCAAAGCAGCGTGTGCCCGCCGATATCGATCGACCGGGCGTAGCGAATATCGGTGTTGTCCCAGCCGAAACGGTGAGCGACGCCGTCATAGGTTCCCTGGATGAACGCCCCTGAATTCTCAGTGATCCGCCCACCCGTAAACAGGCTGATCTGCTGCATCACGAAATTGTTGTTGACGCCAAACCCTGGTGCGGCGCCGCCCGGCTGAGCGCCTTGGGTATTTGTAAAAGTCGGCTGCAACATGACCGCAAACGGCGGCCCGTTCCAATTGCCGCCGCCGAGCGTATAGCCGCCAAGCTTGAACCTGCGGCCGAACGGCGTCAGCTCGAGAAAGGCGGTGTGGCAGGTCGCGCAGGGCTGTCCGGTTTGGCGCGCGTAGAGCGGCAATGCCACGGCCATGTGCGGCGTCGCCATTCCGCCAATGACGGCCACCAGGTACAGGCAGAGCTCCAGGCTGAGGCTCAGAGCAGCGAGCAGCCCGGCCGGCAACAGCCGGGCGCGCCAGTGCGCTGCGAGGCGCGCGGTGCTGCGGCGCTGTTCACTCATCGATAGATCCCTCGTAGCGGGTGGCCCAGTACGCCGCCCGGCGAGTGCAATCACATTAAATTGATCAGCCGCTATTGCCGCCCGCCGGGGTTCCGGTCGCCAGAGCCGCGGCGGGCGACGCGATCAGTCAGGCCGTCGCCGGATGTGCCCGGCCACTGGTCAGCCGATCACGGGTAGCGGCGGCAGCGACCGTGCGGCTTGCCGCTGCGGCGCGAAAATGCGGCAAAAGCCCTGCGGGCTGATCGCACCGTCGACCATTTTGCAGCTGCCGGGCGGCTGGAACTGCAGGCACTTTCCGCAGCGTTTGTCGCCCTGCGGATGATCCTGATAGGCAACCGCCGACTGCGAAATCTTGATCGTCGCCGCGACCGGTTCAGCTCGCGCCGAAATGACCGCGACAGTGCCGAGCGTTACCGTCGCCCTGCGCAGCAGCGCGCGCCGGGATAAGGCGCCGCCGCCCTTCGCCTCGTCTGACATGGTACTTCCTCTACGGGAAATTCAGTCGATCATGGGCAAGCCGCCCTTCCCGATCGGTTCTGCCGCCGACCTTTTCGCGCAATACGACTCACTGTATCGGTATTTATTCCGCAGTGCCGCGGCGACCGCGCGGCGCCGGAATCCGGCGAAGCCCCGCCCCGGCGGCGCGGTCGCGCGGGCATCGTTCCAGTGCGAGGAAGGAAGCTCACAATAACGTGATCGGCAGCCGGGCATGATTGAGCCAGACGCCATGGCACGGTGGTTCACGAACTTGTGATAACGCCGCAATGGCCATTGTCCGGGCATCTCGGCGGGCGGGTGCTATTCGGTAAAGAGCCAGTGCGGAATAAAATCCGCTAGGGCGAGTCGGAGGGACCGTCGGCAATGGTTTTTCAGCCGGTTCCCGCCGGCAACGTGGCGCTGGAAAGTCGCCGCGGCCCGGCACTGTTGCCCGCGGCCCCAACTCAGGGAGGACTTACAGCATGAAACACTCTACCCGAGGCGCCTTGCTCGCCTCGCTTACCGCACTGTGCCTAACCATCGCATCGGCCGCCCGCGCCGACGACGGCGGTGTCGGTTTCCGGTTGGGCGCGGGCAATCGCTACACTGTCACCCCGCTCGTCTCCGATCTCGCCGGAAAAGCAAAGTTTCAGGACCCGGTGCTGCAAAACTCCTGGGGGGTTGCGTTCAGCCCCGCCGCCAGCCCGTTCTGGATCGCCGACAACGCCACCGGCTGTTCGACGCTCTACGACGGCGATGGCACAAAGGTGGCGTTGCAGGTCAGCATCCCATTGCCGCCCGCTCCCGGCACCATTCCGGCGACGGATTGCGTGAGCGTCGACCCAACGAAACCGCCGCCGAAGCCCACGCCCGCGGCACCGACGGGCGTCGTATGGAACCCCACCACCAGCACCACCACCGGTTTCCTCGTCCCTGGGACAACCCCGGCCAAGGCGGCTTCGTTTATCTTCGATACCGAGGACGGGACGATATCCGCTTGGACCGGGGGCCTTACCCCGCCCGACAATGCGGTCCTCGCTGTCGATAACTCGACGGTCCCCACTGCCGCGAACGGCGCGGTCTACAAAGGTCTCGCTTTCGGCGTCAACGTCAACGGCGTCTTCCTTTTTGCGACCAACTTTCGTGCCGGGACGGTCGACGTATTCGATCACACCTATACCAAGGCCACTACGGATGGAGGGTTTTCCGATCCGAACATCCCGGCGGGGTTTGCGCCGTTCGGAATACAGAACATCAATGGCGACCTGTTTGTGACCTACGCCAAGCAGAACGCGCAAAAGCACGACGACGTCGCCGGGAAGGGGAACGGCTTTGTCGATGTTTTCGACACCGACGGCCATTTACTGCGCCGCCTCGCCTCGCGCGGTACCTTGAATTCGCCATGGGGCGTGGCGCGCGCGTCGTACGCCTTTGGCAAGTTCAGCGGCAAGATTCTTGTCGGCAATTTCGGCGACGGCAAAATCAACGTGTTCAATTCCGACGGGAGGTTCGTCGACCAGCTCAACGGCGCCAACGGCAAGACGCTGTCGATCGACGGTCTGTGGACCTTGACCCTCGGCGGCGGCGCCAAGTCGAGCCCCGACACGCTCTATTTCACCGCCGGGCCGAATGCCGAGACCGACGGTCTGTTCGGCACGATCACCCCGGTATCATCGATGAAGCAATAGCGGGCGGATCGGCGAAACGGTTGCGGCGGAGAACGGATCGCTGTGCGATCTCCGCCGCGAACCACGCATGCAGAAGCTGAGTGGCGCCACCCAGCTTATGCGCCACCCAGCTTATGCGCCACCCAGCTTATACGCCACTCAGCGTGGCCCGAGATCGGCGAGCGTCGGCAGGTATTGGCCGGCGAGGTCAGCCGACATCGGCAACACGGCAAAGCTCCAGCCGCCGACCGGCGAGCCCAGCTCCCAATTGGCGACGGCGATGACCTGGACATAGGTTTGCGTCCCGGCGTCGAGGTGAAGGATGTCGTGTTGACCGGCATAAGTGCCAAAAGCCTGGGCCGACAGCCGATAGCGGCCGGGCGGGAAATCGTGAAAAAATGCGGTTCCCTGCGCGATCTGCACGAGCGGCGCGCGATCGACATAGACCGTCGGCACGGCGGCGTAAATATTCCCGCCGGGCGGGTCGGCTTGGCGCAGGAACCACACCCGCGCCATGCCGGCGGCGAGCGGTGGCGGCGCCAGCGTCGGCGATGGCGTTGTCGCGGTCGGTGCGGCGCAGGCGGCGAGCAGCGACAGCGCCAGGGCGCAGCCGGCCCAGCGCGGTAGTGAGCGATGCAGGCGTGTACGATACGCGAGTGAACGATACGCGCGCGAACGATACGGACCCATGGCCGTCCTCCCTGTTGTGTGCCGTCGGGCCAAAAAGCCGCTCCCGGGCCTGCCCTCAGCACAGGTTGGCCCGTCGAGTTTAATATCTGCGGCCCACGATAAACATATCGGATCGATCGGCTTGGCGGCGCTACCTGTCCGGTTCAGAAAATTCGACAGCGGCAGAGCGACCCCATACAGCCCGAGGTCGCTGTGGCCGGGCTTGACCCGGCCATCCACGACTTCCTTGGGCTCACCCCTCGCGGTCTCCAAGACGTGGATGCCCGGACCAAGTCCGGGCAAAGCGAGCCTCAAGTTGCACAGGGGATTACGATACTACTGTCGCCTGTTCTTTAATCCGCCTTGCCGGCAACAGGGAAAAGGCGTAAGGCTCGGTTTATCCCTCCGCCAGAACGAGGGAGACATCAGTTCGATCGTAAATGTTTCGCTCGCAGGGAGGTTGCTATGCCGATCTTTGTGACGCAAGGGCGGTTTACGCGCGAATATCTGAGAGGCGGGCTCGCCAAGCCCGAAGACCGGCAGGCGGCGATCTCGCGCCTGTGCGAGCAGGCCGGCGGCAAATTGCTGAATTTGTATTTTACGCTCGGGCATCACGATTTTATGTTGATCTCGGACATGCCCGACGCCAAGGCCGCCTCGGTTGTTTCGTTGGCAGCCTCGGGCGGCGGTGGCATCACCGACGCGGTCACGACGCAAGCCTTTACCACCGCCGAGGCAAAGGATTTGTTCGAAAGCGCCGGCAAGATCGTCGCCTCCTACAAACCGATGGGCGCCGCCTGAACGCTCGCCCGGTTTACCGGCCCTTGGTCTGTCTTGGTTAACATCGGGCGGCTGCGAAACTTTTGATGGTCGCCAATCTTTCGTCGGGTGCTCGCCGAACACCGAGGCGACCGGTGTGCTCGCCCGGCATCTGCTTGTGAGACCTTGGACCGCAACCTTTCCTTCAACAGCCGGACCGGGCCGAGCTACGCGTAACGGCGAGGGAGATAGCGACCGATTTGCGGGTCGCTGTCGCCGACGAGGCGTTTGCGGTTTCGAGCCCCTGTCTTAATCTGTAAATCGGGACAGCGAAGTCCTCAGGCGGAGACGGGTGTTGCCGATGTCCGAATACGCGTCCGACTCTGCCCCGGGCGCGCCCGGAATTCCGCCGACCTGGACGAGCAGGCCAAGGACATGGTCGGCTGCGCGCTGGGAACATCGCGGCTGTGGTTCACGCTCGGCTTTGGCATCGTCAACGAGGTTTATTATCCGCGGGTCGACATCCCGCAGATCCGCGACCTCGGCTTTATCGTTGCCGATGGCCAGGGCTTCTGGGCCGAGGTCAAGCGCGTCGACAATTATCAAATGCGCCTGTTGGCGCCGGGCGTGCCGGCGGTCGAGATCGTCCACCGCCATGAGCGCTATTCCTTGCTGCTGCGCGTCTCGCCGGGCTCGCGGCGCGACGTGCTGGCGATCGAATGCCGGCTCGACGGCGACGAGAAATTGGGGCTTTACGCATTGCTGGCGCCGCATCTCGGCGCCACCGGCTACGGCAACACGGCGGTGGTGGCCTCGCATCACGGCCGGCTCACGCTCGGCGCCGAGCAGGGGCCGTTTGGCGCCGCGCTCGCCGCGGTCGACGAGCGCCAGCGCGACGCGATCGGGCGGGCGAGCGCCGGCTATGTCGGCTTTAGCGACGGCTGGCAGGATTTTGCCCGCAACGGCCGGATGAGTTGGGAGCATCGCCGGGCCGGCCCGGGCAACGTCGCGCTCGTCGCCGAATTGCCGCGCCGCGCTGTGCTGTCGCTCGGCTTTGGCAGCAGCGCCGAGG
>DATMKU010000329.1:0-7600 GCA_035570935.1 Allostellaceae bacterium
GGCTTGGGCTCGGTGCCGTTGCGCAAATAGCCGGTCAGGTGCGAGCTCATCAGGATCATCGCGACATCGAGCATCGCCAAGTCGACGCGCTGGCCGCACCCGGTCCGCTCGCGCTGGAACAATGCGCTGGCGAGAGCGAAAGCCGCCATCGTCCCGGTCGCATAGTCTACCGCGGGAGAACCGAACTTGATCGGGTTGACCTCCTCCGTCCCGGTCGTCGCCATCAGTCCGGAGGTCGCCTGGATCACGTGGTCGTAAGCGGTTTGATCGCCGCGCGGCCCGTCCTGGCCAAAGGCCGAAATCGAGCAATAGATCAGCCGCGGGTTCAGCGCCGACATTGCCTCGTAGCCGAGACCCAGCGCCGCGAACGCCCCCGGCCGGTAATTCTCGACCATCACGTCGGCCCCGGCGACTAGCCGCTTTAGAATGCCGCGACCGGCCTCGCTCTTCAAATCGAGCGTGATTGCGCGCTTGTTCGAGGCCTGGGTCAGAAACCCGGTCCCCATCTGGCGCCGGTTCAACTCCCGGTCGGTGCCGGTGCCGCGGGTTTGGTCGGGATCGTTCGGATCCTCGACCTTGATCACCTCGGCGCCGAGCACGGCGAGCTGATAGGCGGCAAACGGGCCGGCTAATACATGGGTGATGTCGATGATGCGAATGCCCTCGAACGGTCGGGTCATGCCTGCCTCCTGCGGCGTCGATCTGATCAAAGCAACAGAAACTTAGCCGATGGCGGGTTTGGGGTCGCCGTCCGCGAAAAACCAGAATTCGCCGTCGCGCGGTCCGTCGGTCGGGACCAGCTCGCCATCGAGCTTCAACTCGAACGCGGTGTAGCCGAGCCCGGCGAGAAAGCCAAAGGCGTCCTCGACACGGTGGTCGGCGCGGGCTAGATGCTGGCTCAACAACTCCATCACCAATATCGGACGAAATCGCCTCAAGGTCCGTTCGCCGCCGCGCAGCAGGGCCATTTCCCAGCCTTCGATATCGGCCTTGATAAAATCGAGCCGGTCGAGGTCGAGCGCGGCGGCGACCGCGTCGAGGGTCGTAAGCCCGACCAGCTCCTGGGCGACGGCGGGCCAACGCTGTTGCGGGCTTCCCATATGCGAGAGGCCAAAGCCAAAACTGCCGCTTGCCTTGACCGGCACGCTCAGCGTGTCGATGCCGCATGCGGCACCCAGCCCCATCGGCACCACCGAGACATTTTCGAGGCGGTGCAACGTCACCACCATGCGCAGGATCGTGCGCGCGTAGCTGCCGGGCTCGAAGGCATAGACCCGGCCGGAAGACGCCACACGCGCAAACAGCTTAGTGTATTGCCCGGCATGCGCGCCAACGTCGAAGACGACAGCCGATGACGGCACAAAGCGAGCGATCGTCGGGAACAGGTCTTGGTGGTGCTGCTGCGTTGTCGCTTTGAACAAATGGGCGACAAAGCTTCCCGACAACCGCCAGCGATAGGGTTCGAGGCGCACCTTTGTCAGCTGCCGCGGTTTGCGGTCGAGGGGGTGTTGCCGATCAAGTCCACGTCTAGTTTCAGCCCGAACCGCGCCCGCAGCGCAACCTTGCGCGGGATCGCCTCGACCTCGTCGAACAGCATGAGCTGCCTCCGCGAAAAGAACGGGTCACTCTACTCGCCGGCCGGGCCGAGGGAAGCGGCATCGCGCAGCGCCGGCTCGCGCTTGCCAGTAGGATGGCCGCCGCTATAGTCGCCGCCGACACGACCAATGGTATTATTGGGGGACGCCGATGCCGCTTCGATCGCTTCCCGCGCGAGCCGCAATCCTGCTCGCCCTGCTGCTCGCCGCGACCCCTGCGCGCTCCGCCGAATTCACCGATTCGGCCGGGCGCAGAGTCATGCTGCCCGACCAAATCACCCGGATCATGCCGGCCGGGCCATCCTCTGCGGTCTTCGTCTTCGTGCTTGTCCCGAACAAGATAATCGGCTGGCCGCTGCCGTTGTCGCGTGCCCAGCGGGCGCTGCTGCCGGCGAAATACGCACGCCTGCCGGCGGTCGGCCAGCTCGGCGGGTCGTACCCGACAGCGACCGCGGACGACGTAATCCGGCTGCATCCCGATCTGATCGTCGGCTATGGCGCGATTTCGCCGCCGACGGTCGCTCTCGCCGACAGGATTCAGCAGCAGACTCATACGCCCTATATCCTGCTCGACGACAGCATCCAGCTGATGCCCCAAATGCTACGCCAGATGAGCCCGATTTTCGGCGCCGGCGATAACGGTCTCGCCGTCGCCAGTTATGCCTTTCACGCGGTCGGCGCGCTGCGCGGGGAATTGCTGATCACCTCGCCCACCGATCGCCCGTTGGTTTACTACGGCCGTGGCCCGGACGGGCTCGAAACGGCTCTGCCGGGTTCGGCCGAGGCCAGCGTCATCGAGCAGGCGGGGGTCATCAACGTCGCGGGCGGGTTGGGCCGGGGCGGGCTGACGCGGGTGACGCGAGGCCAGATCTTCGGTTGGAACCCGCAGATTATCATTGCGCAGCAGCGCAGCTTTTACAACGCGCTGCTGCGCGGTTGGCAATGGCGCGGGCTGGCGGCGGTGCGTAGCAAGAAAGTCTACCTGGCGCCGGCCGACCCGTTCGGCTGGATCGACGACCCGCCGGGCGTCAACCGCGCGATCGGCCTCTATTGGCTCGCCAGCCTGTTCTACCCCAATCTGTACCAGCAGGACATACGGACCGTCGCGCGCGAGTTCTACCAGCTCTATTACGGCGTCCAGCTGACCGACCGGCAGCTCGAGGCGTTGGTCCGCCCCGCCGAACCCAATACCGGCCAGACCCAACGGCTCGCCAATGTTCCGCTCCTCGGCGCCGAGCCGCCGCCGATGCCGAGCATCCCCCCCGACGCCGGAATGGCGAATCCGCCTGCCGGAACCCATGGCAGCGGCGGCCAGCGCGGCAATGGGGCGCCCCCGCCGGCGCAGATCCCAAAGCTGCCCGGTTCGCCCTGAGACGCATTCGAGCGGTCGCCACAAGCCCCAGCCGGCTCAGGATTCGGTTGCGCGCACGAAGCACATGATCCCGCGCTGCGGGGTCCAGCAGACGATGGCGTGACCTGTCGGGTTATCGGTGCGCTGTAGGATCTTGTCCGGGGGTACCGCGAGCCAATTGCCGCCAACCAGCGCTTCGTAATGGTCGGTCTTGATCCGGTATTCGGTCGGACGGCAATCCGCCAGCGAGCAGCACGATATCGCCGTCCCCGGCTGGAGCAGGCTGCGGAACCAGGGCGCCAGGGTCGGGTCGGCATTTTGCGGCGGCGCCGCGGCGGCGGACGCAGCCAGCAGCAGCGCCACGGCGAGGGCGACATGCCTCATCGGACGCGCTCGGTCCGGAGCGAAACAGGCAAAAGCATTCTGGATAACCCTTGGGGCCCGACCTGGCGATCGACGACGGACGCGAGCTTAGCGCAGCCGGTCGCCACCGCAACAAGGGGTTCGCTATAAGCATAATATTTATGTGTAAATGTGCTTATTGACACTGCAAAGGCGCGGTAAGATTATGCGGTGGATGACGCGTATGTAGAATATGCTGAGCCGATCCCATGGGAGGACGCTGATGCCCCTCGATACAGTGGGTTTTCTCTCGCAAAGCCGCTCAGGCCGCGCGCGGCCGGGCGTGCTGGCGATCGCTTTGGCGCCTCCGAGCGATACCGCGCCGGCGGCGTTAGCCGCTCTCGCCGCGGCGGACGTCGTCTTCCATGAGGACGGCGCCGGATCCGCGATCTTGGCGCACGTGACTCGCGGCGCTTTGGTCGAGCCGGTTCCAGCCGATGGTCATGATATGCCGGCGAGATCCGCCGCGCTCGCCCGTGCCGGCAGGCTTGCCGGTGACGGCTGGCGGGTGGTGTGGCTCGTCGCCGGTGACGCGGAAAATACGGCGCTCGAATTCGCCGACTCAGGTCCGGCGGTCGAGGAGCGCGACACAGCAGCCGGATGCGGCGCCTCCGCGCTCGCCCCGCACTTGCTGGCGACCGCGTTGAACGGCCTCGCCGGTTAGTCGCGGTGCCTCATCCTGCACGTAGCAGGCGCAGGACCCGATCGAGCTGGTCGAGGTTTTGATAGTGCAGGGTCAGGGCCCCGCCGCGGGCTTTTGGCTCCAGTGTCACGCGCAGGCCGAGCCCGGCGCCAAGGTCGCGCTCCAGCGCCAATGTGTCGGCGTCGCGGATGGGTCGGCTTGCCGGCGACGGCAGCTGGGTCCGCCGCTGCACCAAGCGTTCGGTCGCGCGGACGTTCAGCCCGCGCCGCACCACCTCCTCGGCGAGTGCGGCCGGGTCGTCGGCGGCGAGCAATGCCCGCGCATGGCCCGCCGAAATTTCCCCTTCATCGAGCCGATTGCGCACCGGCAGCGGCAGCGACAGCAGCCGTAGGGTGTTGGCGACATGGCTGCGGCTCTTGCCGACGGCCTCGGCGAGGCTTGCCTGGGTGCGGCCGAATTCGGTCACGAGGCGCTTGTAGGCCTCAGCCTCTTCGAGCCCCGAGAGGTCCTCGCGCTGCAAATTTTCGACAAGCGCGATTTCGAGCGCCTCGGTATCGGCAAGGACGCGGATGATGACCGGGACCTCGTGCAACCCGACGCGCTGCGCGGCACGCCAGCGGCGCTCGCCGGCGACCAGCTCGAAGGCTGCCTCGTCATCGGCGAGCGGGCGCACCAGCAATGGCTGCAATACGCCTTTTTCGCGGATCGACTGGGCAAGCGCTTCAAGCTCGGTCTCGACAAAACGGCGGCGCGGCTGCAATGCGCTCGGCCGGATCAGCTCGATCGGCACCCGCCGTGGGCTCGCCGGATCGAACGATGCTCCACCCTCGGTTTCGCCAAACAGCGCCGCCAGGCCGCGGCCGAGCGGGCGGTGCCTCGCGCCCTCGCTCATTGGGGCGGCACGGCCAGGCTGTTGCGGCGCAAGATTTCCGCGGCCAGCTGGATATAGGCTTGTGCACCGGCACAGCGATGGTCGTAGATCAGTACCGGTTTGCCGTATGACGGCGCTTCCGAAACCCGGACATTGCGCGGGATCGTCGTATCGAACACCTTCGTGCCGAAATGCTTACGCACATCGAGGGCAACCGACTCGCTAAGGTTGTTGCGGCCATCGTACATGGTCAATACCACACCCTGCAGTTCGAGTCTCGGGTTCAGCGCGCGCTGCACCCGTCCGATTGTGCGCATCAACTGGCTCAAGCCCTCCAGTGCATAAAATTCGCATTGCATCGGCACCAGCACCGCATCGGCCGCCACCAGCGCATTGACCGTCAGTAAATTGAGCGACGGCGGGCAGTCGATCAGAACCTCGTCCCAGTCGCGCACGCGGCTGCGAACCGCCCGGCTCAATAAGAATTCGCGGCGCTCGCGGTTCATAAGCTCGATCTCGGCGCCGCTCAGATCCTGCGAGGCGGGAACGATCGACAGGCCGCGAACCTCGGTCGGCAGAACTGCGTCCGCCAACTCGGCCTCGCCGAGGATCAGCTCGTAGCTGGTCAGCCGGCGCTCGCTGCGCGCGACCCCGAGCCCGGTGCTGGCATTGCCTTGCGGGTCGAGATCAATGAGCAGCGCGCGACGCCCGGCGGCGGCGAGCGCCGTCGCCAGATTGATCGCGGTCGTGGTCTTGCCGACGCCGCCCTTTTGATTGGCGACCGCGACGACGCGCGCGCGGTGCGTGACCGGACGCGCCTCCAGGCAAGCCTCAGTGCTCGTGAGGCTCACGAGCAACCTCGTGCAAAAGCAGAACGACCCCCCGCGGATCGGCGACGCTGTGATGTGTCGACGCGGTCATTGTCCAGTCTTTGCGCGCGAGGGTCAATTCCTGGGCTACCCGCTCGCCCTTTGGAAACAGGCACACCGTGCCGGCGCCGATGAACGGCCGCGCGAGATCGAGCAGCCGATCGAGCGGGGCCAGCGCCCGCGCCGTCACCACATCGACCTCATGCGGCGGCACCGCGGCGATGCGGCACGGGCGAATGGTCACTGGCGTCGCGGTAATCCGCGCCGCCTCGCGCAGAAAGACGGCTTTGCGCGAATCGGCCTCGACCAGTTCGACCTCGGGCACGCCGAGGATCGCCAGCACCAGCCCGGGGAAGCCGGCGCCGCTGCCGAGATCGATCAGGTTGCGCGCATGGTCGGGAACTAACGGCTGCAATTGCGCCGAATCGAGCATGTGGCGCCGCCACAAATCGGGCAGCGTGTCGCGGCCGACGAGGTTGATGCGCGCCGACCAGCGGGTGAGCAGATCGGCATAGGCCTCGAGCCGCGCCAGTGTTTCACGTGAAACAGCAAAGATCTCGGCAAAGCCCCGCGCGTCGAGCAGCGGCTCAGTCGTTTTCGGAGCGTCCCCCAAGTTCCTCGTAAGAGGAAATTGGTTCAATCCACTTAAGATAAAAGCGACGAAGGTCCATCGAAAGCTTCAGGAAGGATTGTCCTACAGCATGAATTTCACAGAGGGTTCGACTGGGCGGTGATCGGTCCTTCCATCGTTGGTGCTCACGTATATTCCAAACATTGGGCTGAAGCCGATAACGGCGCCCAGGCGTATCATTAGGGTGAAATACCACCCCGAAATGCGCAAGTTCGTTGCGACGATCATTTCGTCTGTTAGCCCTGTTCTTTAGAGGGTTCCATTCCGCCAAGGCACCCTCCGATTCAGCAAGCAAACTCGTTACGGCTGCATGAGTCATGGACAGCTTGGTATCGAAACTTAGGATGGTGTTAAGGGCGATGTTTGCCGCTTTATAGCTGTCGTTGGTGCGGCCTAAGATGCGAGAGAAAATGCTTGAAATCTGCCCCTCGACGTGTTGCCAGTTTCCTAACGCGCGGCCGAGCACTTCGCTGAAAAGGCGCTCCTCTGCTTTCGGTGGTAAATCGTCAGGAAATTTAGACACTAAAGACAACCTTAACGTCTTATGGGTTAGGTGTCTACCCTTCGCATTGAGCGGCGAATCACGCCGCGCGGCGCTTGACATGCTTCAACAACGCGACCAATGCCGCCGGGGTCATCCCGGAAATGCGCGCGGCAGCGCCGAGCGTCGCCGGCCGCGCGGCGGCGAGCTTGTCGCGGATTTCGTGCGACAGGCTGCCGACCGTGGCGTAATCGAGATCATCGGGCAGCAGCAACGCCTCGTCGCGGCGAAAGGCGGCGACGTCGCGCTGTTGGCGTTCGAGATAGCCGGCGTAGCGCGCATCGATCTCGACCTGCTCGGCAATATCGGGCGTGAACGATCCGAGTTCCGGCCAGATTACCGCGAGCCGCGCCAAGTCGATGCCGGGATAGGCGAGCAGTTCCGCGGCATTGCGGGTGACGCCGTCCTCATTGACGGCGATCCCGTGGCGCTTCAGCACCGGTGGTGTCATCCTCAACCCGGCGAGCCGCGCGCGCGCTTCGGCCAACGCGTCCAGTTTTGCCGCGAACCGCTCGCCGCGCCCTGGACCGACGCAGCCGAGCCGCAAGCCGATCGGGGTCAACCGCTGATCGGCATTGTCGGCGCGCAAAATCAGGCGGTATTCGGCGCGCGAGGTGAACATGCGATAGGGCTCGCTGGCGCCGCGTGTCACGAGGTCGTCGATCAAGACGCCGATATAGGCGTCGGCCCGGTCGAG
>DATMKU010000330.1:0-2890 GCA_035570935.1 Allostellaceae bacterium
CCGAACTCGACGACGCCGAGTTCCGCCGGATGTTCGCCGGATCGCCGGTCAAGCGCACCGGCCGCGACCGCTTTCTGCGCAACGTGCTGATCGCGATCGGCAATGCCGGGCCGGACCATGCTGAACTCATCACCGCAGCGCGCCGCTGCCTCGACGACGCAGCACCCTTGGTGCGTGCCGCCGCGGTGTGGGCGGTTTCCCGTCTGTCGCCGGAGGCCTTCCGGGCCGAGTGCCGCCACCGGCTCGCCGACGAGTGCGATCCCCTCGTCCGCGCCGAATGGGAACGCGAGACGGCCGGGCCATGACGCAAGGCGATGGTTGCGTTCGGCGCATTCGCCCGGCACACTCTGCCGCGCCATCGAGCGACGGAACCGCGATGCGAATCGTCTCCACCATTGTGCTGCTTTGCCTCTGTGCCGTGGGCTGTACGCCCTATATCCCGGTCAAGGACGAATTCGGCGTCAGCGCGCTGAACGCGACCGGCGAGATCCCGCCCGAATTTGCCGCGTTCAACCGCTATGATCCGCGAATAAATCCGCTCCTCGCCGACCAGATGTGCGCGACGCCCTATCAAATCGAAGCGGTCAAGGCGCTCGACGCCGCGCCCGGCGAGATCCTCGCGGCACAAGCGCGCTGCGCGACGTACAATCCCTTTTTCGCCAATCTCGGCCAACAACCCAGCCAGTGATCCCGGCCGGTAATCCTGGCGGCGAGACGACCGGGCTTCCCCATCGGGGAACCATGGATCCGTTTACTGGCGAAGCGCGCGCCTCCTCTGGTCGAGACCCAGCTTGATGCGCCGCGCCGCGGCGGCGCGGCGGCGGCGGCGCATGACCCCGAGCGCCAGCAAGCCCGCCGCCAACAGGCCGAATGCCGCCAGCGCCGGAACCGTATCTTCGACCAGGATGTCGCCGGTGGCGGCCGGAGCCGGCGTCGCATTTGCGTCGGTCGGCGCCGAGGTCAAATCCTCGATCGGGCTCACGAACACGCCGCTTGACCCGGTCGGAATATCCGCCATCGGCGCCGGCATTCGCGCGGTATCGAACCCAATCCAATCCGCCAGGCCCCCGATAACCACGCCGTCGCCGCTCGCACCGGACGCGAAATCAGCGGTGGAGGCGGCGGTGGCGCGTTCTGTTGAGCTCGCCTCGATGCCGTCGGCGCTCGGGCCGCTGGCAAACCCGTCATCGTCAGGGATGGCGAACCCATCGGCGGCAAACCATTCCCCCGCAGTCGGTGCAAGCGAGAAGCCGCCGTCGCCATCGGCCGCCAGCGCAAATCCGGCGGCATCGAGGAACCCGCCGATCGTCGGCGCGGCGCGCGAAGCGCCGCCGTCGCATATCGCCGCCCCGGCGACAAGCATGGCGCCGACCATTACGTTCCCTCTAGCCATGTCCCGTCGCCACGCCGATCAACCTTTTTCCGAATTGGGCAAGGCCGCGGAAATTTGAAGCCTCGCAACCGACCCTCAAAGCGAGATACCCGGGTACGTCCGCGCCCGGGCATTGCCTTCGTTCGCCGTCGCTTTTCGGCGGTCGCAATCGCCCGTCGCGATCGGGCCACGAAATTTCCCGGGGGATCGATCAAGGCCGGGCGATTGCCGCGGTGGCGAACACGGGTATAGTCGCCGGTCGATGCTTAGCCACTACGCAACTGTTTTATCATGACCCAAACCTCGATCGACGTTGTCGGGATCGGCAATGCGATTGTCGATGTGATCGCCCGTTGCGACGAAGCGTTTCTCAACGAGGAGGCGCTGGTCAAGGGGACCATGGCCTTGATCGACGCGGATCGGGCCGAAGCGCTCTACCGGATGATGGGGCCGGGGACCGAGGCGTCGGGCGGGTCGGCCGGCAACACCATGGCCGGCATCGCCTCGCTCGGCGGCAACGGCGCCTATATCGGCAAGGTACGCGACGATCTTTTGGGCGAGGTGTTCCGCCACGATCTGACCGCGCAAGGGGTGCGCTTCGATACGCCCCCGGCGACGGTCGGCCCGGGCACCGCGCGCTGCCTGATCCTCGTCACACCCGACGGGCAGCGCACCTTGAACACCTATCTCGGCGCCTGCGTCGCTCTGGGCCCGGACGACATCGACCCCGCGATCGTCGGCAGGGCGCAGGTGACCTATCTCGAAGGCTATCTATTCGACCCGCCCCTGGCACAGCAGGCGTTCCGCAAGGCAGCCGAGATCGCGCACGGCGCCGGCCGGAAAGTGGCGCTGTCGCTCTCCGACCCGTTCTGCGTCGAGCGCCACCGCGCCGCGTTTCGCGACCTCGTCGCCGGCGATGTCGACATCTTGTTCGCCAACGAGGTCGAGATCTGCTCGTTGTACGAGACCGCCGACTTCGCGGTTGCCGCCGGTGCCGTGCGCGGTCATGTCGCAATCGCGGCGCTGACCCGCAGCGCCCAGGGCAGCGTCATCCTCGCTGGCGGTGCCGAGCATCGGGTTGCGGCAGCGCCGGTGACGCGCGTCGTCGACAGCACCGGGGCCGGCGATCTCTACGCCGCCGGGTTTCTCTACGGGTTGACCCGCGGGCTGCCGCTTCCCATTTGCGGCGAGACCGGCGGTTTGTGCGCTGCCGAAATTATCAGCCATGTCGGCGCCCGCCCCGAGCGCGATCTGTCAGAGCTGATCGCCACGGCCGGGGTTTTTCGACCACCGCTGTAGCTTCGCTGTCAGACAGCGAGAGCAGCGAAGCCCGCCGCCCAAACCCGCGCCCGTACGTACGCGGACCGACGTTGGATCCATGGATATCCGCAACATCGCGATCATTGCTCATGTCGACCACGGCAAGACTACCCTGGTCGATGCGATGCTGCGTCAATCGGGCGCTTTTCGCGCCAACCAGCAGGTCGCCGACCGCGCTCTCGATTCGAACGAGCTCGA
>DATMKU010000331.1:0-24747 GCA_035570935.1 Allostellaceae bacterium
ACCCGCGAGCGGCCGTTTCGCGAGCCGCACCATTCGGCCTCGCTGCCGGCATTGGTCGGCGGCGGCATGCGGGCGCGGCCGGGGGAAATCTCGCTCGCCCATCAGGGGGTGCTGTTTCTCGACGAATTGCCTGAGTTCAACGAAATTATGTAGCAGACGCACCTGTCGATTTTCTGACGGCGCGGATGCGACACTGTGACATATGTCGCCGCGCCGCAAACAGCCCAAGCGCGGCTGGCAACCATTTGAGTAACTTTAATCCGCATAACTGGCGCGGAAATTGCGGCGCATTTTGTGCGCGCGCAACAGAATCCCGGAACCGTCATTAATGGCTTGTCAAGCGGTATGGATGCGAGCTTCAATTATATCTGCGCATCTAGGGAGGCAGATGCCGTGACGGGCTGGCGACAATTGCGCTTAGCGTTGCGTGCCGGGTGTCTCGCACTTGCGCTATGGTCCGCAAGCGCCCTTGCTGATCCAATGGCTACCGGCTTCATCGATGCCAACAATTGCAATGGGCGACCCGACATCGTTGGGTACAGCGTTGATCTCTGTTTGAATCAGATGGCGAACAGCCAAGGGTATTCCCAAATCTCTCCAAATATTAGGGAATTTTCCAATTTCTCGATCAATCGTTTCATGGTAACCGAGAGTAACATATTCACTGGATTGGGGACCTTTGTTGGGAAATATGCTTTCGATTACATCGATAATGATATCGGAGGCTGGACCAATACGTGTTATAAAGCTGATACTATCCAAGTAGGGAACATCACTATCAAAATAAGCAAAGACCATCTGCAATGCAGGCTTCCCGATGCGCTGAGTGAAATAAGGCAAGTTTTCGCCTCTGATTGCATCCATAATTTTTCCCAAATCCAAAGCGGCATTGCTTTCGAAACTGGATATCCTTGCATCAACGGGACCTGTTGCGGACATAGCGCTCCTAGCAATGCTGTTTACGTCAAAGCCGTTGGCGGCCTGAATTATTCCCGCCTCGCCCCAAAAGACATCATTGGCGACGCCGATCTTACAACCAATCCCGGTCATGGAGTGATCCCCGGTAACTAATTTACTGTCTGCCGCGATGTATATGGATGATGAAGTGCGAACAGCAATAACTGATGTCGCTTCCGTTTCCTGGCACATCAGACAATAAATGAGCAGCAACCATATTATGTGACGCATTCTGTCAGACCTTCGTAAGGTACTATTTCAAACTGCGATTTCCCAAAGATCGAACTGGCCGTGCTGCGGGTCTTTGACACTCCGCAGTATGCCGCGCTTGCGTTGCCAGCGCAGGAGCGCCCCGGTGCGGCGGGTGAATAGCTGCAACAGCGCCGTGTCGGCGGTATTCAGCCCGCGCTCTGCCATGACATGCCGAGCAAGCTCCTTGGTTGTCATCGGTCCCGGCGCGTCTCGTAGGGCGTCCAGCGTCGCTCGGGTAAGATCGCCGCGCAACGCCCGGTGTGCCGCCGTCGGCAGCTTTTGACGGATGCTCTCCACGTCGTAGCTCGGATCGAAGATGCGGATCGCGGCATCGACATGATCGAGGTTGATGATCAACTGCCGCAGCGTGGCGCGGGCATGCGATATTTGCCCAGCGATTTCTGCCCGCTTCTCGACAAGACCGGCAAGGGTGTTCGGGCGTTCGATTGTCATGCGGCGCTCCGCTGCCAATATCCGCGCCACACTTCCGATTTCGGATGGCGCAGCGCGGCTCCGGTCACGCGACGGAAGTGCAGCCCGTTCGGCTCGCGCCGGTGATCCTCGCGCCACGCCATTTCATCCGCGTATTGGTAGAGGTATTTGCCGCTAATTCTATGGTGGATACCGAACTCGGCGCGGCGAAGTCGGCTAAACCAGCTTTCGGCCTCGTTGGTGCAGGCCCCGTCATCGGCCCGGAACTCGCGGGAGTGATTGACCCGCAGCATCGGATAGGACGCGTGCAACGCGTCCCACGCGCCCGACTCGTCGGCATGAACGATCGTGCCGCTGGCCACGTGCTGGCGGATCAGCGGGACTGCGGCACTCTCGCGCGCCACGATGAACGGCAGCGTGCGACCGAGGGATTCACGGGCAACGACGACGACTTGGCGTTTTCCGGTCTGTTCCTCGGCGGCGCGGCGGTCGGTTCGATCCGCTTTCCGATTCGCCTGTTTGACCTTGCCGCCGAAATACGCACCGTCGATCGCGACCGTACCAGCCAATTCGTGCTGATCCGGGCCGTGAACCTCGGAACCCATTGCCTCCCGCAACTTATGCGATAGCACAAAAGCAGTCTTGTACTGGCAATCGAGGTCACGGCTCAGATGCAACGCTGCGTGTCCCTTGGCACCGTTCGCAAAGATCGCGATGGCCAGCAGATAGGAGCGCACCGGCATCTTTCTCGAATGAAACAATGTTCCGCTCGTTAGGCTGAATTGCCTACCGCAGCCCTTGCAGCGCCATACCGGTCGACATGCATAGGCGTAGGCATTGAGGCTTCCGCATGTCGGACAAACCGGCTCGCCGTCGGTATCGGCCCAGCGCAGGCGCTTGAAGGTGTCGTGCGCTTCCTCATCCGACATGCGCGCCACGACGCTCAGGGAGAGCGTCCTTGCGGCTGCGGTGAGGAGGAAATGCTGCGACACGACGGGTTGCCATCAATGGCGTTACGAATGCATTGAATATGGCGGCATAGGACACCATTGTCAACGGCAAAAGTAACGTGTATGATGGCAAAACGATCGGAGGCATGATGAAGTCCGAAGCGGAATGGGCCGAAGACGTAAAGCGGATACTCCGCGCGGAAATGGCACGGCGCGGGCTCACCTATGATGGCTTGTCAGAACGATTAGCAGCGATTGGCATCGAGGATACCGCGGTCAACCTGCGCAACAAGGTTGCGCGCGGTCGATTCTCCGCCGTGTTCCTAATTCAATGTCTTGCGGCGATGGGCGTGCCCGTGCTGCGCCTTGAAGATGTTGAAAGGCAACAAATTTCCGACTAAGCGACGCGCCTATTCAAACCGTTCCGAAAAGGTGTCATATTGCCGCCGTGGCGGGTTTCTAGGCTAACCACCGGGCGATTTGCCACATCGCGTACCTCCTTGCTTTCTGCCGATCAACGAGAGGCAGGGGTTGCGGAAAACCGGAGCTGACGGTTGCCACCGACAGCAACGGATTGGGGTGTGGAGGCGACGGGTAACGCTCCCGTTGACCGCAGTTTTGCAGACCGGGTCGGGCACTTGCCCTCGCCCCCATACTCATTGAAGGGCTGAGTACTCACACGCTCAGCCCTTCTGCTATTTGACCATTCGATAGCAGTTTTCGCTGCGATGCTGGGTCATCAGCAGCTTCGGTCGACTCGCTGGTATCGGAAGCGAACAATCCACTTTCGCGAAACCGCCCCCAAGCCAAGTCGGTGACCTTGTATCGGTCGCCTACCTGTTCCACGAACCCCCGCTCAAGATATTTTTCGGCCTGTAGTCGGGCGTCCCTCGGGCGAAGGTTTGGCAGGCCAATTGCCGGCCCGAAGGACGCGATTTCTTCCGGCAACGCGCCCTCGGGATATAGCTCTCTCAGCTTCATCAGGAGCCTGCGCCATGGCTTTGAAATAGCGCCAGGCACACGCCCGCCCCTGCCGGATCGCCGCTGCACATGCGCCGATGGCGGCGCTGCCCTCTGATTGACACCCGCGCGAGGCGGGCGCAGAGCGGCGGCCCGCTCAAGCGCCCGTAATTCCACCTCAAGCTCGACGAGCTGCGCGCGCGCCTTTCGAAGCGCAAGTCGCTTGGCTTCGATCTCCTGATCCAGCGCGTCCATAGCGACATTTTGCACCACCGGGCCGCGCGGGCCAAGCGGATTCTATCGGCGCGCTCTAGTCATCGTGTGCTTGGAACGATTTCCCAACACCGCGGTCACTTATCCACAGCCCTGCCACTTCTATCCACACATTTATTTTACAGAAGTGGGCGGGGCCGATTGCGCCAAGCTGGGACCGACGCGCGAATCGCTCACGCGCCTGTGCTGGCATCGGGTGTTTGCTAAACCTAGTCCTTCGGATCAATTATCCTGGGGAGGCTGCGCGTCTGCCGTAACCCAGACTCTCGATTGGTTTATCGGAGCAATAAATGGATGACCCGTTCTTTATGTGGACGATTGCCGAGGCATGGGATTGGTTAATTCATGCCCCTATCCTTGGGTTTATTGTCCTCGTTTGTTTGGGGCTTAGTGTGGTAGGCACTATAATCAACCTAGTGGTGGCGGGGTATCACGGCTGGACCGACTAAGGTGCGTCTGCTACATAATTTCGGAGTTCAACCGCGCCGCCCTCGAAGCGTTGCGCCAGCCGCTCGAAACCGGCCGGGTCAGCGTCGCTCGCGCCAACGGCCACGTCACCTACCCGGCGCGTTTTCAATTGATCGCGGCGATGAACCCGTGCCGCTGCGGTCACTTCGCTGAAGAGGCCTGCGGCCGGGCGCCGCGCTGCGCCGAGGAATATCAAGGCCGGCTGTCGGGTCCGCTGCTCGACCGCATCGATCTGCATATCGACGTGCCGGCAGTGTCGCCCGCCGATCTCGCCTTGCCGCCGCCGGGCGAGGGCAGCGCCGCGGTCGCCAAGCGCGTCGCCGCGGCGCGCAAGCGGCAGGCGACGCGATACGCCGGCCTGCCCGAGGAGAGCCGCATCCGCACCAATGCCGAGGCCGACGGCGCCTTGCTCGACGAGGCCGCCACCCCCGATCCCGACGGGCGGGCATTGCTGGTGCGAGCGGCCGAGCGCCTGCGCCTATCGGCGCGCGGCTATCATCGGGTGTTGCGCGTCGCCCGCACCTTGGCCGATCTCGAAGGGGCGGCGATCGTCGGCCGCCGCCACATCGCCGAAGCGCTCTCCTACCGCCGCCAGCGCACCCTGCCGGAAACCCCGGCCCGCCCTTGAGCCGCGGCCCTGCGCTACTAGCCCCCGGCGCGCCGGGCGGCGCGCAGGCGCAGGCCCGGAGCAGGGCGTTCCAACAGGACTTCGCGGCGAAAGCGGACGAGGCGGGCTGGGCGGCCGCCGGTCTTGGCGCTGATCCCGCCGGTTTCCTCGACGAGGCCCTGCTGCTCGACGAGGCGGCGGAAATTCTGCTTGTGCAACCGCACTCCGGACAAGGCTTCGACCGTGCGCTGCAATTGCAACAGAGTGAAGGAAGGCGGCATCAATTCGAACACAACCGGACGGTATTTGATCTTGCCGCGCAGGCGGCCGATCGCGGTCGCTAGGATGCGGCGGTGGTCGGCCGCCATCGGCACCCCCGACACCGGCGCGTCGCCGGATGACGGCAGCCGCAGCGGACCGCGGCGGGCTTCCTCGATCAGCCCGGCCTCATAGAGAAGCTCGTAGCGCTCGAGCACCAATTCCTCGTTCCACGCGGCGGCAAAGGCGAGCCCGAGCCGTTCGGCGCGAAGCCTTCTCTCCGCATCACTCGCGGCGCCATCCGCCCAATGGGCCAGCCGCTTTTCGAGCGGCGCCAATGCCGCGGGCTTGCCGTCGCGCCAATCCTCCCACGGAAAATGCCGGTACCAGCTCTGCCAGACGGCCGAGACCGCATCCCCGGGATGGGCTTCGCGCACCAGCGCCAGATAGGCGACGGTCAGCGCCCGGCTCGGCCGGACCTCGCCGGTTTCGATGCGGTCGCGGTCGCCAAAGGTGTAGAGCTGCTCGACATAGCCGAGTTTCTGGCTGGTCTGCCGTTCGACCCAAGCGCGCAAGCCGACTTCGAGCGTGCGATGCTCGATTTCGAGCGGCCCGGAGGGGAGTGCTTCGACCGGCTGATGCCCGATCCGAACGGTCAGGATGCGGGGCTCGTCGATCGTGGCGGCGACGATGGCGGCGCTCAGCCGAATTGACAGCGCCGCCCCGCGGCCGGCCGACCGCCCGAGCCGGCGCGGGATCGACAGCGCAACTTCGGCCGTGCCGGTCTCCATATGTGCGGGCCGCTCCTCGAATGCAGACGACGCATTCTACCATATCTGCGTTACAGAATTGCGCTTCGGGTAATCCGCCAGAGCCGTTTCCGATTGGATGGCATCTATACGAGCAACCCCCTCACCCTGCCCTCTCCCCCGAGGGGGAGAGGGTTGAGAAGGGTTGGCGAGGCGAGGCCGAGCCTTACCCGGAGATGGGTTCGGGGGTGATACCCGATCGAAAACCGCGCTAATCGAGGCGCAGGTATTTCTCTTCGAGCGCCCGCCAGCGCGTCGTGCCGACCGCGTCTTCGCGCTCCTGGAAGGTGGCGAGGTCGGCATCGGCGCGGGCTGTGTCGCCGTCCTCCCTCAATATCGCCAGCACCTTTTGCGCGGCGCGGATCGCGGCGCGATGGGTCTGCGAGGGATAAATGCCGAGACGGAAACCCATCTTTTCCAACTCGGCGGCCGGCACCATCGGGGTTTTGCCGCCCTCGAAGACGTTGACCAGGGCCGGCCCGGCGACGCGGCCGGCGACGATCCTCAATTCCTCGAGGTTCTGCGGCGCCTCGACAAAACCGACATCCGCACCCGCTTCGAGATAGGCGTTGACCCGGTCGATCGAAGCCTCGAGGCCCTCGACCGCGCGCGCGTCCGAGCGGGCGATGATGACCAGGTCGCGATCCTGCCGCGTATCGACCGCGGCCTTGATCTTGCCGACCATCTCGCCGACCGAGATCACGTCCTTACCTTCGTAATGGCCGCATTTCTTTGGCGACACCTGGTCCTCGATGTGAAACGCGGCGACCCCGGATTTTTCGTATTCGCGCACGGTGCGGATGACGTTGAGCGCGTTGCCGTTGCCGGTATCGGCGTCGGCAACGACCGGGATCCCGACCGCCTCGACCGTCATGCCGATAAAGCGCACGTTTTCGGTGAGGGTCAAAAGGCCGAGATCGGGGTAGCCGTTGGCCCGCGAATATCCGCCGCCGGTCAGGTAGACCGCGTCGAACCCGGCCTGCTCGACGAGCCGCGCGGTCAAGGTGTCATAGGCGCCCGGCACCATGGTGTAGCCGGCGCGCTCGATCAGCCGCCGCATTTTTTGCCGCATCGTCATCCCGTCTCCTCCAACGCCGGCACCGGCCCGCCGGCCCCGGCATATTGTCAACATTACGCAATTGGACTCGGTATAGATTTTGCCCGAAGACGGGGTGCGGCGGGAAGGAGAACGGCGTGGTTGACGCGCGCATTATCGACGGCAAGACAATCGCTGCCGAACTGCGTCGACGCGTCGGCGACGCCGCCGTCCAGCTGCGCGCAACACATGATCTTGTGCCCGGCCTCGCCACGATCCTGATCGGCGATGACCCGGCCAGCCACGCCTATGTCCGCGCCAAAACCGCCGCCTGCGCCGCCGCCGGTCTCGGCTCGTTCGAGCGGCGGCTGCCGGGCGACACCGGCGAGGCCCCCCTGATCGCCGAAATAACCCGGCTCAACGCCGACGAACGGATCGACGGCATCCTCGTGCAATTGCCGCTGCCGCCGCAGATCGACGTGCATCGGGTCATCTTGGCGATCGACCCGCAAAAGGATGTCGACGGGTTTCACCCGGTCAATGTCGGGCGCCTGTGGGCGGGCGTTCCCGCACTTGTCCCGTGCACGCCGCAAGGCTGCCTGATGTTAATCCGCTCGGTGCGGCGGGATCTTGCCGGGGCCGAGGCGGTGGTTCTCGGCCGCTCCAACATCGTCGGCAGGCCGATGGCGGCGTTGCTGCAGGCGGCCGATTGCACGGTCACGATGGTGCATTCGAAGAGCCGCGGCCAGGCGGCGATCGCGCGCCGCGCCGACATTCTGGTGGCGGCGGTCGGGCGGCCACTGATGGTCGGCGCCGACTGGGTCAAGCCCGGAGCCATCGTCATCGACGCCGGGATCACGCCGCTGCCGGGGGCGGATGGCCGCAGCCGGCTCGCCGGCGACGTCGATTTCGCGGCAGTGCGCGGCCTCGCCGGGGCAATCACCCCGGTGCCGGGTGGGGTGGGGCCGATGACAATCGCCTGTCTTTTGCGCAACACGGTGATCGCCGCCGGCCGCCGCCGCGGGCTCGCCGATCCGCCGCCTTTGCTCGCGCAGGGCGAATGACGATCGGCCTTGCGGTTTCTCGGAATTTATTCGGGTCGGGCTGGCGAGGGTTCTGCGGGCGCGCCGCGTACTCCGCGAAGAGTTGCGGCGCGCCCGGTTCAGAGGCGCTGCTCGGTCAGTCGACCTCGCCGGTCGAGCAGAAAAAAACCGGCAGGCCGCGGCCCAAGGTCGGATCCCATTCCTTGCGGATCTGTTCCTCGACCGAAAGACCGTTGCCAGTCGTGGCGCTGTGCCGGCGTCCCTCAGAAGCGTTGTCCTTCACCACCTGGCCGGCCAAGTCATCGCCGGACGTTTTGTCGCGGCGGTGCCAGCGACGCAGGTGTTTTTCAATCGAACGTTGATCCATGCTCGATCCTCCCGGGCGAGGGTCTAGTGCAGGCTTGTGGACAATTGCAACTCTTTTGGTAAATTCCATGTGATCGCAGCAGCTTGCTTGTGGGCGGCCGGCGACAACACGGATGACGGACGCGCGTTTGACGATATGGACGATCGGCCATTCGACCCGCTCGTCGGCCGAACTCATCGACCTGCTGGGCCAGATTCCGATCGAGCTCTTGGTCGACATTCGCTCGCTGCCACGGTCGCGGACAAACCCGCAATTCAACGCCGACCTCTTGCCGGCGACGCTCGCCGAGAGCGGTATCCGCTATCGCCATCTGGCGGCACTCGGCGGCTTGCGCCGTCCGCGCAAAGACGGAGCGCCGTCGCCAAACACATTGTGGCGCAACGACGCCTTTCGCAATTATGCCGATTACGCCGCCGCCTGCCCGGCCTTCCGCCAAACGCTGGACGAACTGACCGCACTTGCCCGCGACCATCGTACCGCGATCATGTGCGCCGAGGCGGTGTGGTGGCGCTGCCATCGCCGCATCGTGAGCGATTACCTGCTGGCGTCGGGGGTTGCGGTCGCGCACATCCTTGGTCCCGGCAAGATCGAACCGGCGACCCTGACCCCGGGCGCGCACCCGCTTCCCGACGGCGCGATCCTCTATCCGGCGCCGGACGAAGCGCAGCTGTCGCTGCTTTAGTTCTGCGCGCTGCCCGCGGCCCGCGGCGGCATCATTCCGCCGCGACCGCCACCCGCTCCGGCTCCGGCGCGGTCGCGAAAAACCGGCGGCCGGCGGCACGCTGGTTTTCGTAGATCGAGCCCTGGTATTCGGCGGGCGGCAACGGCATCCGCACCGGAACCGGCGTCAGCCGCGGCGCCAGGGTCGGATTGCCGGCCAGCAGCAGCTCGTCGAATTTGTCGATCCCGTCCTTGAAGCCGAGCAACGGCCAGGCATCGCCGGTGCGGTATTGGAACAGCAGAAAACGCCGCTCCTTGCCGGAAAAATTGGTCGCCGAGCCGTGCACCGCGCGCACGTGGTGGACCGTGATCGACCCGGCCTTACCCAGGCACGGCATCGCGCGCGACACGTCGACACCGGAGGAGTCGGGGTCCATCGCCCCGCAAAACCGGCCATCGGTGCCGTGGTGGTCGTAGACCGGGCCCTGATGGCTGCCCGGAATGATCATCATCGGGCCGTTTTCGAGATTGCAGTCGTCGAGCATGATCCCGACCGCCGCGAGGTCGTCATTGGTGTGCGGGTAGAATGCCCAGTCCTGATGCCATTCGACCGGCGCGCCGTAGCCGGCCGATTTCATGTTGAGCTTGCCGGTGTCGAACCGCACCGTGCCCCACAGATCCTTCAGCACCTCGACGATCCTCGGGTGGCGGGCGGCCCGCGCATATTCCGGATGATGGAGATGCGGGGTCTTGATGCGCCGCACCCGCGGCTCGGCCGGCGAATGCGAGTCTTCGAGATCATAAATGTCGTCATTGGCGCTAACCGAACGCGCGCCCTCGACGAATTCGTCGGTCGCCCGGCGCAACGCCTCGACCTCGGCGGCCGTCAGGATATCGGGGAGCACGACAAACCCGTCGCGCCGATAGGCGGCAAGGGCGGCTTGCAACAGCATCATTCCTCCGAGCGGGCGTGGCGACCACAAAATTGCTGATCCGCACCCGCCGATTTGTCAAGCAGCGGCGGGCCGAGCTCGGCGCTTTCCGGTCGCCGGATGCGGGGTTAAGCTCGGCATTCCCTGCAAGGAGGCGAAATCATGAGCATCGTTCGCGCGACCAGTCCCGCCGTGCCCGAGCCGCCGGCCGAAACCTGGTCGAACTGCCTGGTGGCGGGCGGCATCGCCTATATCGCCGGCATGACCGCGCGCGGCAGCGATGCCGCAGGCGACGAATATGTTCAGGCAAAAGCGATCTTTGCCAAGATCCGCCACTTGGTCGAGGCGGCCGGCGGCACGATGGCCGATGTGGTCACGGTGACGATTTTTGTCACCGACATCAGCCAGCGCGAAAAAGTGTGGCGGGCGCGGCGCGAATTCTTCACCGGCAATTTCCCGGCCTCGACCCTGGTGCAGGCGGCGGCACTAGCCGACCCCGCGCTCAAGGTCGAAATCAACGCGGTCGCCCATATCGCCGCCAGCCGCGGCTGACCGGTCGAGGAGCTGCGCGATAGTCGGGAGGGGAGGCGGCTGATGCCGGGATACGCCGAAACTCATCGCCGGTCGATCGAACGGCCGGAGGAATTCTGGGCCGAGGCCGCCGCTGCGATCGATTGGGAACGGCGCTGGGACCGGGTGCTCGATCGCAGCCGCCCGCCGTTTTACCGCTGGTTCGCCGGCGCTCGCCTCAACACCTGCTGGAACGCGCTCGACCGCCATGTCGCTGCCGGCTGCGGCGAGCGGACGGCGCTGATCTGGGACAGCCCGGTCACCGGGCAGGTGGCGACATTCACCTATCGCGAAATGCGCGACCGGGTGGCGCGGCTCGCCGGCGTCCTGGTCGGGCTCGGCGTCGGCAAGGGCGACCGCGTCTTGATTTATATGCCAATGGTGCCCGAGGCGGCGATGGCGATGCTGGCCTGTGCGCGCATCGGTGCGATCCATTCGGTCGTCTTTGGCGGCTTCGCGGCGCATGAGCTGGCGACCCGGATCGACGCCGCCCGCCCGCGGGTGGTCGTGTCGGCTTCCTGCGGCATCGAGCCGAGCCGCATCGTCCCCTACAAGCCGTTGCTCGATGCCGCGATCGCCGAGGCGAAGTCCAAGCCCGAGCATTGCGTGGTCCTGCAGCGGCCGATGTGCCATGCCGATCTCGTCGCCGGGCGCGACCACGACTGGGAGGAGCTGGCGGCCGTGGCACGCCCCGCCGATTGCGTCCCGGTGCTGGCGACCGACCCGCTCTACATTCTCTATACGTCGGGCACGACCGGCGTTCCCAAGGGCGTGGTGCGCGACAGTGGCGGCCATGCCGTCGCGCTATACTGGTCGATGCGCAACATTTACGGGCTCCAGCCCGACGAGGTGTTCTGGACCGCCTCCGATGTCGGCTGGGTCGTCGGCCATTCGTATATTGTCTATGCGCCGCTGCTCTACGGCTGCACGACGGTCATGTACGAAGGCAAGCCGGTCGGCACCCCCGACGCCGGCGCCTTCTGGCGGGTCATAGCACAGCACGAGGTGCGGGTGTTTTTTACGGCACCGACGGCGTTTCGCGCGATCAAGCGAGAAGACCCCGACGGCGCATTGATCCGCCGGCACGAGCTCGGGAAATTCCGCGCCCTCTTTCTCGCCGGCGAGCGCGCCGACCCGCCGACCGTCGCCTGGGCCGAGCAGCAGCTCGGCGTCGCCGTCATCGACCATTGGTGGCAGACCGAGACCGGCTGGCCGATCGCCGCCAATTGCCTCGGCATCGAGCAGCTGCCGGTCAAGCACGGCTCGGCGACCCGGCCGGTGCCGGGTTGGGATGTCCGCGTGCTCGACGCCGAGAGCGAGGGCGAGGCGCGTGAGCTGTCGGCGGGCGAGATCGGCGCGCTCGCCGTCAAATTGCCGCTGCCGCCCGGCGCGTTGCCGAGTCTGTGGGAGGCCGACGACCATTTCATGCAGACGTATTTGCAGACATTCCCAGGCTTTTATCAGACCGCCGATGCCGGGTTCATCGACGAAGACGGCTATATCAGCGTGATGACCCGCACCGACGACATCATCAATGTCGCCGGCCACCGACTGTCGACGGGCGGGATCGAGGAGGTGTTGGCAGCGCATCCCGACGTCGCCGAATGCGCGGTCATCGGCGTCGCCGACGTGCTCAAGGGCCAGGTGCCGCTCGGCCTGTTGGTGCTGAAGGCCGGTGCCGCGCGCGCCGCCGCGGAAATCGAGCGCGAAGCGGTGGCACTGGTGCGCGAGCGCATCGGCCCGGTGGCGAGCTTTTATACGGCACTCGTCGTCGCCGGACTGCCAAAGACCCGATCGGGCAAGATCCTGCGCGGCACGATGCGCAAGATCGCCGACGGCGAAGCCTACCCGATGCCGGCGACGATCGACGACCCGGCGGTGCTCAAGGAAATCGAGGAAGCCCTGCGCGAGTCCGGGTACGGCGCGGCCAGCGGCCGCCAGGTTTCCTGAACTTGGTCGAGGGAGCCAACGCCCTCTACCGCCCGCTTACCAGTCGCAGATCTCCAGACGTTACGACGGGACCGCCGCCACCTTTCTGGGCGGCATCCTATCGGCTGCCGCCCAGAATTTTGACTTAGTTGACCTCAGTCCTAGTGTACCGAGGTCGCCGTCACTTCCCCGCTGAAGTACACCTTCAGACCGGTAACACCCGACAGATCGACAGTCCCGCCATTGCGCCCAACGACTCTAATAGTGAAGGTGGTGAACGGTGTAGGGTTGAAGAAGTCGTCCTTGTAGCGACGCGCGATGTCGCCGTCGACGACGATCCCCCGATCCCCCTCGCCGGTCCAGTTTGGATTGTAGACGAATGTGCGCCGCGTGGGCTGGCTGACGAATTGTTTCAATTGGTGCGTTCCACCCCTTGGCACCTTGTCGGCGTACAGGCCGGCAGTCTGGATTTGCACCTCGATCGGCACATTCGACCGCGCGCCTTCCACCTGCACGCGGATTCGCTCGATTCGCACCCGCCCGAACCCCTCGAAGGCGCGATTGGCCGTGCCCACAGTCCAGGTCGCACAGCCACTCGAGCGCAACCCATCGATCACGCTCTGGCTGTTCACGGCGCACACGATCTCTTGCATCGTCTGCGGTGCCGGGTCCAGGGCCTCTCGTCTTAACTGCTTACCGACGATCTCGGCGACAGTTTTCCCGAACGCGTCGACCGAGTCGGTGATGCGCGGCAGCGTCGGTGCCGCATCGGCCAAGGTGAAATAGAGGTATGCGCGATTGTGCGCCTCCATAGCCAAGTAAACGGCGCGCTTGGAATCCAACGTGGTATTGAAGACGAACTGAGCGAGCATTTCAATCCGTGCCGCCCTCTCCTTGATCTCGCCGAGCCGCCTCTGCGCGATGCCGACCGAGCGTTCGGCGGTAATCCGACGCAATCTCAGCTCGGCAAGCTGCATGTTCGCCTTCGCCACGGCCAGGCGGCACTGGCTGAGCGATCGCGTGCGCACCAGAAGACGTTGGTAGGCGCGCTGATATTGCGGCCCGCCGCTGACCTGCTGCAACAGCCCGTCGCGGAACTTCTCGAAAATATACTTCACCTCGACTTCGAGCGTATCCCACTCCTGCTGTCCGCCGGTGACGACGTCCAGCCCTTGCAAGACGCTCGACGCGAAACCCTTCTTGATCGTCTGATCGGAGATGTCGAGGATCTCTCGGCTGGTCGCCTCCATCTTGCGCGCCTTTTCGGCGATCGCGACAATGTTCATGGCTGCATCGAAGATCTTCTTCGCACCTTCGCCGGCCTTGGCCAGACCGTCGATCATCTGGCTCTGAAGTTTATCGAGCTGTGCCTTGCGCTCCTTTTCCTTGTCGCCAGCGGCGACGGTGGCGCTACCGGCGACCGCGCCGCTACCCGAGCCGCCGCCGGTGGTGCCAGTGGCAGTGCCGCCGGTGGCGGCGCCCGAGCCGCTGCCGGTGGTGCCAGTAGCAGTGCCGCCGGTGGCGATGCCCGAGCCTCCGCCGGTGGTGCTAGTGGCAGTGCTGCCAGTGGAGGGACTGGTACCCGAGCCGCCGCCCGGGCTTACAGGATCGAGACCGCCGTCGTAACCCTCCGGAACCAGATTGATGGGACCGCCGTCGTCGTCGCTGCCGGAGTCATCGTCGTTGTCCGAATCCGTAATGAGGATACCACCGCCCGAGCCGCCGCTGCTCCGGTCAGGCCAGTCGTCGTCGTCGAAGAAAGAATGAGACGTTCGGGCAGTGGGCGAAGGCGCAGGGGCATTGGGCGTACTGGGGGACCCAGATTTGCTGTCGAGCAGCGAATTGAACACTCGCGGGGCGGTCGAGATCATCGTGTTGACGATGCCGGCTACCGCCTTGGCGGCACCGGTTGCCGTCTCCACCGCGGGGAGCACCGCGAGTTGCGGTGCGCCGGCGGCGATGGCCGGGATCGCTTTCAGAATGTCGAAGACTCCCAGGGCAATGTTAGCCACCTCGTCGAGGGTCTTGTCGTGCTGCCATTTTTTGATCCCGAGCTCGAACTCCATCTCGCAATCGCGGATTTCCTCCTGAGCGTACAGCACCTGGCCGACCGCGATTGCGCGCGCATACATCGCTTGCGCCCGCGCCTCTTCGCCCTGCTTCTCCAGTTGCTGGTGGAGATCCCCCTGATTGCGCTGCTCAGAGAGGACGGACTGCGCCTGCAGCTGCCAATTCTCGTCGGAGCGATGCTCGCTCTGAAGCTCCCTGAAGCGCCTGTCGCGCTCCTGGAGCACGTCCATCATCGCCTTCGACTTGTCGGCGTAGATTTCCGCATCCAGCCGCGGCACCAGTAGTGCCGCCCCGGCTGCCTTCATCGACAACAGTGTGCCGGCCATCGCCAAGGCCTGCACGGACAGGTCCGCGGTGTCCTGGCTCGCGGTAGCCATTGCGCCGACCCAGCGCGACTGCGCAATGCTGACGTCCGGATCTTCGCTCGAAAGCAACGTGGCGACCTGAAACGTCGTCACCAAGGACAGCCGCAGCGGCTCGCCCATGAGCAGGAAACCCGGGTCAAGTCGCGCCGGCTCCATGCTTGCCGGCTTCCCGCGTGCGGGCCAGTCCAATCCCGTCGCGGCAGAATCGGGATCGGGCTTGAACGGATGCTCGGTTATCTCGGGCTCCCCTCCCGTCGCGCCATCGCCCGACACCGACGTTACGCTCAGCGCGGTGGGGCTGCCGGTGTCGGCGTCGACCACTTCCTGCGCGAAGAGTCGACCACTTCCTGCGCGAAGATCAGCAGGTCGGCTGCGTTTCCGTCGGTGCGATCCAGGGTAATGGACCGGCCTTTCTTCAATTCGATCCGCCGCGCGAAGACGAACACCGCGCCGTCGATCGTCAGGTCGCGCTCAATGACGAGGACGTCGCAGCACAGCAACCAGAGCGGCGGCTTGCGCCGCTCCGTATCGAGGGTCGTCCAATTGAGGCGAAGACCTCGGAAGCTGCCGGCTTCGCGATCCAGCCGATCGGGCGCCGGTAGGTTCCACGACTTCGCCGCCGGTCCGTAGAGCGTCGCAAAATTCGTCGCGCTCATGTTACTTTACTCGCCTCTGCCTTGATCTCGGTCAGCATCTCGCCGAAGGTCGGTTTGCTTTGCTTGATCGAGATGTACGGTTCGTCGGTCAGGTCCTGCAGTGCTGGTAGTAGCGCTTGCCAAGCATCGCCGGCGTGCTTCGCGTAGGTCTTTATCAACGGTTTTGCTGCCAGCTTCTTCTGGCCATCCTGTTCCCTGAGCATGCCGCTGATCTTGTCCTTGATTTTATCGATGCCTATAACCAGCTGGTTCCACGCATTTTGAACTGTAGTTGCATTCGTCTCCGCAAGTTCCGTCTTGTTTAACGCATTGGAGATCCCGTAATCCGCGGCCTCGAGCACGCCACGCGTCTCTATGGCCGTGCGCAGCTTCCCAGCCATTCGCTGCAACTGTGCCTCGTAGCCGTCGATCGCTTGCTTTTCGGACGTAGCCCTTGTTCCGAAGACCGCGGCAACGACAATCGCTGAGATGAGCCCCACCGGAAGCACCCAGGCATAAGTGGGCGTTGTCGCGGCGACCACAACGTTGTGCTCATAGTTTTTCTTGGCGTCAGCAAGGAACCTTTCCACTGCTTTGATACTTGTCGAGCTCTTCGGATCGTCACTCAGCAGGTCATCTATTGTCTTCTTCGAAACTTGGTCGTCTGCGTCGATCGCCTTCTTCACGGCATCCAGTTGCCCTTTCGCCGCCACCAACTGCCCTTTGTAGGTGCCGAGGTCACTCGCGACCGTCGCAGCCTTCTTGCTGTTGTCGATCGCCTTGGTGCGAAGGTCGTCGACCAGTTCGAGGGCGGCCTGATCCTCATTCTGATCAATCAGGTCGAGCATCGCCGAGAAGTTGCCGTCTTTCCCGGTCGCTTCCTTGGCAAAGCTCATCAGCTCATTGCCGAGCCCCACCACGCCTGGAAATACCGCGCCAATGAAATGCTCCGAGGCCTTATACACGGTGTCGTAGGCCTCTACCGCAGGATCGAACCAGCCGTATCTCCCTGGATCATTGATCCCGAGCTGCAGTTTCAGCGTCGACTGGGTATGTGGAAGCTGCAGTCCGTAGTGGGTATAGACCTGCAGGTAGTGCCACGCATACCAAAGCGGGCCGTGCTGAGCTTTCGGATCCGTGCTGACGAGCAGCTCCTTAAATTTATCGAGGTTCAGTTCGGGAATGTCTTGATCGACAACGGTGGTGTTCATGCGTCTCTCCTCCTTGTTAACGTCACGATCCAGGAAACCCTGCAGCCGGCGGTGGCCGCTGTGCAGTCTGTCAATGGCGCTCGGTTTCCAAGCGCGAGTTGGCGTACGACGGAGTTGAAAGTCGGCATCCAAAGCGATAGGTCGGTCATCGCATTCCGGGCGCGCCGCAAATCGAACTTGACGAGCACACTCAAGTCACGAGCGCCGGATTTCTCGAAGTTCTGGCGCGCCCTCGATAGAGGGTCTTGCGCCTGGTTTACCGCGTTCTGGAAGTCGGTCACCGTCCGATCCATCGAGCCGAGCACTTCTAAAACTTGGCGCTTCTGCTCCAATTCCTGCTGCGCTGAGGCGATCAGTAGCTGTTGGTCGGTGATCGACTTGATTTCACCGTTGATTCGGTCGACCGCGCCACGCGCTTTATCGAGATTTTCTTTCAGTGGGTTGTAAATGCCGAAGGTGATCCCGGTCGCAACCCCGTTCCAAAATCCCTTTTCGCCACTCAGCTCATTCTGTGCATTCTGCAGATCGACTTGCGCCGATTGGTGTCTTTGCTGGGCTCCGGCAAGCTCGGTTTGCAACCCCGGCTGGCGACGTTGGGTGTCCTGGATCGCTCCATTGACAAGCGCCAGCGCCCCCGCGACCTGGACCTTGGTGGCGACGGCGGAGTTCATGGCCTTGGCGCTCGCTCCGTTCAGCGTGCCAAGCAACTCGAGCAGGGTTGGGCTCGCCGTCATCAGCGCGGCGTCGTCAAGCCCGAACACACGCGACCAGGCATTGGCTACTGCCGCCGTGCGGCTGCACAGGGCTAAGACATCACCGAGGAACGCGCGCGAGCGGCGCCCCAACTCGTCCATGGAGCCGCGCGGCAGACCGGCCCGATCTGGGCCGCCGGAGTCCAGCCAGCGCAGGAAACCCGCCCCGGCGCTCTGAGGCCAGACGCAACCAGCAGGCTCCTGCGCCCAAGCACTGGAGAGAACCCACGAACCGAGGGCGCGCGGATCAGCGCGGTCCCGAGCGGACAACACGATGGCGACGATCAGCGCGAGACCCGCGATGCTACCTGCACGGATGAGTCTCATCGTCGCGATCGCCACCCAAGCACATTACATAGGGCCGCCATCCGGTTGCTCTCATCGACGATTAATTATGAATGAGGGTAGCGGTGCCGCCCACGGCGAAGCGATACGGAAAGCGAAACGGTGAGACAGAAAACGCAATAATTTACAGTGGCCCGTTTCTGTCAGTCGGGCCGCGGCGTCTGAGCCCAGCGTTGTTCGCCCGTGACTTCAGGTTCTCGCGCGGAACGCTTCGGAAGGGTAGGCGCCGTAGGTACGCCGGAACAGCTGCGCGAACCGGCTCGGATTGCTGAAACCGTGCTCGGCGGCGATCCTGGTCAGCGACTGCGCCTGGTCGATGCGCAATATCTCGACCCGCGCCGCCTCCAGCCGGATGCGCTGCAACACCGCCATCGGGGTCGTGCCGCGAAACCGACGAAACGCCAGCTGCAGCGAGCGAATACTGCACCCCCCAGCATTGGCGATCGCCTCGATCGTCAGCGCCGAGGAGGCATTGGCGCGCATGAATTCCTCGGCCCGCTTGACATTGGCCGGTGCGGCGGCAGTCCGCTGCCGCAATAACAGTTCCGAATAGCTGTGCCGAAGGCCGAGCAGCAGGCTCAGCGTGAGGTGCTCCTCGTAACTCCGAATGGCGACTTCGTTGGTCAGCAGCGAGTCGGAGTGTTCCAACTCTGTGAACAGCGAGGCGAGCATCCGCCGGATCGTGGCGCCGGCACCACGTATGGCATCGAACGCTGGCTGGAATGCGACGGATCCGACCTGCCCGCCATCCAGCAGAGCCTCCAGTTTCTGGCGGAGAAGCCCGGCCGGCAGCGTCAGCATGAGCCGGCTGTCGCCATCGCTCGACACGGCTTGGAAACTGGGCTCGTCGCTATAAATCGCGCCTACCGAGAGGCCAGCAATTGCCGGCTCGCCGCCGCCGGGGAGGATAAACCGGGCCGCGCCCCGCTCGAAGACGACAATCCGGACGACGTGCACAGCCGGCGACCGGATCGTGAGCTGCGTCGCAAGGCTGTCGACTATGCGATGCGCGCGCAGCCTGCCGATATTGGCAATCGAATATTCCGTGCGATAGCTTTCCGGTTCGATGCGGAAACGCCGCTGATCAACCGGCGCCCATTCACGCGAATTGACGAACCCCCGCTTGTCGACGACGGCCTTTTCCCAAGATGGGAGGAGATCCCAGGAGATGGGCGTAATCAGCTTCGGGTCGCGCACTTCGAGATTGGTGAACCGGCCGGGCATGCGGGATTTAACCCTCTTTCGCCTCCCCGGGTGTTATAGGCTTACGGTTTCGGCGGGGTCGAGCGGAGCCGTCGGCGCCGGCCAATTTGCCGCGAGCCCGCTGTCGCCGTGGGCGGAAAGGCGTCGGGTTGTCCGCCTTTGTTGATGAATTCCGTGGCGGGAACGATCGATGCGTCACCGACGGCGAGGACTGATGTCGACCACGACCGATGACCCGACCGTGCTCGGCGTCATCGGCGATGCCCTCGGCAAAGCCGGTTACGCCGTCATGGATCTGGTCTAAGTCTCCAGCGCCTCGGGCTCCCCGCTGGCGAGCGCTTCCCGTTCCGCCGCCGGCAGCCTGGCGCGGGCGCGGCGGACCGCGTCTTCCATCTCGTCGAGCGTGCACAGGCCGAGCCCGACCGGGTGGCGCGCCTTGATGTTCGGGCTGTTCCAGTGGGTGCGGTCGCGCACCGCGGCGATCGTCGGCTTGGTCGTGCCGATCAGTTTCGAGATCTGCGCGTCCGACAATTCCGGATGGCTTCGCAACAAAAAGGCGATCGCGTCGGGCTTGTCCTGGCGCTTGGCGATCGGGGTGTAGCGCGGACCCCGGTGCTTGACGACCTGCGGCGGCATCGCCTGCGGCGACAGCGCCAGGCGGGCGTCGGGGTCTTCCTGGCAGCGGGCGATTTCCTCGGCGGTAGTCTGGCCGTTCGCCACCGGATCGAGCCCCTGCATCTGGTTCGCCACTTCGCCATCGGCGATCGCCTGGATTTCGAGCGGATGCAGACCGCAGAAATCGGCGATCTGCTCAAACGTGAGGGAGGTGTTGTCGACCAGCCACACGGCGGTCGCCTTGGGCATCAACGGTGCAGGCATGACAAATCCCGGTTTCTGGTGCGCGGCCCAGCCGCTCCAGCGGCGCGCGGGTCGGCGCAAACGATCTTAATCGATATATAATCCCGGCGTCGATCGAAGGAAGACGCCAGCGAGGAGCGGCAGATGATAGACGAATTCGAACTCGAACCGCGCCGCAAACCGGCGACACCCAAGGATCTGAGCCTGATGGGCATTGCCGAGCTCGAAGCCTATATCGCCGAGCTCGAAGCCGAGCTCGCGCGCACCCGGGTCGAGATCGCCGCCAAGCTCGGTCAGCGGATCGGCGCTGAAGCCGTCTTCAAGCGCTGACGGCGCGCCGCCCGAAGGCAAGTAATTCGAGACCACCCCGAAAGTGAGGGTCAAGGGCCGCCGCTGCGGCCTTGCTTCCGGGGTTCCCCTTCCCCGCCTGCGCGGCGACAAGCCTCGCGGAACGACGATCGACCTGCCGGGATTTTACGATAGATTCCGAGACAACCGCTACGGCCAACTACAGGCTGACGGAGTGGAGGAGGATTTGCCATGTCGTTCCCGATGATCGCCGCGGTCGCGGCACTCGGCGGTCTGCTGTTCGGCTATGACACGGGCGTGATCTCGGGCGCGCTGCTGTTCATTCGAAATGTCCTGCACCTGTCGACCACGATGCAGGGTGTGGTGGTCGCGATCGTCCCGGCGGGTGCGGCGATCGGTGCCGCGATTGCGGGGCCGATCTCGGACCGGTTTGGCAGACGCAGGGTGATCCTCGCGGCCGCGCTGCTGTTTGTTGCCGGAGCTTTGTTGTCGGCGGTGGCATCCGGTATCGGACACCTTGTCGCTGGCCGTTTTCTCGTAGGGCTCGCCATCGGCGTTGCGTCGATGCTGACCCCGCTCTACCTCGCCGAGATCGCACCGGCGCAGCAGCGCGGTGCTGTCGTCTCGCTCAACCAGCTGTGCATCACCTGCGGCATCCTCGTCTCCTACCTGGTCGGCTTCGCGCTCGCCGAGGCGACCGGGGGCTGGCGGTGGATGCTGGGATTGGGCGCCGTGCCGGGAATCGTGCTCGCGATCGGCATGTTGATCCTGCCCGAAAGCCCGCGCTGGCTTGCCGGTCATGGCTTCGCCGCCGAGGCGGAGCGCGTGCTTGGAGAGCTGCGCGGAAACGCCGATATATCGACTGAATTTCGTGAGCTGCGCACCGACATCGCGCGCGAGGGCCGGCAGGTCGCGCGCTGGTCGGAACTGTTGTCCCGGCGGCTGCGACTGCCGCTGACGATCGGCGTCGGGCTCGCGATGTTTCAACAGATCACCGGTATTAACACCGTAATCTATTTCGCTCCGACAATCTTTCAGTCAGCCGGCCTGTCTTCGGCCGCGACCTCGATCCTGGCGACGGCGGGGGTAGGCGTCGTCAATGTCGTGATGACGATTGTCTCGATCCGCCTGATCGACGGTCTCGGACGCCGCGCTCTGCTGTTTTGGAGCCTGGGCGGCATGGCGGCGACGCTGTTGATGCTGACGGCGGTGTTCAGCGCCGGGACGTCGGGGCAGCTTGGCGTGCTCGCCGTCGCGGCGGTCGCCGCCTTTGTCGGGTTTTTCGCGATCGGGCTGGGACCTGTCTTTTGGCTGCTGATCGCCGAAATCTTCCCGCTCGCCGTGCGGGGGCGGGCGATGAGCCTCGCTACGGTCGCCAACTGGGCGTTCAACCTTGTCGTTTCGCTGACGTTTCTCGACCTCGTGCGCGCCGTCGGCAGCGGCGGCGCCTTTCTGGTTTACGGCGTCCTGACCCTCGTTGCCGTGGTGTTTGTCGCCGCCATCGTACCGGAGACGAAGGGTAGGAGCCTGGAACAGATCGAAGCGGCTTTGGAGGGGGCACGCACGCCGCTGCCGCTATCCCCAGCCGGGACGTGACCCGCCGGCACGGCGCCGGCTTGGCCATCGCCGCCCTGTTCGCCGCCTTTCCGGCGCTCGCTCAGACTCAGAGCAGCAGCCAGGGCTTGCCAGTTTCTCAGCCCGCCGCGGCGCCGCCGCCACCGCCGGCGCTCGTAGCACCGCCCGACGAACATCTGTTCGGCGATCTCGGCGGCCTGCGTTCGACGCTCGACAACAATGGCGTCGCTTTCGACCTGAGCGCCTTGACCGAGTTCGCCGGAAACGTCAGCGGCGGCGTCAAGCAGGGTTCGACCTTCGCAAACCAGCTCGGCCTGAATGTCGATATCGACTGGGGGCTAATGGCCGGGCTCGCCGGCCTCACCACCCACGCGATCTTTGTCAACCGCTCGGGCGCCAGCGACAGCCACCTGTTCGGCGACAATTTTCTGCCGGTGCAGGAGATTTTTGGGTCTGGCGGCGACGTCGCCTTGCATCTGGTCTCGATCTATACCGAGCAAAGCTTGTTTGGCGGAGAGTTCGACGTGGCCATGGGGCGGATGAACGTCGAGAACGATTTCGCCAGCTCGCCGCTCTATTGCAATTTTATGAATAACATGCTGTGCGGCGATCCGAAGGCGCTGCCGGGCGGCGATATCGGGCACAGCGCCTATCCAGACGCGGTCTGGGCGATGCGCGTTCGGGTGCGTCCAATTCCGGCGTTTTACATGACGAGCGGCGTCCACGAGGTCAATCAGGCGCTCTACAGCGACGCCTTTCGCACCGGCTTCGAGTTCGGCACCAACCACGACAGCGGCGTTTACCTACCGACCGAGGCCGGCTATGAGCCGAAGTTCGGCGCCGACAGCCTGCCCGGCCATTACGTGATCGGTTTTGGCTATGACACCTCGATCTATCAAAGCTTCCCGATCATGGTGTCGGCGACAGCCGCGACCGGCACGAGCCGCGCCGGCAACACTCAGTTCTGGGCTCTCGCAGACCAAATGCTGGTTCGCCAGGGTCCGGACGATGCCGACGGCATCATCGCTCTTGCCGGCTTTATCCGTAATGACCCTTATAATTCCACTTATTTCGAGCAGTATTTTGCAGGGTTGGTCAATCGCGGGTTTTGGACAACTCGCCCGGACGACGCGATCAGCCTTTTGTTCGATTACAATTCGGTGAGCGGCGTCCTCGCCCGCACGCAGGAGGAAGAGGGCGGATTCGGACTACCGTTCAGCAACGGCTCGACCGGAGTCCAGTCGCACGAGATAATTGTCGAAGTAAATTATAACATCCATGTCTATCGCGGCCTGATTTTTCAGCCGGATTTCCAATACGTCTTTCGGCCGAATGCCCAGGCCAACATCCCGAACGCGGCGGTATTCGGCTTTAGGGCGCGCGTAAGTTTCTAAACGTCCTTTGGGATCTATCGAAACCTCGCCAGATGTCCCAACTTCTAATCAGATGTCCCGACTTCTAAACTGGACCGCCGTGGGTCGGCCGTGGCCCCGGGCGCGGGAATGTTCGCGGCATCGCGAAAGCGCGGGGTTTGGTATAGTTTCGGCTCCGTGGCGGCCGGCGAGAGCGCGATGCAAACAGTCACTCTGAGTGTCAACCGACGCGAGGTCAGCGTCACCGCCGATGGTGACACCCCGCTGCTCGATATTTTGCGCAATCATCTGGGCCTCTTGGGAACGAAATTCGGCTGCGGCCTCGAACAATGCGGCTGCTGCATGGTGCTCGTCGACGGCCGGCCGGAGAAATCCTGCGGCAAGGCGCTGTCGACCGTCGCCGGCCGGGAGATCCTGACGATCGAAGGGTTGGGCACGCCCGAGCGGCCGCATCCGCTGCAGCAAGCCTTTCTCGACGAGCAGGCGGGCCAGTGCGGCTATTGCCTCGCCGGCATCCTGATCTCGGCCAAGGCCTTGCTCGACCATCGCCCCTCGCCGTCGCGCGACGAGATCGCCGCGGCGCTCGACGACAACATCTGCCGCTGCGGCAGCCACAACCGCATCCTGCGCGCCGTGGCACTCGCCGCCGAGCGGATGCGGGAAACAGGGATTTCGCGATGACCGCCGCCGCACCGACAGCGTTGCCGCCATTGCTCGCCAGCAATCCGCGCCTCGATCGATGGGTCGGGTTCCGCGAGCCCGGGCGGGTCAGGGTTTCCACCGGCCGGGTCGAGATCGGCCAGGGTGTCCTGACCGCGATGCGGCAGATCGCGGCCGAGGAACTCGATGTGTCGCACGAGCGCATCGAACTGCAGTCGGGCGATACCGACCTGACGCCGAACGAGGGCTACACCGCGGGCAGCCAATCGATCCAATTTGGCGGCGTCGCCTTGCGCCTGGCCTGCGCCGAGGTGCGCGCGCTGTTCCTCGATCACGCCGCGGCGGCTTTCGGCTATTCCCGGGCCGACCTGTCGGTGGATGACGGCGCGATAACCCGTCGCGGCGAGCCGATCGGGCAGGATTACTGGTCGCTCGCCGCCGGGGTCGATCTCAGCCGCCACGCCACCGGCCGGCAGCCAGCCAAAAGACCGGGCGACTACCGCGTCGTCGGGCACAGCGCGCCGCGCGTCGATCTCGCCGCGAAGGTTTTCGGCAAGCCCGCCTTTGTCCACGACATGGTGCTCGACGGCATGCTGCACGCGCGCGTCGTGCGCCAGCCGCGCCGGGGTGCCACGATCAAGACGATCGACGAGGCCGCGCTGCGCCGCGTCGCGAAAGGGCCGATCGAGATCATCCGCAACGGGAATTTTCTTGCCGTCGTGGGCGCCGACGAGACCGTCGTCGAAGCCGTCGCGGCGGTGGCGCCGAGCCATGTCGCGTGGGACGGCATCGATGCGATCAACCCGTTTCAGGAGGAGGCGCGCTGGCTGTTGCAGCAGCCCTCGATCGACCGGGTTGTCGGTCCGCCGCCGCCCTCCGCTCCGGCGC
>DATMKU010000332.1:0-2503 GCA_035570935.1 Allostellaceae bacterium
GGTTCTTGCGGAGCAAGGGTGCGCGCGCTCTGCGGATACTCGCGGAGTATTTGGAGCCGCTCAATCGCTTTCAGCGCCACAATGTCGAGGACACGATCGTCTTCATGGGGTCGGCGCGGCTGCGCTCGGAGGAGGCGGCGAGAGCAGCGCTGGCCGAGGCGGAGCGGGCCGGAGAGGATGTGGAGGCGGCGCAAATGGCGCTCTCGCTATCGATCTATTACGAGGCGGCGCGCGAGCTCGCCCAGCGGCTGACCGCCTGGTCGAAAAAGCTCGGGCAAGACCAGCAGCGCTTTGTCGTCTGCACCGGCGGCGGCCCCGGCATCATGGAAGCCGCCAATCGCGGTGCTTCCGAGGCGAACGGGCTCAATATCGGGTTGACGATCTCGATCCCGGACGAAGAATTCGACAACCCCTATGTCAGCCGGGAACTACACTTTTATTTTCACTACTTCTTTATGCGCAAATTCTGGTTTGTCTACCTCGCCAAGGCGGTCGTGCTGTTCCCGGGAGGCTTTGGCACGCTCGACGAGATGTTCGAGATCCTGACCCTGGTGCAGACGCGCAAGACGCGCAAGCAAATGCCGATCGTATTGTTCGGCACCAAATATTGGGACGAGGTGATCAAATTCGACGCGCTCGTCAAATACGGCACGATCAGCGCCGCCGACCTCGCCATTTTCCACCGCACCGATTCAGTGGACGACGCCTACGAAATCATCACCAAGGGGCTGACCGCGAACGCCCTCGCCATCCCCGGACCGGTGCTCTAGCTGCCAGACCCCGCCGCTCTACCCCTAACTCACTCGATCGCGGCAGTTTCGCGCGGCATCGACACGGCATAAACTCGCGCGATGGCGTACCAGGTTTTTCGGGTCGAGATCACTCGCGACGAGACGCGGGATGGCGGGCCGGTCGGTATAGAGATTACCGCCTATGTCGATCGCATGCCGGAGACCAACGAAGCCACGATCGGGCGGTTGAGCCGGGCGTCGCGCGGGGTGTGGAACAGCCGGCTGCAATACACCGGCGATTTCGATACGCTGGCGCAGGCGCTTGCCGCGATTACTGCGGCCTATCCCGAGACCGACCATATTCGCTGCTACGAATATTCGGTCGACAACGAATTTCCGGTCGAGGTGGCGCCGCTCCTGCGATCCGGAGAGAAGTGGCTGCCCGGCGCCTAACCTTCGCGTTTATCCCGGCCCCAGCTGGAAACCCTCTCGGCCCCGCATCCAGCTAGCAAGCTAGGATGGGTTGACCGGGCGAACCCATCGTCTTTTCCGGACGCGATGCCGACGCCGCCGACGCATCAGCCGTGGTGGCCGCCGGGCCCGCCGCCATGCGGGCCGCCGCCGTGCGGGCTGGCGCCGTGAGGTCCGCCGCCGCCATGTGGGCTGCCGCCCATCGCAAAATGTGGCGCTCCGCCGCCATGTTGGCCGCCGTTCGGCCCGCGGGCAGGGCCGCCGCCATGGGGGCCGCCGCCATGGGGGCCGCCGGTCGCGACATGCGGCTCTCCACCGCGATGCGGACTACCGCCGTGAAACGCCGGGCCGCCGTGGAACACGGTTGGGCCGGCGCGGGACGCCGCTGCGCCATGGGCCGCGGCTGCGCCATGGAAACCCTCGCCGGCTCGCGCCGCCGGGCCGCCATGAGAGGCCGGCGCGCCATGGTACGCCGCTTCGCTGTGAAACGGGGCAGCGCCGCCGCCGTGGATCGCCGCCGCCGCGCCGAAACGCCCGCCGGGCCGGCCGGCCTCGCCGCTTGCGCCGGCAACGCGCGCGGCGCCGCCAAATCGGGCCGCCGCGGTCGTATCCCTGGCGCCGCCGCCGTGCGCCGCCATCGTCAGGGCGGAGACCCTCGCGGCATTGAAGCGCGCTCTCGTGGCTGTGTCGGCATAGGGGACGCCCCCGCGATGGGCGGGGTTGTGCACCCACACACCGCCCGAGAAGGCGGCGCGTCCGCCGGAGGCTAGCGCCCAGCGGCCGGAGTCGACGGCAATGTCGCGACGCCCCCAGTCGACCCGGCCCCAGCCCCAAAACGGGCCGAAAGACGCCAGTACGATCGGCGGTTGAAAGCCGATCCAAAACCCCGGCGGGTAGGCGAACCCGGCCGGGACCGGGAAGTAATCGGGCGGATACGCCGGATAGGACCACCGCCCGTACACGACCGGGCTGTAGACCGGCACGCAGACCGCCTGCGGCTCGGCCGGCAGGATCGCGATGGTCGCACCGCTCACCTGGATCACGCAGCGGCATTGCGGCGTCTGCTCAAGGTTCCCCGCCGCCATCGCCTGATGCCGCAGGCTCTGCACCGCGGCCATGACATCGCCCTGCTGGGCGAGGAAGGCGTTGCCGAGGTCCTCGGTCCATTGCAATTGGTTGCTCATGTTGTCGAGCACCCGCGGGAACGCCGCCAGCGCCTTGACGCTCGGGTCCCAGTCCTGCGTCTGCAGCGCGGCGGTCAGCGCAGCGCCGGTCAGCGCCTGGTTCGCCGGGGCATCGAC
>DATMKU010000333.1:0-13617 GCA_035570935.1 Allostellaceae bacterium
ACCACCCCAGCCGCCGCCGAAAATCACCACCGCCGACCAGCCCCGCCAACCCCTGCCGTAGTGAAGACTTTTCAACCCAAACCGTTGATGTTCAACGGGCCGAAAACAAAAAATGGCCCCAATCCGCGAAGTCGGGCTAACCGGGCTCGGCCGAGCCTCGAACATGATTTTCGGATGGCGGCTCAGACCGGCCCAATCAAGCGCGTTTCCGCCACAGACCAGCAAGTCGGGCTTCAGTTTCTTCGCGAGATGGACGACTGCCCGGTGCGCGGTGCTTGCTGGCGCCTCGGGATCGTAATGGCAGTCGGAGAAGACGAGCGCGCAGCCATCCCGCAGGCTCACGTCGATCCGATCCGTCATCGTAGCCGTGCTTTCGGCGACGGCAGCTCCCGCTTCGGGTTTGCGCCGGCTCATCGGCCTGCTCCCGAAGCGCGGAGGCATGCCCGCTCGGCGCCGGCTCGCGTGTCGCTGCCGAAATCCCTGGTGGTGGTCTCATAGACGCCGAAGTGATCGCCGAGTTGGACGATCTCCATGCCGTCGCCTGCCGAGCTTTCACGCTCGGTCGTCCTTGCTTGTGATGACACTTGCCTGCTCCATGCCCGACTGATCGGGTCTTTGTTTCTTAGCCCTGACGTGATCTCCGGCTGCGCTCGGCAATGCCGGTGGTGCGATCGTCTTCAGGGCTTTGGGTTACGGTTGAGCGAAATTGCCAAACCCTTGGGGTCATCTTAGGCGGCTACGCGATTTCGGTGCACGGCCATCGCTTGCCAGATTTCAGCGTCTTCCGGCGAAACCTCACTGAGCACCTCGGTAACGCCGCGCCGAATAAGATCGGCCATCGTCGTCCCGTTCTTGGTCGCCGCGAGTTTAAGTGCCTTCCTTTCCGGGTCTGTTACCGGAAAGGTGAACATGCGCGTCTTGTTATCCATCGATCGTCCCTTCAGTCTGTGCGGAGGGTCGGTCGCTTGACCCCTCCATAACTTCATAATTATGTGCTCAGAGCCTGGGACCTCGCAACTCGCACAGCAGCGCTGCGCTCACCCGCCAAGCCCTTGTTATTGCTGGAGAGGTCCCAGCCGCGACCCCGCTGCGACCCCGCTGCGCTAGGGATTTCAATGGGTTAGATGGGTATGAGGTGGTCAGACGCGAACGGCTCGGAAAGTCACCGGCGCCGGCTTGCGCGGTGCCCGGCTCCGGCGCCGGCTTGCATATCGCAAGTCACTGATCTGACGGGCGTGTCGCACCCGGAGACCCGCTCGGGGCTGGGCTGTGGAAGGGCGGCGAAACCCCAGGGTAAACCCCACAAGAAGTAGGGCTATTCGGCGCTTCCCTCGGCGCCGGCGGCGACGGCCAGCCGGCTAAGCCTCTGATTTCCCTACGACGCACATAGAGGAAGGGGCAAGAGCGCGGCCCGCCACACACGCCTTCTGATCCCGCGCCCGCGCGAGCGCACGTGCCTCAGCCGCCACGGCCCTCGCGATCCGCAATACCGTCCCGGCGCCGACGTGCATCTCTTTGGCGATGGCCGTCATGCCCTTGCCGGCCGCCAGCGCGTCACGTATGGCACGCTCGCGAGCCGGCGCGAGCTTCGGCCGCCCGATCGCGTTCCCAGACTTGGTGCCCTTCTCCCGCGCCCTGGCTAGGCCACTGCGCACCCGCTCCACGATCATGTCGCGTTCGAACTCGGCGAAGACGCCAAGCATCTGGAACATTGCCTTGCCGGCGGGTGTGGTCGTATCGAGCCCTTGTTGGTGCAGATACAGGTCAACGCCCTTGGCGTGCAGTTCGCCGAGGAAGCTCACGAGGTCTTGCAGGCTGCGGCCGAGCCGGTCCACAGACCAAGCCGCGACCAAATCGAACTCGCGCCGCGCGATCCCCTTGCACAGCCGGTCCAAGCCCGGCCGCTTATCCCGCCCCTTCGTGCCGCTGATCCCTTCATCGGCGAAACTGGCGACAATCTGCCATCCGTACCTCGCGGCGACCGCTTCAAGCTCCCCGCGTTGGTTCTCGACGGTCTGCTCGGCTGTGCTGACGCGCAAGTAAAGCGCCACCCGCCGCCTCATCGTGCTCACTCCGGGCGCCGATGCCGCCGGCTTCCCGCAGTCGTGGTAGGCGATGGCCTTCGCTACGGCCTGGCTGATCGCGCTGCGGTCTGCTCTTGTCGTCATCGTGCTGTCCTTCCTCGATCAGATGGCGGGGAGATAGGGCGCGCCCGTTCCGAAAACAAGTGGTTTCCGAATGGATTTCTGATCGTCCGCGAAGCCAAGCAATCCGCGGCCTCGGCCGGCCCGACTGAGCAGGGGTTTTCGGAATAGTAGGAGTGGCCGCCGCGGCGTCGCACCGTCGCGTCAGCGGATCGCAGTTCTGCGGCGTCACGCCATCACGGCTATCGGCATCGCTCGCGCGGCGCCGTCGTCATCACGGTAGCGCGACAGCGCGGATCGCAGGCCGCGGTTACGGAGCGCGCAGCGACGATGATGACTGTGGCGCTAACGCTTGATGATCCGACGATGGGAATGCTTAAACCACCCCCACCCGGACTATGTTTCTCCCATCGGTTGGGTCCTCTGGCAGGCGGCGACGGGGCCCCTACGGGCGCGGGCAGGGGTTTTGTAGAAGAGACCCCCGGCGGCCTTCGCGCATGGCGGGAGCACCGGACCTCAGCACAATCGTAAATTATACAAAACTGGGCTGGGAGAGCGCCGCACGCTGGCGGGGAGGCATGGCGTGGTGTGCACGCTTGGCGGGTAGTTAGGGTGATCGGCTGGGCAGCGCTCGCGCGTGTTGGGTCTCTTGGCTGCGCTGCCCCAGCAGCAGACCCGACAGCAGCTCGCAACCAGCCACCATCCCCGGCCCAACCACCCAGGGCAGCAGCAACACCGCGAGCGGAACAGCCAACCATCCCCGCCCACCGCCTTAGCCTACCGAGTTAGTCAAGTCACCCTGAGAACTACCCTTACCGAGCAACCTTCTTGGTGGGTGCAGTGTGCGCGAGCGGCCCCGTCGCAAGCAACCCGAGCCACCGATGCCTCGGCCGCGGCACAGCCGCCTCTAACATAGATTTTAGGTACTTTCACCGCCCAGGTGCTCAAAATACCGATGTTCTGTGTGGTTTTCAGGTGTGTATGGGTTGACATATGGTATTTAGCACCTGAGGAGAGGTGTTTTAAGTTATTTCAGTGTCTTATAAAGGCCATCAACCGAACCGCTTTCGGCGAAGGCGCGCAATCGGGCCTCGCTGTCGCGCCGTCCCGCCTCCGCCTTCTCGTACTTCTCCGCGCGCTCGCCCAACGATCGCGCGGCGACCGCCAGCGCCTGGATGACGGTGTCGATCTCGACAATGCCCGAGCAGGGTGCCGCCGGCGCCCCGTCGCGGTTCAGCTCTTGGGCCGCCCGCGACAAAGCCCTCATCGACCTGATCAGCCGGCCCGCCGCCGCCAGCGCCAGACCACCGCCCAAAAGCCGCACCCCGGCTCCCAGTAGAACAAGTTCCGTAGGCGAAGACAGCTGATGCCAGCTTCGTCCCAATTGCATCAGGATCGCCGGCGTAAGTGCCAAAGTCGGTAAAATCGGCGCGGCGATCATGACGACCAGCAACGCCCGCAGCGAAAGACATGATTTGATCGGACGCAGCATTGCCGGACCGCCTTCCGTTCGGCAGCAAATGACCAATACGTTGATTTTGTATTAGCAAAGCTTCCTCAATTGGACAGCCCGTGCGCCGGCCCCCGGTTCCCGCCGTCGATCTCGGTGCGGGCTCGACAAAGCTCGAACTTGCCGGATGCCGACCCGCCGGCTGTTGGTGTCGGCACCGGATACCGGATACCGGAGACCTGGCCTGCGCCGGTCGATAGGCGCGTTCTTCTTTTATGAGGGGTTGGGGATGGCGGTGTTAGACCCGACAACGCGGCCAGCTTCTGTTGACTTCATCAACTGATTCATTGACTATCGCATCTTCTTCGCTGGGAGCATCGAGCGACGGATAGTTCGGATACGGCGTTCGATCGGCGCATTACCGCACTGCGCCGGTTCAACCGCCTCTACACCCAGAGGATCGGCGTGCTCCAAAACGGGCTGCTGAGCAGCCCGTTTTCGCTGACCGAGCCTCGGGTGCTGTACGAAATCGCCCTCGGCGAGCAGCAAACGGCGGCGCGGCTCGGCCAGCGCCTGGGCTTGGATCGCGGCTATTTGAGCCGCATCTTGCGCAATTTCGAGGGGCGCGGACTGATCCGACGCACACCGTCGGCTAACGACCGACGCCTAAGTCTGCTGGCGTTGACGCCGCAGGGGCAATCGGTCTTTGCCGACCTCGACGCGCGTTCGCAGGCGGAGACCGGCACCCTGTTGCGCACCTTGCCGGAAGAAGCGCAGAGCCGCCTGGTCGCCGCCGCGGGCACGATCGAGCGGGTGCTCGGCGGCGCCCGAGACGACGCCCGCGCCGGCTATTTGCTGCGCCCGCATCGGCCGGGCGACATGGGCTGGATCATCTCGCGGCACGGCGCGCTCTATGCGCGGGAATACGGCTGGGACATTGAGTTCGAAGCGCTCGTCGCCGAGGTCGCGGCGAAATTCCTGCGCAGCTTCGACCGGCGGCGGGAATGTTGCTGGATCGCCGAGAAAGACGGCGGCAACGTCGGCTCGGTGATGCTGGTCGAAGATACGCAGACGACCGCGAAGCTGCGCCTGCTGCTGGTCGAGCCCGACGCGCGGGGCCTCGGGATCGGCGCCCGGCTGGTGCGGGAGTGTTTGCGCTTCGCGCGCGAGGCGCGCTACGAAAAGGTGACGTTGTGGACCAATAGCGTGCTGGTCGCGGCCCGGCGTCTCTACGAAGGCGCCGGCTTTCGCATGATCGACGCCCAGCCTCACCACAGCTTTGGCCATGATCTGGTCGGCGAGATCTGGGAGTTGGCGTTGTAACCGGGAACCCGGCCTATGGCCGGAGCGCCGCCGTCTGCTGGATCACCTCGGTCGAGCCCTCCCAGATCATCCGCAACGCGACAAAGGTGACGATGCCGAGCCCGACCCATGAGATCCAGAAATAGCGCTCGAGCAGGCGCGCGACATAGGTCGAGGCGACGCCCATCAGCGCCACCGACAAGACGAGGCCAAAGGCCAACACCCAGAAATGGTGGCGCGCGGTCCCCGCCACCGCCAGCACATTGTCGAGCGACATCGACAAATCCGCCAGGACGATGCGCGTCAGCGCCTGCCGCGGTGTCTTGCCTGCAACCACGCGCTCGTTTCCCGCAATTGCCGCTTTCGCCTGCCGGGCGCCGCGCCTCGCGCGCAGCTCGCGGTAGGTTTTCCACGACACCCACAGCAGCAGCACGCCGCCAGCCAGCGTCAGCCCGATAATCGCGAGCAATTGCGCGGCGAAATAGGCGAATATGATGCGCAGCCCGGTCGCGACGACGATGCCGAGCATAATCACCCGCCGCCGCTGCTCGGCGGGCAATCCCGAGGCGGTCATGCCGACGACGATCGCATTGTCCCCCGCAAGCACCACGTCGATGATGACGACGGAGAGCAGCGCGCTGAGTTGATTGACGTCGATCAGCACCCCCGCCAGATGGGCATTGGCGGCTGCCCCGTCGAGACCGCTTGATGCCCGGACAACGTCGTTCGCGTCCGGCCGCGCGCCTCTCCGCGTTCTACGCCGCGGCGTTCCTGGTGACTGGCGTGCAATTGCCGTTCTGGCCGGTTTGGCTCGCTTCGCGCGGGTTCGACGCCAAGGAAATCGGCACGCTCTTTGCTGCGGCTATCTGGGCCAAGGTGATTGCGACGCCGGCGATCGGCGCGCTTGCCGACCGCTATGGCCGGCGCCGGGTCATGACCGTGCTCGCGATGATCGCTGTCGCCGCCTACACGGCGCTGTGGCGCTCAGCCGGGTTCTGGGCGATCTTGTCGCTGAACCTCCTCGCATTGACCGTGCAGTCGGCGCTGATGCCGCTCGGCGACACCGTGACCCTGGCCGCTTCCCGCGCCGAGGGTCTGGATTACGGGCGGATCCGAGTGTGGGGTTCGGTGAGCTTCGTCTTCGCCTCGCTTGGGGCCGGCGTCGTCATCGCCCATACCTCGGGCGGCTGGATTTTGCCGCTCGTTCTCGTTGCCTCGGCATTGCTCCTGACCGCGTGCCGGAAAATTCCGCCGTCCGAACCCGCGCCCGGCGGCGCCGGGTTTCGCGGCGCCGGATTGCGGCTCGTCGCCGGCCATTCGCGATTTTGGATTTTCGTCGCCAGCGCCGCGGCCCTGCAGGCGAGCCATCAGGTCTATTACGGTTTCGCTACCCTTTATTGGCGCTCGCTCGGCTTTTCCGAGACCACGATCGGCTGGCTTTGGGCGGAAGGCGTCGTTGCCGAAGTTTTGCTGTTCTGGCAGGGCCGCCGCTTGCTCGGGCGGTTCGGCCCGGTCGGCTTGATGGCCTTGGGCGGCGTCGCCGGGATCATTCGCTGGAGCATCGCGGGGGTTGTCGTCTCGCTTCCCTCGACCGCGGCACTGCAGCTTCTGCACGCGCTGACCTTTGGCGCGACCTATCTCGGGGCGATGCATTTTCTGTCGCGCAGCGTGCCGCCTGCGGCGGCGGCGAGCGCGCAGACGCTATTTGCCGCCGCCTCCTCCGGGTTTGGCGGCGGGCTCGTAATGGCCGCGGCAGGCGCGCTTTACGCCGCTTATGGCGGGCGCGCCTATCTAGCGATGGCGCTGCTGTCCGCCGCCGGCCTCGTCGGTACGCTGTGTCTGCGTCCCGCCCGCACGCGATAGCGCCGCCGCGGCGAAGCGTGTTATCTGGTGCAGCGCGGATGGGTTTCGGCCGCGCTCGCCGCCTGGGCCACGGCATAGTCGTGCAGTCCCTTGGCGTCGAGGCTGTTGGCCATGTTGAGCATGCGGGCTGCCTGCTGGCACACGACGGCCGTCGGCATGACCCCCTGCTTCAATGCGATCTCGTTGGCAAGACTGGTGTTCCAGGTATCAAATCGCCCTTGCGCGTCGCGATAGCCCGCGCGCCGGAAGTGATTGATCATGATCCGTTGATAACGGATGATCGCATCTTTGTTGCGCGCCCGAAACAGCCCGTACACCTCGTCCCGGCAAGCTGAGCTGACCACCATCAGGTTCGTCTGAAACACGATTGCCTGCTCGGCCTCCTGATCCGTCGCCGAATAGCAACTCCCGTCGGCGGCAGACGCAGCCTGCAGCGAGGCAGCGAGACAGACGGCCGCCGCCATAAAAACCTTCCTCATCGCATTCCCCCAAATATCCAACTGCGACATCGGCAGCATACGCAGTCGCTAAGCAGTTTCAAGAGGAACCCTCTTCGCGGCAAAGCCGCGGGACAGCGCGCCAACAAAAAGTCATAATTGTTTGGCGCGGACGAAGGCTATAATCCAACCCTAAATTGATCCGCCGGCTGCTGCTGGACTAACCGGCCGCCGAGTTTAAATTTCGCGAAGAAATGATGTTGCTCGGTTGAGGTTACCCACCATGTCGCAAACAGCCGAGAGAGGCGGCCGATGATCGCATTGTTCACCGATTTTGGCCTCGCGGGCCCCTATACCGGCCAGGTCAAGGCGGTTCTGGCGCAGCAAGCGCCGGGAGTGCCGGTTGTCGATCTGTTCGCCGATCTGCCGGCCGCACAACCGAAGCCCGCGGCTTATCTGCTCGCCGCCTACGGGCCATGGTTTCCGCCGGGGACGGCGTTGCTTGCGGTGGTAGATCCCGGTGTCGGCGGCGAGCGCCGCGCCGTTGTCGTCGAGGCCGACGGCCGCTTTTACGTCGGTCCCGATAACGGCCTTTTCGAACTCGTGTTGCGTCGCGCCGAGAGTGCCCGCTGCTGGGAAATCGTGTGGCGGCCCGAATCGCTGTCGGCGAGCTTTCACGGGCGCGACCTGTTCGCCCCGGTCGCGGCTTGGCTCGCCATCGGCGGCCCGGACGCGGCCATGCTGCGCGAGGCCGAGATCAGCCGCGTTGCCGATTGGCCGGACGATTTGGCCGAGATCGTCTATATCGACCATTATGGCAATGCGTTGACCGGGCTGCGTGCGGCGGTCTTGCCCGCCGGTGCGCGGCTCGAGGCCGGCGGCCGGCTGTTGCGGCGTGCCCGCACCTTCTCCGATGTTCCGCCGGGTTCGGCCTTGTGGTACGAAAACGCGAACGGTCTTGCCGAGATCGCGGTCAATGCCGGGCGTGCCGACGCTGCGCTCGGCCTCGCCATCGGCTCGCCGGTCTCGGTTGTCCGGTAGCCCGGCGGGGCGCTCAGGTGGAAGTGGGCGGCGTCGCGACCTCCGCCCCCGCCAGCAGCCTGTGTTGGCGCCGGCGCTGCATCCGGTGGAACAATCCGACGCCGGCCGCGATCGCGACAAAGACGCCGAGCATCGCCAGGCTGAACGTGCGGGCCATGTCCCCAAGCACCGCGCGAAAGGCGTGGCCGAGAAAATAGCCGACGGCGATAAAGCTCGCCGCCCAGAATGCCGCGGCCAGAAAATTCAGAATCAGAAACCGCCTCCCGCGGATGGCGCTCATCCCCATGGCAAAAGACGAGAAATTGCGGACTCCGTAAATGAAACGAAACGACAGGATGAAACCGGTGTCGTAGCGCTCGAGCCAGCGTAGTGCCGCATCGACCCCGTAACGCCAGCGCGGGAAACGGTTGAGCAATTTCAGCCCGAAATGGCGGCCGACCCAAAACCAGCTTTGGTCGCCGACGAAGCTGCCGAGCCCGGTCGCCGCCAACAAGAATATCGGGTTGAGCAACCCCTGCGCCGCGGCGAAACCGGAAAAAATGACGACCGTCTCGCCTTCGAGAAAAGTCCAGACGAACGCGATAAGGTAAAACCAAGCGCCGTGGTCCGCGATCAGCCGATCGAATTCCATTCCTCAACCGGTTCCTGCTTGTGCGGGCGGCGCGGCTCCTGCGGCGCTAGCATGCTAGATTTTTCGCCGGTCCAGGTCGAGCGGGAATTGCTGCGCCGAGATCCAGACAGTCCTTGGCCGGCAAACCGATCGCCGCCCGTCTCGTTCCCAAAGCGCTGCCCGGCACGCCAAAATGACGACAATGGCGACGGACTGTTAAGATCGCATGTCACCGGGACATTCAGTCGGAGGGATGATGGCGGGACTGTATTTCGAGGAATTCACCGAAGGCCAGGTGTTCGAGCATGCGACGAGCCGGACCGTCACCGAGATGGACAACGTGCTGTTCAGCACTTTGACGATGAACCCGCAGCCGCTTCACCTCGATGCGGAATTCGCCAAAAAGACCGAGTTCGGCCAGCGGCTGGTTAACAGCCTCTTCACCCTCGGCCTTGTCATCGGCCTCAGCGTCGGCGAGACGACGCTCGGAACGACGATTGCCAATCTCGGCATGAGCGATGTCCGCTTCCCCAGGCCGGTGTTTCACGGCGACACGCTGCGGGCGCGCACGATCGTGCGCTCGAAGCGCAAAAGCCAGTCGCGGCCCGACGCCGGCATCGTCGAGTTCGAGCACCAAGGTATCAACCAGCGCGGCGAGACGGTCGCGACGTGCCGCCGCGCCGGGCTGATGATGTGCCGTCCCGCCCCGACCGCGGAGGGTTGAATGCGCTCATTCTTGTTCGTCCCGGCCGACAGCGAGCGCAAGCTCGCCCGCGGACCGCATTCGGGTGCCGACGCACTGATCCTCGATCTCGAGGATTCGGTGGTGCCGGCGAATCGCCCGACCGCGCGAACCCTGGCGCGCGGGTTTCTCGATTCGACCGCCTCCGCCGGCTTTCAGCGCTGGGTGCGCGTCAACCCGCTCACGACAGGTGCGGCGCTCGACGATATCGCCGCGATCATGCCGGGCCGGCCGGACGGCATCCTGCTGCCTAAATGCGTGCCCGGCGATCTGCGCACGCTCGACCATTACCTGTCGGCCTTCGAGGCCGCGGCCACACTGCCGCTCGGCGCAACGCGGGTGATCGCGATCGCGACCGAGACGCCGGCGGCGATGTTCGCGATGGGCGGCTATGCCGGCGTGTCGCCGCGGCTGTCCGGCATTACCTGGGGGGCCGAGGATCTGGCGGCCTGCGTCGGCGGCAACAACCGCCGCGCCGACGGAACCTATGACGATGTCTATCGCCTCGCTCGCTCGCTGTGTGTGCTTGCCGCCGCCGCCGCGGGGGTCGAGGCGATCGACACGATCTTTACCGATTTTCGCGACGAGGCCGGCCTCGCGCACGAGTGCGCCGCGGCCAAGCGCTCGGGCTTTGCCGCCAAGATGGCGATCCATCCGGCGCAAATCGCGGTCATCAACCACGCCTTCACCGCCGGCGAGGAAGAACTCGCCTGGGCGCACAAGGTCGTGGCCGTGTTCGCGGCAAATCCCGACGCCGGCACGATCGCGCTCGACGGCAAGATGATCGACCGCCCGCATTTGACCTTGGCGCGGCGGCTGCTCGGGCTCAGCCCGTCCAAGGTTTCGCCCTTGTAACGCACTGCAGCGATTAGCTATCCGCGGAGCAACCGCGGCCGGCGGCGTCTCACGCGCGGTCGAGCGCCCGGCCGAGATCGGCGATCAGATCGGCCTCGGCCTCGAGCCCGGCGGAGAGCCGCACCAGCTGGTCGCCGATGCCGAGCTCGGCGCGCGCCTCGGGCTTGAGCCGCGAATGCGTCGTCGTCGCCGGGTGTGTGACGAGGCTCTTCGAATCGCCGAGATTGTTCGAGATGTCGACCAGCCGCAGCGCATCCAAAAAGCGGAAGCAGGCTGCCTTGTCGCCCAACACGTCGAACGAGACGAGACTGCCGCCCGCCGTCATCTGCCGCTGCGCCAATTCGTATTGCGGATGGCTCGGCAGCCCCGGATAGAGTACGCGCTCGACCTTTGGATGGGCTTCGAGAAAAGCGGCGATCGCGGCGGCGGTGCGGGATTGCCGTTCGACCCGCAATTCGAGGGTCTCCAGCCCCTTCAGCAGCAGCCAGGCGTTGAACGGGCTCAGTGACGGCCCGGTGTGCCGATAAAACAATCCGAGATCGTCCTTGATGAATTTCTCCGACGCCAAAATCGCGCCGCCGAGCGAACGCCCCTGCCCGTCGATGTGCTTGGTCGCCGAATAGACGACGACATCGGCGCCGAGCGCCAACGGCTTTTGCAACAACGGCGTCGCGAAAACATTGTCGACGATAAGGAGCCCGCCGGCGCGGTGCGTCAGCCGCGCGACCGCGGCGAGATCGACAATCTCCATCGCCGGGTTGGACGGGCTTTCGCAAAACGCCGCCGCCGCACCGCCGGCGAGCGCCGTTTCCCAGGTATCGAGGTCGCGGCCGTCGACCAGCACGGTCTCGATGCCCCAGCGCGGCAATAGTTCGGACACGATGTAATTGCACGAGCCGAACAGCGCGCGGCTCGACACCACCCGCTGGCCGGCGCGCAGCCGGCACAACAATGCCGCGAACACCGCCGACATGCCGCTCGCCGTGGCGCGGCACGCCTCGGCGCCCTCGATCAGCCGCAGCCGCTCCTCGAACATCGCCACGGTCGGGTTGCGGTAACGCGAATAGACATAGCGCGACCCGTCCTGGGCAAAGGCAGCCTCGGCGGCGGCCGCGTCGTCGTAGACAAAGCCCGAGGTCAGGAACATCGCCTCGCAGGTCTCGTCATAGGGGCTGCGGGTCGCGCCGCCGCGCACCAACAAGGTGGCGGGCGAGACGGCGTCGGCGAGGTCGGCGGGCAGCACGGGCTTGGTCATCGGCAGGCCTTTCTCTCCATACGAGGCCTGCGCCGATGCCGGACAGCAAAAAGCCCCGGTCCCGCGCGGGCCAGGGCTCCTCTCAGAACACCCGGCCTTTTAGCGCTTTGTTTAACGTGGGGCGCAAGCCGGCCGGCTCAAATCACCACGGAGGCCGGCTTCCTACCCGGCGCCCTCGCCGCTGTCAAGGGCGCGCGAGCCCGAACATGGGGCGCGGGCGCCGGCGCTACAGATGGTCGCCGCGGTCGAGCACCATCGCGGTGTACTCGCGATAGCTGATGCCGAGCGCTTCGGCGCGCGCGAGCCGCGCAAGGGCAATCTCGCGCGCTGGCGTCTTCCACGCCTTGGCGTGCGCCTTTCGCCAGCAAAAAGCCCGCCAGCCGATTTCCGGGTCGAGCGGCGGGCCGCGGTTATGGCCGATTGGCGCCGGAGCAAGCACACCCGTCCTCGTCGATCGCGTCCGGCGCCGGCACATACCGGCCGGCGGCCACAGGCGCCACGGTCACAGAGGCTGCCGTCGCCAAAGCGGCGGGCGGACACATGACGGTACGCGACCAGACCTGCCCGTCCGCTCTTTTCCCGCTTGCACCGCGGGGGCCGTCCACACATGAGTTTCTCGACACCGGGAATTCACAGGCCCTCAGGGGGGACGCCCGCCATCTCGCAGATCACCCCCCACTCGCGGTCGCTGACCGGGCACACCGACAAGCGCGACTGACGCAAGAGCGCCATCCCGGCAAGCTCGGGCTTCGCCTTCATTTCGGCGAGGGTCACGGGTTTTGACACCGGCGTGACCGGCTTCACGTCGACCATGCCGAGCTTGCCGCTCTTGTCGTCGGGGTCGGGGTAGAAGGGGCGGACGATCTCGGCGACCCCGACGATGTCCTTGCCCTCGTTCGAATGATAGAAGAACGCCCGCTCGCCGGGCTGCATCGCCCGCAGATTGTTGAGCGCCTGCGCGTTGCGCACGCCGTCCCAATGGGTGCCGCCGTCGGCGACGAATTTCTCCCACGAATAGGCCGACGGCTCCGACTTCAACAGCCAATGCGCCATGACGTCATCCCTCCGCCCCGGTCAGTTGTGCAACGGGTAGTCGGCTTGGTCCTCATAGACCGAGCCGGCTTTTGTCGGGTAGCTCGCGATCAGGCTGAACGCCTCGACCGGCAGCGGCTCGGCGCGAAAGCCGGCATGCACGCCGAGGAATTCCGCGATTTGGTCGACCGGCGGGTTGTGCAACCGCGCCAGGGTCACGTGCGGCGCGAATTTGCGCGGCTCGGGCGGCAGGCCGGCGCGGGTCAGCGCGTGCTCGATCTTGTCGCGGAGCGCCGTGAGCTCCGGGTTGCGCTCGACCCCGACCCACAGGTTGCGCGGCCGGTCGCCGCCGAATACGCCGGTTCCCGCCAGCTGCAGCGGAAACCGACGCGCGCGCACCCGCGCCAGGGCCTCGTCGACGTCGGCGGCGACGTCCTCCGGAAGCTCGCCGATAAACCGCAAGGTCAGGTGCAGGTTGCCGGGATCGACCCACCGCGCCTTTGGTATCCCCGAGCACAAGAGCGACAGGCGGAGTTTCAACGCGGGCGGAAAGCCGATGCCGACAAAAAGCCGCAGCATGCCGTCAGGTGAACAGGGTCAACACGCCGGTATGGCCGTAGAGCCGGTCGCGCGAGATTTCGCCATTGGCGAAGAACCCGACCAGTGGGAAATCGCCCAAGGTCTCGCGGATCATCCGGGTCTCGACCCCGGGCTCGCCGAACAAGTTCGCCCCGCGCGCCACACAGCTGACATAGACACCGGCCTTAGGCGGCCCGGCGAGCCGCCCGGCGAGCTGGCGCAACATCCGCGCCATGTCGCCGCGCGCGCTCTCGGGGTCGCGGCGGCAGAACAGGATCTGGTCGCCCACGGCGATTTCGGCGCCGAC
>DATMKU010000334.1:0-5170 GCA_035570935.1 Allostellaceae bacterium
ATGCCGCCCGGCCCTTGCCGCGGCCATGCCCGGCTACCATCACACCGACGAGCTGGCGGCGCTGCTGAGCCCGCTGGTTCAGGAGCGCATCACAGCCCTCGGCATAACGTCTACCAGCTACGGCGATCTGCGGGCTTAGCCGTTTTTGCGCTTTCGATCCGGCGCCGTTTACGAATCGTCAATCTCTCTCCCGCGCAATGGCCCTTTGCGACGAGGCGTCCGCCTTCGTCGAGCAATTTGCAGATGCCAGGAGGCGCGGTCCGATGGGAATCTTAAGTCGATGTTTCGTACTCGCGATCCCCCTCTCCATTGCCGCGTGCGCGCTCCCCGTTTGGGAAAAGCCCGGTACGACCCAGGCTGAGGTCAACGCCGACAAATACGCCTGCGAAGCGCAGGCCCGCGCTTTGAACCCAGGCGGCAGCTACGCCCAAGGGAGCGTCGGCTTCGTGGTCGCGGCAACGCTTGTCTCGGCCGTCGCCACGGCGGCTGACCGAAGCGCGCTGATTGGGGATTGCATGACGGCACGCGGATACGCGGCGCATCAAGCCGGCGCAGCCGCACCACCACCGGAGGCGGCGGGAACCTCACTCCCTGCCGCTAGGACGCCAGCCGGCACGCTTCAACTAGCTGCCACTCAGAATCCCGCGACAACGGCTGTCGAAGGCCCGGGCCGGGTCGTGCTGTTCCCGGTCACGATTTACAACCCATATTACCCAAGCGCCTTCGTAAACGTTCAATGACCCCGCTCCATTGGGACGGGAAGAAGGCAGTTGACATGGACTAATGCCGCGAAATTTCCGATCCAAGGACATAAAGCGGTCACTGTTCCGGTTAATGATGCGTAGAACAGAGGACATGGAGGGACACATGGATGGGCACTTCGACTGCTGCCGCTATCGGCCGAGCCTCGACGACCTGCTCGCCGACGAGGTCATGGAGCCCGTGCTGCGCAGCGCCGGGCTCGACCAGCGCGAGCTGCGCGAGATGATGGTCGCGACCGCCCGCCGCATCGAGCATCGCGACCGGCGGCACATGACCAACGGCGCCGACGAATAGTCGGCGACGAATAGTCAGGCCGCGAGCCGCGGAAATTCGAGCCGGACGCGCAGACCGAGCCGGTTGTCGACGAGGGTCACCGTGCCGTGGTGGCGGTGTGCCGCGGCGCGGACCAGGCTGAGCCCGAGCCCATTGCCCGGCGTGCTGCGGCTGGGCTCGAGCCGGACAAAGCGGTCGAACACGGCCTCGCGGTCGGCTTCGGGTATGCCGGGACCACGATCGGCCACTTCGAGCACGGCGCGCTCGCCGGCTTGGCACACCCGGACCTCCAACTCGCCGCCATCGGCATATTTCAGTGCGTTGTCGAGCAGATTGGCGACCGCCTGCGACAACAAATGACGGTCGCCGCGGATTCGCACATTCGGCTCGATCGCCAAGGTCAGCGCAAACCCCTTCTCCTCCGCCGCCGGTTCGTAAAATTCGGCGGCCGACCGCGCCACCTCGCCGAGATCGAGCGGCTCGGTGCGATCCTGACCGGCGCCCGCCTCGGCCTCGGCGATCCGCAGCAGCGCGTTGAAGGTCGCGAGCATGCGGTCGGCCTCGTCGATCGCGGCGCGGATCGCCTCACCCTGGGCGCCGGCATCGGACGGACCAATCAGCGCCAGTTCGAGCCGGGCGCGCAGCCGCGACAGCGGCGTCTTCAAATCATGGGCGACGTCGTCAGTGACCTCGCGCATCGCCGTCATCAGGCGCTCGATCTGGTCGAGCATCCGATTGAGATTGGCGGCGAGCAGGTCGAACTCGTCGCTGGTGCCGTCGAGCGGCACGCGATCGGACAGATTTCCGGCCATGACCCGTTCGCTGGTGCGATTAACCAGCTCGACCCGGCGCAACAGGTTGCGGCTCATCGCCGCCCCGCCGAGCAGGCCGACGCCGAGCGCCACCAGCCCGGACCACAACAGGGTGAGCTTGACCCGGTCGCGAAACGCCGTCGCATCGCTGATGTCGCGGCCGACCAGGAGCCGGTAGCCGCCGGGGATGATGATCAGGCTGCCGCGCGCCGGGTGGGTCACGATTTGCCCGTGGACCCTGGCTTCGACCGCAAACGACAGCCAGCCGCTGCGCGCCGGCACGCCCGCTGGCCAACCCGCGATGTTGCCGGCAAGCGGGCGGCCGTCCGGATCGGTCACCAGATACAGCATCGCGTCGCCGCGGTCGCCGGCGCTGCGTGCCGCGACGATCTGGACGAGCCCGCTCAAACCGCGCTGGGCATATTGTTCGGCAAGCCCGGTGATCTCGGCGTCGAGGGTGGCCTCGGTCTGGCGCTCGACAAAATTTGCGCTCGTCCAATAGACAAAGAACAAGACGCTCAGCACCGACGCAGCGAACACCAGAAAATAGAGCGCGGCGAGGCGAAACGCATGGGTGCGCACCAGCCGCAGGGTGGCGCGCAACAATGCTGCAGGCCGGGTCTCGGGCCAGCCGCGCGAGGCCGGCAGCGCCAGCCGGTTGACGACCATCAATATGGCCGCGCCGCCGCGGCTCAGCCCTGGGGTTTGGCCCAGCGCTCGGGCGCCGGCCCGTAGGGTTGGGTGATCAGCTCCAGCAGGTGACCGTTGGGATCGTCGAAATAAACGCCGCGACCACCGTAGAGGTGGTTGATCTCGCCGCGACCGCACCGGTCAAAATCCGCGTAGAAGGCGGTGCCGGCGCTTTTAAGCCGCGCGAGCGCGGCGTCGAATTCCGCCTCGCTGACGAGAAAAGCGTAGTGCTGGGGACGGAAGCCTGTTGCCTCGGCAAAATCGAGCGTCACCCCGTTGGCGAGGCGGATCGGCACGAAATGCGCCCATTCCGGGCCTGCCTCCAGGTCGAGAATACCCGCCAGGAACGTCGCCGATGCCCATTTGTCGGTAGCCGGTATGATCGTGTGGTTGAGTTCTACAGGCATTTCGTTCTCACTCCTGTTCCGAGCACCAATCGCGGGGCGGGCGAGCCCGAAAAACTCATTCGGGAGCGCGCAGGCAATAGCCGGCGCCGCGCACCGTATGCAGCAACGGCCGCTCGAAATTCTTGTCGATCTTCTGGCGCAGCCGGCTGACATGCACGTCGACGACATTGGTCTGCGGGTCGAAATGATAATCCCAGACGTGCTCGAGCAGCATTGTGCGGGTCACGACATGACCCGAATTGCGCATCAGATATTCGAGTAGGCGAAACTCGCGCGGCAGCACGTCGATCGCTTTGCCGCTGCGCTTGACGGTCCGGGTCAAGAGGTCGAGTTCGAGGTCGGCCACCCGCAACATCGTCGTCGCCGCCGCCGCCGAGCCGCGCCGCAGCAATGCCTCGATCCGCGCGAGCAGCTCGCTGAACGCAAATGGCTTTACCAGGTAATCGTCGCCGCCGGCGCGCAGTCCCTTGACGCGGTCATCGACGCTGCCGAGCGCGCTCAGGATCAGCGCCGGGGTGCGGATTGCGGCGGCGCGCAACGCGCCCAGTACGGCCAAGCCGTCGATCTCGGGCAGCATGCGGTCGAGCACGATCGCGTCATAGCCGCCCGAACTTGCCAGAAACAGCCCCTCGCGGCCGTCACCGGCGCGGTCGACGGTATAGCCGCTTTCGCCGAGCCCCTTGACCAGATAGGAGGCGGTTTCACGGTCGTCTTCGACGACAAGGAGCTTCATATCTCCCACCGGGCGTGCACGGCGCTGCGACCGCGGGGCGGCCGTCGCCGCCGGGACCCGACGGTAAAATTGGTGCCCGCCGAGGCTTTCGGCAAGCTCCCGCCCTTGCGCCGGGGATGACAGCAAACTATTCGGATCAAGTCGCGGCGAAGCGATTTGATGACCCTGGACGGCCATGTCCGCGACGGCGGCACCCTGGTTCGCGAATGTATCTGTTCGAGGTCAAAAGACTGTCGGGACCCGAAGGAGCAAGGCGCCGCGTCAAATTCCGTCGCCCCGGCGAAAAGCGCGCACCAGGAACGGTTATCGGCAAGCGCTCCGCATCCCCCGCCTCACCCCGCCCTCTCCGCTCCCAAGGGCGGCAAGGGAGAAGCGGCACGGGTCGGTTCGGCGGCTCGACCGCACGGGGGCCGATGCCACCGATCGCGGAGCTAGGCGCGGCCCACCGCGATATTGTCGCGGCGCTTGGCGGCGGCGTCGGCCTTGACGAAATCGTCGGCGCCAAAGCCGTAGAGACGGGCGCCGCCCGATAGGATCTGGCCGCCGATGTCAGGGGTGATGCTGGAATTGTGCAACACCCGCGCCGACACCTCCGGGAAGCTCGAATCGAAATGCGGAAAATCGCTCGACACGCAAATGTTGTCGGCGCCGCCCAAGAGCTCGACGACCGCGCCGACCTCGCGCTCGCCGCTCTCGATCGCCGAGAAGCAGTTGCGCTGCCAGTATTCGTACGGCGTCAATTTCAGATAGGGCGCGTCGGCCTGATGGTGCTGGCGCAGACCCCATTCGATGCGGCCCAACAGGCCCGGCACCCACCAGCTTTGCGCTTCGAGAAACGCCACCTTGAGCCGCGGGTAGGATTCGAAGATCCCGCCGAGCATCAGCGCGATCAGCGCCAATTGCATCTCGGTCGAATGGCTGGCGACATGGCGCATAAAGCGGTTCTCACCAAAGCGCGGCTCGATCGTCGAGTAGTACGAACCGGTGCCCTCGTGAAAGCACAGCGGCACCTGCATCTCCTGCAGCATGCCGTAGAGCGGGTCCCAATAGGTCGAGTGCCAATAGCGGCCGTTGACGTAGTTGGGCCTGACAAAGGCGCCGACGGCGCCGTATTCCTTGACGCAGCGGTGCAATTCGCGGCAGGCGAGGTTGACGTCGTGCACCGGCAGCATCGCCGCCATCTTCAGCTGGTCGGGACTGTGCTGGACGAAGTCGTGCAGCCAGTCGTTGTAGGCGCGGCAGATGGCGTTGGAAAACTGCGGGTCCATGCCGTCGCGCGCGAGAAACGACAAGCCGGCGGTCGGGAACAGCACGGCGATGTCGATCCCCTCCATCTCCATGCCGATCAACTGCGCCTCGGCGTCGTAGCCGCGCTCGACCGCGAACATCACATTGGTGTTGGCGCGGCGCGACACGAGCGGGCCGCGCGTGCGGTTGTATTGCGAGATGTTGCCGTCATTGCTGGTCGGCGCGCCGTCGAAGAACCACAATGG
>DATMKU010000335.1:0-10145 GCA_035570935.1 Allostellaceae bacterium
GTCAATTGGAAAAAGGCGCGCGCGGCTGGCGTTCCGATGATGACCGGAACCGACACCGGGTTCGCGGTGACCCCGTACGGCGAATGGAATGCGCGCGAGCTCGAGTTGTTTGTCGACGACCTCGGCTTTACCCCGGCTGCGGCGTTGCGGGCGGCGACCGAGGTCAATGCCGGCTTTATGACCGAGGGCGGCCGGATCGGCGTGCTCGAACCGGGCCGATCCGCCGATTTCGTGGCGCTGGATTTCTCGCCGCTCGACAATATCGGCATGCTGCAGGAGCGCAGCCATATCCGCGCCGTCTACATCGCCGGCAAGGAAGTCCGCATCGTCGAGCGCGGCTACGACCCGCGCCAGGTTACCGACTTCGCGCTGTCCAATTGGACCGAGCTCTACACCCGCGCCCGCGTAGCCGAGTTGAACCGGCAACACCCGCGGCTCGCCGCCGAATAGTGTGGAAACCGTGGGGGCGGGCCCCGTCCGGGCGGCAAGGAAACCCGGCTAGATCAGCGGCGTGCTTCCTTCGAGACAGCTGCTTCGCAGCTTCCTCAGGATGAGGACCGTTCCCAACTCCATCAAGACTTCCCTCATGGTGAGGAGCGCCCGAAGGGCGGGTCTCGAACCACACACAACCGTGATGCGGCTAGTTCTTCATGGCCTCGAAGGCCGGGGTCATGGCTGAGCGGAGAGGGGTCGGGAGCGCGGCCGCGGGTTGCAAGACGCGAGTGCGCCTAGGCCACCGTCATCTCGCCGAGATAGGCGTGGCGGATCAATTCGTTCTGGCGCAATTCGGCCGATGGGCCGCTGAGCACGACCTGCCCGGTCTGCAACACATAGGCGCGGTCGGCGATCGCCAATGCCATGTTGGCGTTCTGCTCGACCATAAAGATCGTCGTGCCCTGTTTGTTGATCTCGCGGATGATGTCAAACACCTGCTCGACATAGGCAGGCGACAATCCCATCGACGGCTCGTCCATGCACAACAATTTGGGGTGCGCCATCAGCGCCCGGCCGATCGCAACCATCTGCTGCTCGCCGCCCGACAGGGTGCCGGCGAGCTGGCGCAGCCGCTCCTCGACGCGTGGAAAGAGCGCGAAGACGCGTTCGAGATCGGCGGCGAATTCGCCTCCGCGCGGGCGCGTGTAGGCGCCCATTTCGAGGTTTTCGTAGACCGTCATGCGCGGGAACAGCCGCCGCGCTTCGAGCACCGGCGCGATGCCGCGGCGCACCCGTTCGGCGGTGCTGACCCCATTCAAGGACTGGCCTTCGTAGACGATTTCGCCGCGGCTCGGCCGCACGATCCCCATGATCGCCTTCATTGTCGTCGATTTGCCCGAGGCGTTGCCGCCCAAGAGGCAAACGATTTCGCCGGCGTCGATCCGGTAATCGACCGCTTTCAGCACATGAAGGTCGCCGTAGTGGGTGTCGACCCCCCGGAATTCAAGCATCCGCCGCACCTAATTCATGGGAATGAGCGCTTTTAGCAGGCTGTTGAAAAACCCCAAGCGGGTCATTGCGAGAGGGCCGAACGCCGACGCGGCAATCGAGCAGGCCGGCGGATGGCCGCTGTCGCTTTCTCTGGATCGCCACGGCCGGTTTGCGGCCTCGCGATGCCAACAAAGAGACGTTTCAACCGCCTTTTAGGCGCCGGTGCGGGAATAGCCGGTGCTGTGCTGGAAAACATTGGGCTTGCGGTAGATAGCGAGGATGATGGCCCCCTCGTCGGAATGGGTCGCGTGAAACGAGCCAACCCGCCGCCACACGAACTCGCCGGCCCGGCACACCCCGTCATGGTCGTAAAATGAACCTTCGATCACATAGGTTTGCTCGATCTCGGCGTGCTTATGCAGCGGCAAGCTCGCGCCCGGCTCCCATTTGAGCAGACACGTCATCTCGCCCTTCTCTTTATCCTCATACAGCACTTTGATCGAGATGCCGGAAAACTGTGTCGGCTCCCATTCGAACTCTTGCGGCTTGACGTAGATGGAACCACCGATCGTGGGCTGAGCCGGCGGGGTCCGGCCGGCCGTTGTCCCGGCGGTTTCGGTAATGCTTATGGCGGTTCTCCAAGCTGTGATCGATCCCTCGGACGACGCAACTCTGCACTCTCGCAGATCGCGCTCGTCTTACGCGAAGACCGCGCTGCGGCCGAGATAGGCGCGGATCACCTCGTCGTCGCGGCGCACGAGTTCGGGCGGCCCCTCGGCGATCTTTTCGCCATGGTCGAGCACGACGACCTTGTCGGCGAGGCTGACGACGACGTCGAGCTTGTGCTCGATCAGCACGATCGCGAGCCCGCAGCGGTGCAGGCTTTTGATCTGCTCGGCGAGTTCGAGGGTTTCGGCCGGGTTCATCCCGGCGGTCGGCTCGTCGAGGAGCAACAGCCTGGGCCGCACGGCGAGTGCCCGGGCGATCTCGGTCCGCCGCCGGTTGGCGTAGGACAGGCTCGCCGCGGCATGGTCGGCGCGCGGCAGCAGCCGGTTGCCGAACAGGGCCAGGATTTCGAGCGCCCGCTCGCGCGCCTCCTGCTCCTCGCGCCGGGTTTTCGGCAGCCGCAGCAACGCGCCGGCCGCCCCGGTGCCGAGCCGCGCATGCATGCCGATCATGACGTTTTCGAGGACGCTGAGATTCGGGAACAGGCGGATGTTCTGAAAGGTGCGGGCGATGCCGCGTTCGAGCACGCGGTGCGGCGGCAGCCGGCCGATCTCCCTGCCGGCAAAACGGACCGCACCGCTGTTCGGGGCGACGAGGCCGGTAACGGCGTTGAACAGGGTCGATTTGCCGGAGCCGTTCGGGCCGATAACGGCGACGACCGAATGCGCCGGCACGTCGAGCGAGACCGACCGTAATGCCACCAGCCCGCCAAAGCTGACGGTCAGGCCGGAAATCTCGAGCAGCGCGCCCTCCGCATCGAGGCCCCCGTCGCCACCGAGGTCGCGCAATGCGTCAAAGCCGCCGCGCGCCACCTGCGCCGACTGCTCGTCAAGGCTCAGCGCCGGCATCCGTCGCGACGCCGGGATCAGTCCGTCCCGGCGATAGAGCATCATCAGCACCAGGATCAGGCCAAAGATCAGTTCGATCGACGAGGCGAGCTCGACATGCTGCAGCCAGTCGATGTCGATCAAGCGGCCGAGGGCGTGCAGCCATTGCGACAAATCTTCGAGAAACCACGATTGCAGCATCTGCAGTACCAGCGCGCCGACGACGACCCCCCACACACTGCCGATGCCGCCGAACACGATCATGACCAGGATCATGACCGAGACCGGAAACATGAACATCTCCGGCGTCGCGGTCTGCAATTTGGCGACGTAGAAGGTGCCGGTGGCGCCGGCAAAGGCGGCCCCGGTGGCAAAGGCCAAGAGCTTGAAGCGGACGCGGTCGACGCCCATCGCCGCGGCGGCGACCTCGTCCTCGCGAATCGCCATCCAGGCGCGCCCGATGCGCGAATCCTTGAGCCGCAGACTGGTCGCGATGAACAGCGCGACGAGCGCCACGCCGACGTAATAATAGGGCGTCGCGTTGATGCCGAAACTGTAGCCGAAGAGCTGCGGGGCGGCGACCCCGTTCAGCCCCATCGCGCCATTGGTCACGCTCGGGACGTTGCGCGCGACGATCGGGACGATCTCGCCAAAGCCCAGGGTCACGATCGCCAGGTAGTCGCCTTTGAGGCGCAATGTCGGCGCGCCGAACAGGATGCCGAAAAAGGCGGCAACCGCGGCAGCGATCGGCATCATCAGCCAGAATGACACCTGGAAATGGACGACGTCGCCGCCACCACCCGGCATCCGCGCGACGAGGTCGAGCCAGCGAAACGGCTCCCAAAAGCCGGTCCACGCCGGTTGCAGCTGAAACGAGGCAGCGGCGCCGTAAACATAGGCGCCGATCGCGAAAAACGCGGCATAGCCGAGGTCGAGCAGACCGGCAAAGCCGACGACGATGTTGAGCCCGAGCGCCAATGCGGCGAAGGCAAGCGCGTTCGCCGCCGAATCGATGTCGGCGTCGTTGCGATGGATAAGCGGAAACGCCAGCGCCGCCGCCGTAATCAAAAAGATCGTGAGGCGGGTGCGGACGGCCGGCGAAATCCGGGCAATCAGCGGCAAGGCCGGCGACCGCGCGCGCAATGCCGCGGTCCTGTCGGGCGGCGGCTCGCCGATCCCCGCCATCCTACGATTTGTTCGGCGTGGCGCGACCCATCAGGCCGGCCGGGGCGAAAACCAGGACCAAGACGAGGATCGAGAAGATGATCACATCGGTCCAGCGCACCGCGATCAACTGGCCGCCCAGGGTCTCGATCAACCCGATCAGCAACCCGCCGATCATCGCCCCCGGGATGCTGCCGATCCCGCCCAACACCGCCGCGGTAAAGGCGCGCAACCCCGCCGTATAGCCGATGATAAAGCTCGTGTAATTGTAGTAGAGGCCGAAGATCAGCGCCGCCGCCCCGGCCAGCGCCGATCCCAAAAAGAACGCGGTGACGATGACCCGATCGACATTGACGCCCATCATCCGCGCGGCTTCGGCATCTTGCGCAGTGGCGCGCATCGCCTTGCCGAGCCGGGTGCGGCTGACAAACAGGTGCAACCCTACCATCAGCGCCAACGCCACGCCCCAGATCAACAGCTCCTTCAGCTCGATAACCACCTGGCCGATGTGCCAGCGCACGACGGGTAGCGGATTGGGGTAGTTCTCGGAGCCCGCGCCGACGGTCAACAGGATGACGTTGAACAGGATGTAGGAGACGCCGATCGTCGTGATCATCGCCGCGGTGCCGCGCACGCCGCGCAACGGGCGCAATGACAGGCGCTCGATGACGACCCCGATGATCCCGGCCCCCGCCATCGTCACAAAGAAGGCGAACGCCAGCGCCCCGGCCAGCGCCGCCCCGGTCAGCACCTGGGTTTGCCCCGAAATGCCGAGCAGCTGCAAGGCCCACATGCCGATAAACGAGGCGACCATGAACACGTTGAAATGGGCGAAGTTGATCAGCTCGAGGATGCCGTAGACGAGGGTGAAGCCCAGCGCCAGCAAGGCGTACATCGCACCCAGGCTCAACCCATTGATCACCTGCTGCGCTAGCACGCTGTATTCGGTCATGGCTAGCCGGACATGTGATCGAGCATACGATTGTTAACGGCTTGACCGCGCAATGCCCGACCCGGTCCGGCCGGCGCCGTACCACACCAGCCGTCGCCCCCGCGAAAGCGGGGGTCCAGGGCAGCCGGCCAAGCCCCGGCTCCTAGGTTCCCGCGTTCGCGGGAACGACGGCAAAGACACCGGTTCGGAGCCATTTTCGGTTGGCCGCTCACGAACTCGCCGGCGCCACCCCCATGTACTTGTACTGGTGGAGCACGTCGTCGAGCGGATATTTGTCGTTGCGGGTGATCTGGAACACGCTGACCACCCGGTTCTCGATATCGCCGTTGGCGTCGAAGCTGACCTCGCCCTGCAGGGTGTTGACGTGCGACTGCTGGATCGCGTCGCGGATTGCATCGCGGGTCACGTCCTTGCCCGACGCGGCGACCCGCTTGATCGCGTCGATAATGACGGATGCGGCGTCGTAGGCGGTGATCGAGTAATTGTCGGGCTGTTCGCCATACTTTTTGACGAAGCGCTCGATCATCGGCGCCGCGTCGGGGTTCTCGACCATGTTTGGCGACGCGGTCGTCGCGTACCAACCCTGCGCCGCCGGGAAACCCGCGCCCTTCAGGATCTCGGCGCCGTAAACGCCGTCGCCGCCCGATTTGACGACGCTCGGGACGATGTCGTAGGACTGCTTGACCAGCTTGACCCCGGCCTGGGCTACGCCGCCGTAATAAATCGAATCGGGGTTCAGCTGCTTTATCTTGGTCAGGGTTGTCGTGTAGTCGGCCTCCTTCGGGTTTAGCTGGTCGCGGCCGAGCACGTTGATGCCGCGCTTTTTGGCTTGCGCCTGAAACGCGTCGGCGAGCCCGACGCCGTAGGCGCCGCTGTCGTCGAGCACATAGACCGACTTCACCTTTAGCGTGTCGGCGAAATAATTCGCCATGTTCGGGCCCTGAAAGGCGTCGGTGGTGACAGTGCGGAAATATACCGCCTTGCCGCCGGGGCGGTATTGCGCGGCGAATTTCGGGTCGGTGATGTCGGGATTGGTCGAGGAAGGGGTGATCGTCGCGAGATTGCCCTGGCTCAGGATCGGCGACATCGCCTTGCCCGAGCCGCTCATCTGCGGGCCGATCGCGGCAACGACCGAATCGTCGGAGACCATCTTGCGCGCGTTGGTGGCGGCCTGGGCCGGATCGTATTGGCCGGCGGTGGCGGTGCCGTCGTCGAGCTGAAGCACGTCGATCTTGTAGCCGCCGATACCGCCCGCGGCGTTGGCTTCGTCGATCGCCAGCACGGCACCATCCCTGATCAGCTCGGCGTCGTGCGCGTCGGCGCCGGTAAAGGGCAGGTTGATGCCAACCTTGACGGTTTTGTCGGCGGCGAAAGCCAGGCCGCCGCTCGCCGCCAAGGTGCCGGCAACGGCGGTTGTCGACAGGCTGATGAGCACAGAACGACGCGACAGCATTTCCGACCTCCCCGTGTCGAGGCTTCTGGTGGTTCCAGCAAATGTCGTGCCGAACCCGGCGCGACGGCGACGCGGCGAAACTACACGATCTCGCCTCGCGGATCAGCTTTCTCTGACGGTGCCCGGATCGCGGCGGGTGCGGCCCGCGCTCTGGAGGCCGCGGAACGCGGAAACCGCCAGGATCACCCGCTGCATGGCCCGTGCTCTGCCCATATCTTGGTCTGCCCATTTCTTGGATTGATCTCGCCCGCCCGCGGCGCAGTGGGTAGAGTAGGCGAGGGTGGTTACCCCCGGAGGGAGGATCGCAATGCCCGAGGCAAAGACAGGACGGCACGCGGCGCCACGATATAACGAGCTCTTGGCGCGGGCCGAGGCGCTGGTTCCGGTGCTGCGCGAGCGCGCTCCACGGGCCGAGGAACTGCGCCGTCTGCCCGACGAGACGATCGCCGATCTGCACGCGAGCGGGCTCTTCCGGATGCTCCAGCCGGCCCGGGTCGGCGGCAGCGAACTGCCGTATCGCAGCTTGTTCGAGCTGACCGCGGTGATCGGCCAGGGCTGCGGCTCGACCGCCTGGGTGCTGGCAAACCTCGCCGCCCATCATTGGCTCCTCGGCATGTGGCATCCCGAGGCGCAGGAAGAAATTTGGGGCGAATCGGCCGACAGCCTAATCAGCTCGGCGCTGATTTTTGCGCGCGGCCGCGCCCGGCGCGTCCCCGGCGGTTACCGCCTGAGCGGGCGCTGGCCGTTTTCGAGCGGGATCGATCCGTCGACCTGGAACATGTTCGGCGCGATCGTCAGCGACGAGGAGACCGGGCAAACCGAGCCGCGCATGTTTCTGGTGCCGGCGAGCGACTACAAGATCATCGACACTTGGCAAGTCATCGGCCTCGCCGGCACCGGCAGCAAGGATGTCGAGACCGCCGACGTCTTTGTTCCGGCCTATCGCACGCTCGCCACCGAGCGGATCAAGGGCGGCCCCAACCGGGGCAGCGAATTGAACCCTGGGACGCTCTACAAACTCCCGGCGGTCAGCCTGTTCGGCTTTGCCATCGCCGGCGTTTCGCTCGGCATCGCGCGTGGTGCCATCAAGCATTTCGCCGAAACGACGCGCACCCGGTTGGGCGCCTATACCGGGCGCAACATCGCCGATTTCACCAATATCCAGGTGCATCTCGCCGAGGCCGCGGCGTTGGCCGACGCCGCCGAGGCGATCGTATTGCGCGATTGCGACGAGGCGACGCGGATCACCGAAGCCGGCATCGTGCCGAGCCTCGAGGAGCGGGCGCGCTACCGCCGCGACGGCGCCTTTGCCGCCACACTCTGTACCAGGGCGGTCGATCTCTTGTTCACCGCGACCGGCGGCGGCGCGATTTATGCGCGAAACCCGATACAGCGCGCCTTCCGCGATGTCCACGCCGCGAACGCCCATTACATGCTGGGCTGGGATGTCAACGGCGCCGTGTACGGACGAGTGGCGCTCGGCCTGCCGCCCGACTCGCCGTTGTGATGCAAGAGTGAGGGGTCGACCGTGCCCAATAACAAGCCGCAATCCGCAACCGCAGCACCCATCCCTGCGGGAATGGAGCATCCCGGCAGCCACGCGGCACCGGTGCACAGCACCTCGGCCGAGGGCTTCAACGCCCGCGAGCTGCGCAACGCGCTCGGCGCCTTCGCCACCGGCGTCACGATCATCACGACGCGCAGCCGCGACGGCAAACCGCACGGGATCACCGTCAACTCGTTCAGCTCGGTGTCGCTGAACCCGCCGCTCGTGCTGTGGAGCAGCTCGCTCTACGCCCAAAGCCTGCCGGCCTTTCAAGAGGCGTCGCATTTCGTCGTCAATATTCTGGCGTTTGACCAGGTCCCGCTGTCGAACAAATTTGCCACGCAGAACGACGACAAATTCGTCGACGTCGATCACATCGTCCCCGAAAGCGGCGCGCCGGTCTTGATCGGCGCCGCGGCGCATTTCGAATGCCGCAACGAGTTTCGCCATTACGGCGGCGACCACATCATTTTTATCGGCCATGTCGAGCGCTTCGCCTATACTGACCGTCCGACATTGCTGTTTTGCCGCGGCAAATACATGCGCGGCGAGCCGATGCTCCCGCCGTGATCCGCCGCGAGAGCAGTTGCTGATCTGATCGAACGATTACTTCCGGAATTGTCATCAAGCGAAGCGAAGCAATTCCGGGCCGTCGAGCGATCGTCCTTTCGAGATTGCTTCGTCGCAGAGCCTGTCCTCGGACCGGCGCCGCCGGACCCGTGCCCTCCTCGCGATGACAGCGTGGCAACCGGGTCGAAATCTCCCCAAGGCGAAGACCTGCCAGCCGCCTGGCGTATTCGATCGGACGGCCGAGCGAATTCGGTGACCGCGCAATTGCCGTGAAATAGCGTTAAATAGTGCGACAGGGCATCTTCGGGAGGCAGCAATCATGGCGCACGAAACGGTTCGCTTGGCGCGGTATGCCGCAGCCCTCCGCTACCAGGATCTGCCGGCGGAAATCGTCGAGCGGGCCAAGGAATGCATCGCCGATACGGTCGCGGCGATTATCTGCGGCGCCGCCCTGCCGTGGAGCCGCATCGTCATCGGCTATGCCGAGCGCACCGGGCCCGGCGGCAAAAGCCGCATCCTCGGCACAAACCGCCCGGCGGTGACAGCACCCGCTGCGGCACTCGCCAACGGCGCCCTCGCCCATGCCTTTGAGCTCGACAGCCTGACCCGGCCCGGCGCCGGCGTCCATCCGGGCGCCACCCTGCTCCCGCCGGCTCTCGCATTGGCACAGCAGCAGGGGCTCGGCGGCAAGGCCTTGATCGCCGCCTTTGTCGCCGGCTGCGAGGTCATGGTGCGGATCGGCCGCGCCACCGGCCACACCAACGAACAGCGCGGCTTTCACGCGCCGGGCAACACCGGGCCGTTCGGCGGTGCGATCGCCGGTGGGCATCTGCTGGGTCTCGACGCCGAGGCCATGGCGAACGCACTCGGCATCGCCGGCTCGCTTGCGTGCGGATTGCTCGAATTCGCCCGCGCCGGCCGGGGCGGCATGGTCAAGCGGTTGCATCTGGGCCGCGCGTCCGAGGGCGGCGTCTTGGCCGCGAGCCTCGCGCATGACGGCTTCACCGCCCCCGACACGGTGCTCGAAGGGCCATTCGGGTTTCTCGCCGTGTTCTGTCGCGAATGGGATTTGTCGCAGCTGACCCACGGCCTCGGCGAGCATTGGGCGACGACGAGCATCGCGCTGAAGCGCTACCCCTGCCATATCAACGCCCACGCCGCGGTCAAGGCGTTGTCGCAATTACAGGCCGAGCACGGCTTTACCGCAGCCGAGGTCGAGGCGGTCGCGATATCGGGCAGCGAGCGCATGGCTACATTGCACAACATCCCCGAACCCGCCGATCTGATGATGGCGCAGTACAGCGTGCCGTTTTGCGCGGCGCTGGCGCTTTACCGGGACCCCCGCAACCCCGAATCCTTTGCCGACGGCGCGCTCGACGACCCCGACATCCGTGCGCTCACTCGCAGGGTCATGGTGCAAGCAGCATCGCACGGCGCCGGGCCGACGACGGTCGCCGTCAACCTCAAGGGCGGCCGGCGGTT
>DATMKU010000336.1:0-2731 GCA_035570935.1 Allostellaceae bacterium
CGTCGCCCGCGCCGCGCTGGTCAAGGACGAGCGCCATCTCGATCGCTTCGACCGGGTCTTCGGCCAATGCTTCAACGGCATCGAGACCCTCGCCGATCCCAAAGCTGAAATCCCCGAGGAATGGCTGAAGAAACTCGCCGAACGGTTTTTGACCGAGGAAGAGAAAAAGCTCGTCGAAGCGCTGGGCGGCTGGGAACAGTTGATGGAGACCCTGCGCCAGCGGCTCGCCGAGCAGCAGGCGCGCCACCAGGGCGGCAGCAAATGGATCGGCACTGCCGGCACCTCGCCCTTTGGCGCCCACGGCTACAACCCCGAAGGCGTGCGCATCGGCCAGGAGGAAGGGCGAAACCGCAGTGCCGTCAAGGTGTGGGACCGGCGCGAATTCCGCAATCTCGACGACACCGTCGAGCTCGGCACCCGCAACATCAAGCTGGCACTGCGCCGGTTGCGGCAGTTTGCGCGCGAGGGTGCGGCCGACGAGCTCGATCTCGACGGCACGGTGCGCTCGACCGCTCACAACGCCGGCTGGCTCGACCTGAAGCTCGTGCCCGAGCGGCACAACGCGATCAAACTATTGCTGTTTGTCGATGTCGGCGGCTCGATGGAGGATCATGTCCGGGTCTGCGAGGAACTGTTTTCGGCCGCCCGCGCGGAATTCAAGCATCTGATCCATTTCTACTTTCACAACTGCATTTATGATTCGGTTTGGCGCGACTCGCGCCGCCGCCATGTCGAGCAGTTGCCGCTGATGGAGCTGATCCGCACCTACGACCGCGGCTACAAGCTCGTCCTGGTCGGCGACGCCAGCATGAGCCCCTATGAGATCGAAAAGGAAGGCGGCAGCGTCGAGCGGTGGAACGATGAGCCGGGCGAGTTGTGGCTGCGCCGCTTGCTCGAAGCCTATCCGCAAGCGGTCTGGCTGAACCCGGTGCCGGAGAAATACTGGACCGCCACCGCCAGCATCGGGATGGTCCGGCGGATCACCGAGGACCGCATGTTCCCTTTGACCCTGGATGGCCTCGACCGCGCCATGCGCCGCCTCAAACGGCGCGGGTAAAGCCAAGACGACCGGGCTTGCCGGTACCGCTGCGCGCCGCCACATTGGCGTAACCGTTTGGAGCTGTGCACGATGAAATCCAATGCCCCCGCGGCGCGCAGCGGCCGCCATTTTCTGCAGATCCCCGGGCCGACCAACGTCCCCGACCGGATCCTGCAGGCGATCGCGATGCCGGTCATCGACCATCGCGGAGCGGAATTTGCCGAGATGGCCCGTGACGTCGTCGCCGGCATGAAACGCGTGTTCAAGACCGAGGAGACGGTGGTCATTTATCCGTCCTCCGGCACCGGGGCGTGGGAGGCGGCGCTCGCGAACACCTTGTCGCCGGGCGACCGCGTCCTGATGTTCGAGACCGGCCATTTCGCGAGCCTGTGGCGGGCGATGGCCGGGCGGCTCGGGCTCGAAATCGACTTTGTGCCGGGCGATTGGCGGCATGGCGTCGACCCGGCTTTGGTTGAAGAAAAGCTCGCGGCCGACCGCGGCCACCGGGTCAAGGCGGTTTGCGTCGTCCACAACGAAACCTCGACCGGGGTGACGAGCCGCATCCCCGAAATCCGCGCCGCGATCGACCGGGCCCGCCATCCGGCATTATTCATGGTCGACACGATCTCTTCATTGGCGTCGATCGATTACCATCATGACGAATGGCGGGTCGACGTCACCGTCGCCGGCTCGCAGAAAGGGCTGATGCTGCCGCCCGGCCTCGGCTTTAACGCCGTGTCGAAAAAGGCGCTGGCCGCAGCCGAAACCGCGAAATTGCCGCGCTCCTACTGGGATTGGCAGGCGATGCGCGAGACCGCACAGAGCGGCTTTTTCCCCTACACGCCGGGGACCAACCTGCTTTACGGATTGCGCGAAGCCCTGCACATGCTGCTCGACGAGGAGGGTCTCGACGCGGTCTTTCGCCGCCACGCCCGCCATGCCGAGGCGACGCGGCGCGCTGTAAACGCCTGGGGGCTCGAAGTGCTGTGCGCCGAGCCGCGCGAGCATTCGAATTCGCTGACCGCGGTATTGGTCCCCGACGGCTTTGACGCCGACCGGCTGCGCGAGATCATCCTCGACGGCTTCGACATGTCGCTCGGCACCGGGCTTGGCCGGCTCAAGGGCAAGATCTTTCGCATCGGCCATCTCGGCTGGTTCAACGATTTGATGCTGTGCGGCACGTTGAGCGGGGTGGAAATGGGCCTGCACCGCGCCGGCATCCCGCACCGCCCCGGCGGTATCGCCGCGGCCCTCGAATACCTCGGCGCCGCTTGATCATTTCGTAAGCGTCGTCGCGGGGCGGAAGCCGATCAACGCCCCGGCACGAACGGTGTCGGGCAAGCGCCCGCTGCGACCCTGCATTCCTGCTTTACTTTGGTGGGCCGACCCAAACGTCGCTTTGCTTGAGATGATGACGTGCTTGATCGGGCTTTGCGTGTGAAAGGCTGCGGCGGCATCGACGTTTTCGCCGTGCTCGGGCGCAGCGAAACCGGCCGCGTGGGTGAAGCCGAACGGATCGAGTATCGAAGTGCATATCGCTGTCGTAAACAGCCATTTCGCCCTGCGGCCAACCTTCGACTGCATTGTTCTGTCCCCTCCATTAACCAGAGAGCGAGGATTTAGCCGCGCCGAGGTTACCGCCTTGTCTCATCGGGGTTGCAAATTCGAGAACATTTTATGACGACCCTACCA
>DATMKU010000337.1:0-2147 GCA_035570935.1 Allostellaceae bacterium
TTGTACCGGAAGGTTACGCCGCGCTCGTCGAGAGCAACGAGGCGACTGTTCGAGATGGCGACGCGATGGGTGTAGCGGGCGAGATAGGCGAGCACTGCTTCTGGCCCGGCGAAGGGCGGCTTGGTGTAGACAAACCATTTCTTGCGCTTGAGCGGTGCGAGATGTGCGGCGAAGGCCTCGCGGCGATGCAAGTCCTGGATCTTGCCAAAGAATGCCAGTCGGCCCGCCGCGTGGATATCGGCAAGCGCCGCCAGGAACAGCCGTCGGAACAGGCGGGAAAGCACCCGCACCGGCAGCAGAAAGCCGGGCTTGCAGTGCACCCAGCGCGTCCCGTCGAGTGATATCCCGCCACCCGGCACAATCATATGAACGTGCGGATGGTGGGTCATTGCCGAGCCCCAGCTGTGGAGCACAGCGGTGGCGCCGATGCGAGCGCCGAGATGCTTGGGGTCGGCGGCGATCGTGAGCAGTGTCTCAGCGGCCGTGCGGAATAGCAGGTCGTAGACGATCGCCTTGTTCTGATAGGCGATTGGAGCGATCTCGGCGGGCAGTGTGAAGACCACGTGGAAATAGCCGACCGGCAGCAGATCGGCCTGGCGGGCCGCCAGCCAATCCTGCGCCGCCACGCCCTGACACTTTGGGCAATGGCGGTTACGACAGGAGTTGTAGGCGATGCGGCTGTGGCCGCAGTCCTGGCAACGCTCGACATGCCCGCCGAGCGCGGCCGAGCGGCACTGCTCGATCGCCGACATCACCTGGAGCTGACCCAGGCTCAGATGCCCGGCATTGGCTCGGCGCCAGTCGGCCCCATGGCGAGCAAAAACGTCTGCGACCTCCAGCTTCGGGCGGCGCACCGCCGTTCGGCTAAGCCTCGGGTCGCGGCCTCCCGTCGATCACTTGTGCGAGCCGGTCGAGTGGGCTGGTTACGGCCCGGATCGTGGTATTGGCGACGCGGGTGTAAAGCGCCGTGGTGTCGAGCTTGGCGTGGCCCAGGAGTGTTTGAATCACGCGAATATCGACATCTTGCTCAAGGAGGTGGGTGGCGAAGCTGTGCCGCAGCGTGTGTGGCGACACGCGCTTCTTGATCCCCGCGGCCTGGGCGGCGGCACGGACGGCGCGGCAGAGCTGGCGGGCCGACAGCGGCTCGACCGGGTTGCGGCCGGGAAAGAGCCAGCCTCCCGGCAGCAACTGGCTCCGCCGCCGCCCCTCCCGCCACCAGGCGCGCAGCAGTTCGAGCAACTGCGGTGACAACATCGCGTGGCGGTCCTTGCGCCCCTTGCCACGCTCGACGCGCAGCAGCATGCGCTCGGAATCGATATCGCCGACCTTGAGAGCGACCACTTCCGAGACGCGCCGCCCGGCGCCGTAGGCGGTGGCGAACGCCGCCTTGTACTTTGGCGCTGATGCCGCGCGCAGCAGCAGTGTCACCTCCTCGACGCTGAGCACCGCCGGTATCCGCCGCGGCTGCGGCACGACAGTGAGCCGGCGCGACAAGTCCGGCCGGTCCAGCGTCACCGTGAAGAAGAAGCGCAGGGCCGAGACCGAGCTGTTGATGCTCGGCGGCTGCATGCCGATCCGCGTCTGGTGCAGTTGGAACAGACGCACGTCTTCCGCCGTCGCCGTGTCGGGCGAGCGGCCGATGAAGGCCGCGAATGATCGCACGTGGCGGACATAATCGCGGCGCGTGTGCTCATTGAAACCGCGCACGGTCATGTCTTCGATCATGCGCGCCCGCAATGGGCTGACGGACCGAAGTGAAGTATCGGAGGTCATCGAGGCTCTCTCCCGAGCTGAAGGTTGCTGGACCTTCGATGCTCGGGATCGGATGCCCCGACCGTCACGCGCTACCGCACATCACCTCGCCGAAAACGCGCCGACCGCGACACGCACTCCCTCCCGCGCGAGCGGGTTCGTTCTTCGACCCTGAACCGCCATTCGTATCAATGCCAGCCGATAGTCGGGTCGACTAGGAAGCGGACCTTCGCACCCGATTTTTCAGGCCGTGGCGGGTTTGCCGGCCCGTCGCTGCTCAGCGAGAGCGTCAAACCGGGCGATGACCATCGACACCGACACGCCGGTCAGGCGGCTGCGCCATCTGGGGCGACTGTGCGCCTCTCCGAGACCCCGCCCTACTGGGCCCGCCCGTC
>DATMKU010000338.1:0-8851 GCA_035570935.1 Allostellaceae bacterium
GAGCTGGGCCTGCGCGGTATCGGGTTCGGGCAGAGGGCGCGGATCGGGCTCGTCCTGGCCGGGGCGATAACCGTAGAGGGCGAGCTCGTCGAGCAGTTGCGCGGTCGGCGATATTTCGGAATCGCTGTCGGGGAAGGGGGAGCGGCGGTCGTTACGTGCCATCGCGGGTGCCTTTCTGGCCGGAGGATCGGCCGCGCCGATCGCGGCCTTTACGGCGATCCCTTGGCCGGGGGCGGAGACGGGTTGCACCCCCGGGGCCGCAGCGCAGCGGAGGATGGCGCCGGCCTACTATTTTGCTTGGCGATGCAAAGCCGGGCTGATCGCAGGCTGCCCAATGTTCGTATCGGTTTGACGATCAGCCCGGCGGCGGAAAATAGTTGGCCGGCGCCATTGCAACCCGGCATCGGCGCCGGCAAATCGCCGCTCGGGAAGGCCGTGCGCGGCTCTTTCCGGCTTAGACACACCGCCCGCGCGCACGACAGCCAGCCGCTCCTCCCTCCTCCTGGCGCGGCGCCGGTAAATCGAAATGACAAGGGGACTCACCGCCGCGGATCGGAGCGGCGATCATCCGGCGGCAGAAAGCGCATCCGGTCGGAGGGGACGAGCTGATCCGCGAGATGCTCCAGCATGCCATCGGGGCCGAGACGGCAGAGATCGAGGTTGAAGTCGCCATGGACCGGCACAAGCTCGTGGATTTCGAGGCCGGCGGCGCGGCCGCGTTCGCGCAACCGCTGCGCCGCTTTGAGACCAGCCGCGTCGTTGTCGCGGGCGACATAGAGGCGGAGCAGCGCAGGGGGCAGATCAAGGGCGGCGAGGTGGGTGGCGGAGAGCCCGGCGATGACAGGCACTGAGGGCAGCACGGATTTGACCGCAAGCGTGGTCTCGACACCTTCGCCGGCAACAAGGATGTCGGTCGTCATCCCGAAGCGGACTCCGTTGCCGAGGAGATGGCCGAGAGCCCGTCGCGGATCGGTGACCGGCGCCTTCGTAGCACGGTGCGGATCGAGCCAGGTGCGCTGAATGCCGGTGATATTGCCGTCGATATCGGTGACGGCAGCAAGCAGCGCCGGCCAGGTTTCGAGCGAAGCGTGTTGCGTTTCACGGTAGTAGACCGCCGGGTGGAAGCGCAAGGCGGGCCAGTCGAGCCGGCTGGTGATGCTACGGGCGCGCAGATAGGCCTCGGCCGGTGTGCCGGGAACGGGGCGTCCTGCATGAAACAGGCGGCGCGCCGCTTCGGGAGAGCCGCTCGCAGCCGCTGGCGCATGACCGAGATTCGGCGGCGATGGGATGGGGGGCCGCGGCAAAGCGAGAAAGCAGCGCGCTTCGTTCATCGCTTCGCCAAGGCCATACAGGTTGCGGTTGAGGCGGATCAGATCGAGCAGATCGCCATGCTCGCTCGGGCTCGCGGCGTCGGTCCATTTGCCAGCCGCGCCAGGGCCGGAATCGGGGCCGGTAAGACGCACATAGAGGCTGCGGCCCGGCGTGTTCATGACATCGCCAGCAGTCCAGTAGCGGCCCACGCGATGTCCTTTGGAGAGGTAGTGGCGGCACACGGCCTCGGCATCGCGCGCGAGGCGGCGCGCCAGATCGGCGGCGGCGCTGATCACGGTTCATCTCGCGATCAGGCGGCGGCGTGGGCACGAGTGCCGAGAAGCGGATGGCGGTCGAGGATCGCCGCGAGGATGGCCGGGCCGCGATCTGCCGTGACCGGCACGAAGAGTCGCAGGCGCCAGGCGATGATTTCGGAGGTGAGGCCGAGCGCCTTGAGCTGCGGCACCGCGCTATCCGAATATCCGGTGAGCTCGACGCGATGTGCGTTCATCACCAGCGACCGGCGGATCTGTAGCCCGCCGGCAAGTTCGAGCACGGCACCGCGCTCGTCGACTGCGCTCCATGCGTCGGCAGCCGAGAGTACGGGCCCGGCGCCGATGCCGAGGCTGTGGTAAACGCGCTCGAGCGCCTCGGGGGTGACGAGGCGGCCGATGACGCGCTCGCCGTCATCGGCCTCTAAGCGATAGACCCGCATGTTCTCGGCCGGCAGCCGGTCCCAGATTGGCAATAACAAACCGGTGATGATGTGAAAGGCGCTCTCGGAGAATTCCGGGACGCGCGCGCATTCCGCTTCCCACAGCACCGCGAATTCTTCCCGCGTCGCCTTACGCCAGTGCGAGTGGTTGAACTGCTCGATGCCGATTGTCTCGCGGCCCATCGGGCGGATCAGCCGGGTGCGGATTTCGACATTGCCGTCGTCGTCCATTAGGCTGGCGGCATGCATCTGGACCGCGGCGCGCCGGGTGTGTTCGTTGATCAGAAGACGGCCGTTATCTGCCCGGAGGGCGAGCGCCTCGGTCAAGGACAGGGGCCGATTGCGGTCCTTGCGCAGGACGCGGTAGCAACGGGTTTCGGCGCCAGTCGCGGCATGGGTGTGAACCGTGCGGCGCTCGGCGATATGGAAGCTCTCGGCGATCAAGGTCTCGACGCCGATGTCGTAGATGCCGGCAGTAACAGCCGCTTCGATGCGCGCGTCGAGCAATTGCTCGAAGGCGACGAAGAGCAGGTTCTGCATCGCGATCCTAAGCGCCAAGATGCGGTTCAAGAACTGCGTTATCGGCGGCAGTTCCTCACGTAGAGAGCCGTCCTGGTCGACGAGATCGAGCCCGGTCACGTCCTGGAATTCACCGAGCGAGCAACCGTCGATCTTGCCGGCGTAAAGCACCTGGTAGAACTGGCGCAGTGCCGCCTTGGCATAGGGGCTTTCGAGATTGTCGTCGGCGCGGAACAGACCCTGGCCGCCGGTCTGGCGCTGGCCGCGGGTGATCGCGCCCAAGGTGTCGAGACGCCGCGCGATCGTCGACAGAAAGCGCTTCTCGCCCTTGACGTCGGTTGCGACGGGGCGGAACACCGGTGGCTGCTTTTGGTTGGTGCGGTTCGAGCGGCCGAGACCCTGGATCGCCGCATCGGCTCGCCAGCCGGGTTCGAGCAGATAATGGATGCGCCGGCGCTGGTTCTTACAGTGGAGATCGGCGTGATAGCTGCGCCCGGTGCCGCCGGCATCCGAGAACACCAGGATGCGCTTGTCGTCATCCATGAAGGCAGCGGTCTCGGCGAAATTCGCCGAGGCGGGACGGGTTTCGACGCAGAGCCGGTCATCGCGTTTGACGATACGTCGTGAACGCCCAGTGACTTCGGCGACAAGATCGGTGCCGAAGCGGTGCAGGATCTGGTCGAGGGCACCCTGCACCGGCGGCAGGGACGCCAGATGCTCGATCATCCGGTCGCGCCGTTCGACGGCATCGCGCGAGATGACTGGATTGCCGTTCTCGTCGTAAGCCGGTCGCGAGAGGATGTTGCCCTCGTCGTCGCTGTAGAGCTCGAACAGCTGGGTTGGAAACGAATGGTTGAGATAGTCTAGGCAAGACTCGCGGGGCGTAATGTCGATCGAGAGATCGGCCCATTCCGAAGTCGGGATTTCAGCGAGGCGGCGGTCGAGCAAGGCTTCGTTGGTCGAGACAATCTGCAGGATACAGGCATGGCCGTCGTCGATGTCGCGCGCGATCGCGGCGATCAGGGTCGGGCATTTCATCGCCGTCAGCAGATGATTGCAGAAGCGCTGCTTGTTCGACTCGAACGCCGAGCGTGCGGCGGCCTTGGCGGTCCTGTTGTATGTGCTGCCGTTGGAGCCGGTGATGTTGGCGGCTTCGAGCGCCGCATTGAGGTTCTTATGGATGATCTGGAAGGCGTCGGCATAGGCATCGTAGATGCGGATCTGTTCCGCCGAGAGGCGATGCTCGACGATTTCGTATTCGATACCCTCGAAGGAGAGTGATCGGGCGGCGTAAAGCCCGAGGGCTTTCAAATCGCGGGCCAGCACCTCCATCGCGGCAACACCGCCTTTTTCCATGGCCGCGACAAAATCGGCTCGCGTCGCAAACGGAAAATCACTGCTGCCCCACAGGCCGAGCCGGGCGGCGTAGGCGAGATTCTGAACGGTCGTGGCGCCGGTCGCCGACACATAGAGGATGCGTGCATCGTGCAATGCGTTTTGCAGGCGCAGTCCGGCTTGGCCCTGCTGCGACGGTTTCTTTTCGCCGCGCTCTCCTTTGTCGCCGGCGGCATTGGCCATCGCGTGGGCTTCGTCGAACACGACGACACCATCGAAATCGCGTTCAAGCCAGTCGATGATCTGCTGAACGCGACTTGGCTTGTCGCCCTTCGACTGCATGCGCAGGGTCGCGTAGGTGGTAAAGAGGATGCCTTCGTCGAGCTCGATCGCTGCACCTTGCCGGAAGCGCGACAATGGCACGATGTCCGAGCGGTAGCCGCCAATCGCCGTCCAGTCGCGTTCGGCGTCCTCGATCAATTTGTCGGATTTGGAAATCCAGACCGCGCGGCGGCGCCCTTTGAGCCAGTTGTCGAGGATGATTGCAGCAACCTGCCGGCCCTTGCCGGCGCCGGTGCCGTCGCCGAGAAACCAGCCGCGGCGAAAGCGAACCGCATCCTGCGCGTCGGCCGGTGCAGCCGAAACGAGGTCGAAGGTTTCATCGACCGTATAGACACCGGCGAGATGAGACGCATGTGCTTCGCCGGCATAGACGACGCTTTCGAGCTGCGCGTCGGACAGGATGCCGGATGAGATCAAACGCGGCGGCAGCAAAGGCCGGTATGAGGGGCGGGGAGGGGCGAGCGCAGCCATGGCGGCCGACTGCACCAGCTTGGTCGGATGCGGCTGCGCGCTCGGGAAATGGACCGTCTGCAGCGCATAGCCTTCATAGAGGCAGGTGGTTAGGCGGGCCGATGGATCGGGGCTCCAGTCGCGCGTCTCGTAGGAAATCTCGACGACATCCGGCATAGGCGCCGGGCGTTTGATCAGATTGAGTTGTGGTGCTGGAGTTTTCGGACGCGCCGCGGCCGCGGCGCGCAATGGAAACATGGGCGGCGCGAGGAACGCTGCAACTGGCATACGCGCCGGCACCAGACGGCTGACCCGATCGAGCAGCTCCGCGGCATCAGCAGCCATTCCCGACGGCGGTGGAAAAGCGCGTGGGTTCTCGGCGGGCACGCGGTCGATAACCGTCAGCCGCGTCTCGATGTTCGTACCATGACGGACATAGGCCCGGCCGGCGATCGTCGTCGTGAACACGACGCGGCTTTTCTCCTGTAGGCGCACAAAGCTCTCGTGCCAGGCCGGCTGATCGGGACCGACATTATGGCCGGTGATCGCGACCAGACGTCCGCCCTCAACGAGCCGCGCCAGCGCGGAGCTGACATGACGCATCGTGGCTTCGGCGAAGCGCCCCTCCACATGGGGCGAGGCCGAAAAGGGCGGGTTCATGAGCACCACGCTCGGCCGGATCGCCGGATCGAGCCGGTCATGGATTTGCTCGGCGTTGTGGCGGGTGACGGCGGCGTCGCGAAAGAGGCGGCCGAGCAGCCCGGCACGCGTCTCGGCGATCTCGTTCAATACGAGCCGCGCTTTCGCCAGTTCGGCGAAGATCGCCAGCATACCCGTGCCGGCCGACGGTTCGAGTACGAGATCGGCCGATGTCAGCATTGCCGCTTGTGCGGCGGCAAAGCCGAGCGCCAACGGCGTCGAGAATTGCTGGAAGTGCTCGGATTCCTCCGACCGGTGGGTTTGTGAGGCGAACCGCCCGGCAAGCCGCGTCAGCATCTCCAGCATCGCCGCGGCCGAGCCTGCGCGCGTGCGCATGGCCATGCCGAATTTGCGCAGAAACAATACCTGAGCGGCTTCGAGCGCCTCGTAGGCGTCCTTCCACACCCACGCCCCTTCGGCATCGCTGCCGCTGAAGGCGGTCTCCATGGCGGAGCGCAGCGCGCGGCTGTCGAGCGCGCGGCCTTGACCGAGCAATTGCGCAAGCAATGTCGCGGCATGGATGAGGCCCGATACCTTGTCGGGTGGGGCCTGCGGCAGAAACAGCGGGAGTGTGGTCGCGGGTGCGGCGGGGGCGAGGTCGAACATGGGATCTCCGGAAAGAGGGTTGACGGTCCGGCACGCTCTCTGGCGCTGTCCGGGTTCACCCTCTTCCGGCTGCCCTCTTTCTCTACGACCGCGCGGGGGCGGGATCGCTCAATAAAAAAGGCCCGCGCCGAGCGGGCCTGCGGAGTTGAATGTGGATGGTTAGACGGCGGCGGGCTCGGCAAGGCGAGCCTCGGCCAGGAAATCCTCGACGATGTCACTGGTCGATTTGCCCATGACGGTATCGGCGGTGATCAGCACCGCCATGCCGCCAAAGCCGTCGGGGCGCATTTTCGAGCAGGTGAAGGCCGAGACGGCCGTGACGTAGCGCAGCGTCGGCGAGCGACGGATGATGTCCTGAAAGATCGCCTCCCATGACCGATCGCTGAAATCAAGTTCGATCTCGACATTGTCGGCAGGCAGACGCGCCAGCTGCTCGGTGACGAAGCTGGTGGCGGTGCTGTCGATGCGTGAGTGCGCGAGTGCGGCTTCGAGCGGGGCCCGGTCGAGCCAAAGCATGTTGGCCGGGCCTTCGTCGGCGTAAAAATAGAAGCGGTCGCCGTCGCGCTCGGCATTAAAGACGTGGCTGAGCAAGAGGCGTTCGAGCGGCGTGATGTCGGCAACCGGGATCGCCGGCTGGATGACGGTCGGGGTATAGTAATCGGGCATGAAGAACCTCCGAGAGCGGGGGGGCGAGACACTGCCCCCGGGGTCGGCACGCGACCGGGGGAAACCCGGCGCGCGCGCTCTCTCTCTGGCCAGGTTCACCCCGCTTCTGGCCGTGCTCTCACGCTCGTTGCGACAGCGGCAGGCGCGCCGAATATGGCGGAATCCCTCAGGTCGCGGGCGGTCTCGTTACCGATCTGTCCTCTTATCCTCCAAAAAAGTGCGTTCGCTGGGTCTGGCCTTATTGATCGAGGGGGCGGCGCGGTCCAGGAAAGTACACTCCGACGTGGTGCTTCAAGCTCCGGCGCACGCCGAAGGGCAAGAGGGGAGAGAGGGGAAGAGTGAGACAGGCGCCGAATGAACCCAACCGAAAACCCCTCTATCCTGCCCAGAAGTTACTTGTCTACAAGCGACATGCGGTCCCCACAATTCTACCGTAAAAGCTGTTGTGTCTATTTGGGATTGGCGCCGAACCTGAAACACCTAAGATCATCAAGAATAGGAGCCAACGTGAACGCGAATAAATTGCTTGTATCTGTCATCACGACTAGCCTCCTAGTGATCGGCGTGGGAGGCTGTGTCGGTACGGTAGGCGGTGAAAAACAGATTACCGACCCAGGCAAGATCAGCCAAATCCAGAAAGGCGTTTCTACAAAGGCCAGCATTAGGGCGGCATTTGGCGATCCGGAGGGAACTAGTTTCGAAGCGAATGGTGACGAGATATGGACATATTCGTACGTGAATACATCTGTCAATCCAGCAACCTATGTACCCATCGTCGGAGTATTCGCGGGGGGCACAACCGTACAGTCGTCTGGGCTGACCATCACATTCGACGACAGAGGTATCGTTAAAGCCTACGCGATCACCAACGGCGGGGCGACGAGCGGACAGGGCAAGATGTAAGCGGTCTGTGGTCCATGGCGGGGTGCCTGTTTGCGAGATCGGCGGGAGCGGCAAACGCGAAGACCGCGCCCCCGCCAGAGCGCGGTCCCCGTTTCCGAAAATGCGCGTCAGGATGCCGAAGCGCTGTCTAGCGCGTCGCTGTCCGCCTCATCCTCGGTAAGGAAGGTCGGCAACTCGGCCGGCGCGAGGTCGATTGCGCCGCCGTCTTGGACGTCGATGTGATCGGCGCCGTCGGTGTCAGTAGCTGAAGCCCCGTCGTGGGCGGCATAGGCGATGCCGGGCGGTAGCCAGGCGCCGGCGGCGTCCCGCGCCGCCTGATCGAGACCGATGCAGGCGGTGTTCTGCGCCGGATCGAAGGCCGCTTCGAGCGCGGCCGCGAGGATGGGTTTCTTGTCGTCGGCGTGATCGCGCGCCCAGCGATTGCCGAGAATTTCCTTGCCGATCGCGAGGCCGTGCGCCTTCTTCACACGGCCCCAGTAATTGGCCGTGGTTGGACGCCAGAAATCGGCGAACGGGATAGCAAGGCGGGAGCCGGCGCTTTCAATGACGGGATCGGCGCGGTCCTCGATCGCGAGCTGCGGCTTCAAGCACGCAGCAACGCACCAAGCGAAGAGATCCTGTTTGGCATTGGCTGGCAGTACCACCATTGCCGTAAGCGCCTCGGCCGGCGGCAGTTTGAGCCAGTCGAGATTGAGGCCGTGCCGCTGCGCCTCGAGCAGACGGTCGGCCGGGGTGCCGGCGAGATCGTTCATTGAGCTGCGCGGCGGGGCCTCGATCGCGCGCAAGTCGAGCGGGTTCGCGCGGAAACGGAACCGATCGAAAAGCTCGGCACAGAGCGTATAGAGCGCCAAATCGAACGCGACATCGAAATTCGACGCTAGATGCACCCGGGTGATCTGCAGCCGGTGCGCCTTGAGGTCGTCAACCAGCACCTGACTGAAGCCGCATTCCTTGCGCAGCGCCTGCTCGGCGCCGGGCGAGGGGCAGGAGGTTTCCTCGTCCTCGTGATCCGACGGCGTGGCGACGAAGGGTTCGTGGCCATCTTCTTGGTTCTCGCCATCGACATTGCCGGCTGCGGCGGCGCCACGGACAGCCGCGCGTTCGATCAGGCCCTGGTGCAGGCAGAATTCGCCGTCATCGCCGATTGTGACGATGCAGCCGGCGCGGGCCCGGTCCTTATCGCTGTAGACCGCGAGGCCGTTGATCGTCTCGTCGATTTCGCGGCGCCGTTCCTCGAGCTGCGCCGCTTCGGCGGCGAGTTCGTCGCTCCAATCCTCCTCGCCAATTTCTTCGAGTTCACCCAGG
>DATMKU010000339.1:0-5684 GCA_035570935.1 Allostellaceae bacterium
CTCGACCGCGTGCTGTTCTCGGTCGACTACCCGCTCGAGGACAGCGACGACGCTGCCCGGTTCATCGAGACGGCACCGTTGAGCGACGTCGAGCGCGAGGCGGTATGCTTCCGCAATGCGGAGCGCGTGCTCAGGCTGTGAGGACCGGCCCCTCGACCGGTGGGATCGCGAATTGCTACGCTGCGTTGCCGCCCATCATGGGGGCGATCTGCGGTTCCCGCTCGCGAGATGGCTACGCCCGGTATGCGCCGAAACCGGATCCTCCTTGGCACATTTCATGCTGCGACTAGTCGACGACAAGCGCCCCGGAACCAAGCATACGGGCGGGCCGATCCTCGCCTATGGCTCACCGGGTGCTCACATGCCGCGACAATGAGCATCAGAGCGAAGGAACGATCGCTAAGAACGATAACGACCGACAATGACGCCCATCGCATCGCAATGGAGATTGCACGATGACCTCGCAGGCGGAAAACGAGTTGTTGACCCGTGTCGGCCCCGGCACCCCGATGGGTAATCTGATGCGGCAGTATTGGATCCCGGCGTGTTTGTCGAGCGAGCTGACCGCCGACGGCGATCCGCTGCGGCTGATGCTGCTGGGCGAGCCGCTGGTTGCGTTCCGCGATACCGCCGGGCGCGTCGGCATCCTCGACCATCGCTGCCCGCACCGCTGTGCGCCGCTGTTCTTCGGCCGCAACGAGGAGGGTGGCCTGCGCTGCGTCTACCACGGCTGGAAGTTCGACGCCGACGGCCACTGCCTGGAGATGCCGAACATCCCGGCCGATCAGGATTTCCGCCAAAAGGTGAAGGCACGTGCTTATCGCGTCGCCGAACGCGGCGGCCTCGTCTACGTTTATATGGGCGAGCGCGAGACGGCGCCGCCCCTGCCTGCCCTGGAAGCGATGCTCTGTCCGGCGGAAGATACCAGCCTTTATTGCCGGCAGCGGCAGTGCAACTGGCTGCAGGCGCTGGAAGGCGATATCGATACCTCGCATTTCAGCTTTTTGCACACCGGTAAGATCGCCTCTCACGACATCGATCCAAACCACCTCGAGCGCTTCCAGTTCATCGACCGCGCGCCGCGCTATCATGTGAGGTCGACCGACTATGGCACGATGTACGCCGCCTATCGCCCGGCGACGCCCGGCCAGGTGTATTACCGCCTCGGCCATTTCGTAATGCCATTCTGGGCGCTGTTCCCGAACGGTCCGCTCAGCGACAATGTGCTCGCCCAGGGCTGGGTGCCGATGGACGACACCCACACGATGACCTTCACCTTCAGCTGGACGCGGAAGACGCCGGTGATCGGCTTCGCCCGGACCGGCGAGCCGCTACCGCTGCTCGACCGGTTTACCGAAACGCTGCCCAACACGCCGGACTGGTTCGGCCGCTGGCGGCCGGTCGCCAATGCCGCCAATGATTACCTGATCGACCGCGAGGCGCAGCGCACCATCAGCTACACCGGCATCGCCGGCCTTTTCCCGCAGGATTCCGCGGTGACCGAGGGGATGGGCGCGATTTCGGACCGCGCTCGGGAGAATCTGGCGCCGAGCGATATTATGATCGTGACGACCCGCCGCCGGCTGCTCGACGCGGCGCGCGCGCTGGCCGAGGAAGGGGCGCCGCCGCCGGGGCTCGACGATCCGGCAATCGCCGGCACCGCGCGCGCCGGCGATCTTATTGCGCCCGAGCGCAAGAACTGGCTCGACGCGTATGAGGAAGAGTTCGGCCGCGCGGTCCATCCTCTGGCGCAGGCGGCGGAATAAGCGCGGTCAGCCGGCGTCGCCGAAGATCGCCTTCTTCAGGATCGCGTGGATGCCCCAATTGGCGTCCACGGCCTGGGTGACGCCAAAATCGACCGCCACCGACATCAGCGAGATCGCCTCGTCTTCGGACAACCGCTTGGCGGTCATCAGGAAATGCCGCATTTTGCGGAACGCATCGCGCATCGCCAGGTCGAGCGAAGATTTGCCGAAGATCTCGCTCTGGGCCTTGTCGCCGAGCTCGGCCAGATAGTTGGCGAAGCTGAAACCATGCACCACCCATTCGTCCGCGGTCTCCAGCAGCGGGTAATGTAGATCGGCGAGGGCGGTTCCCGCCAAACGATCGGCCTTGTGCAGGATCAGTTGAAAGGTGCCGGTCAATGAGCATTCGATCGCGGTGCCGCAGAGTTCGGAATCGCCCTGGCTGGCATGCGGGTCGCCGACCGACAGCAGCGCCCCTGGCACCGCCACCGGATAGTACATGGCCGCGCCTTTGCCGATGCGCTAATTGTCGATGTTGCCCCCGAAATAACCGGGCGGTACCGAATCAACAAAATCCGCTTCGCGCGGCGCGACCGCGATGATGCCGAAATGTGGCCGCACTGGGATGCGCACACCGCGAAGGACGGCGTGGTTTTCTTCGACCAGTGCATGGTCGACCGGCACGCCTGGGTAGTCGATCGTCGAATGGATCACGCCCGAAGGATCGGTCTGCGGCACCCATCGATAATTGTAGACCGCGCGGGCCCAGCTCCGATCGAGGCTCGCATCGATCTCGTAGATGGTGATGACCTCGCGCGGCTTCGGCTCGGTCAACAGGTCGTGGTAATGAAAGCCCCACCAGGCGGCCGCGTTGCTGCCAAAGGCGCGCCCAGCGAATTGTGGATTGGCGCAGCCGCGCGGCCGCACATCGAGGATCCGAACCTCGAGCACATCGCCCGGTTCGGCATCATCGACAAAAACCGGACCGGTGCAGATATGGACGCCAAAACCCTCGCCGGCGCCGCGCCCGTGGATCGACGCGTCGATCGGCCCGGCACCGCGGCGATCGACGTTCTTCACGTCCTTGGTCCAACCGAATACGCTTTCGGCGCCGGGGTCGCCGGCGATCATCCGTGCACGGTCGTCGTACGCGTGGTGGGTCAGCGTCTCAATCGTCACCAGCTCGCCCGACTTCACCGACAGCACCGGCTTTAACAATCGACTGAAGTAGCCCCAGTGCACAGTCTCGGCACCGGCTTTGATGACATGGTGGCGGGCGGCGGCGAGGCTATCGCTCGATGCCATCGGTCTTCCCCTTGGAGCTTTATTCGGGCGGTCATGCAGCAAAATTTACACGCTGGGCGGGGGTTCAAGAAACCGCCGCCCTCGCTGCTGCACCGGACGATCGACTGCTTCGCGGGAAGGCGTGGCCGAGGCTCAGGCCAAGACCACGTCCGCCACTAATTCCTTGCCGCGCGTCTCGGGGCTGACCGACAACGCCAGCAGTAGGCTGATCAGCCCGCCGATTGTGCCGATTGCCATCGGGATCGCAAACCCCAGGTGCCAATCGATCGCAAAATAAGTCACGACCGGACTGGCGAGGCCGCCCCAGATCGCCCCCTGGTGGAAGCAGAACCCGGACGCCGTCGCGCGTACCTCGGTTGGGAAGCGCTCGGCGAGATAGGCCGGCGCTTGGCTCCAGATACCGCCTCCGGCAAACCATCCCTGCAGCCCAAAGAACACCACGATCATCGCGTAATTGTGAGTGAACAGATAGAGCGGGACGAGCGGCAGCCCGATAATTGCCGGCAGTATCATCGCCCAACGGCGCCCGATGTGGTCCGCCATCCAACCCCAAGCGATGCCGGACCCGAACTGCCCGATGCTCAGCAGCATCACCGGCAAGGCGACCAGCCCCGGGCTCAACTGCAGATCCCTTTGCAGATAAGTCGCGAACATTCCGGTCATCGAGTACGCGACGACGAAGTTGCTGGCCATCCACCAGCAGGCGGTCGCCGTGTTGCCGAGGATGGCGGGCTTGAAGATGCTGAACAGCGGGACCTTGACCTCGCGCTTCTCGGCGCGCTGCTGCCGGCGGTTTTCCAGCCACACCTCCGGCTCCTTGACGTAGCGGCGCACGTATAGGATCGCCAAGGCCGGCAACACCCCGATGATCAATAGACCGCGCCAGCCGATCCAGTTGTAGAGCAAGCCATAAGCGAGGCCCGATAACAGGGCCCCAAGTCCCCACGACCCTTGCAGCACCCCGGACATGAAGCCGCGCGAGCGGATCGGCCACTGTTCCATGGCCAATGCCGCACCGACCGGCCATTCGGCGCCCATGCCGATGCCCAGCAGCGCGCGGAACAGGAACAACAGCCCGAAGCTCGGCGCCAGCCCGGCGAGCAGGTTGGCGACCGAATACCAGGCGATCGAGATCATCAGCGGCTTCTTGCGGCCCATTCGATCGGCCACCCAGCCCGAGGCCGTGGCGCCGACCAATCGCATCCACAGGGTCAGCGCCAACACCGCCGTCACATCGACCAGCGGTACATGAAAACTCCGCGAGATCGGCAGCATCAGCAACAGGAAGATCGTGAAGTCGAAGGCGTCGAGGGTCCAGCCCAGCCATGCCGCGATCCAGGCATGCCATTGCTCCCGCGTCGGTTCCCTCCACCAAGCCAGCTGTGGATTTCCAGCCGCGGTTATCGCCATCGCCGACCTCCTGTCCAAAAGCGTTAAAACACCTATTTCCAGAACAATGCGCAACAAACATGCCAAGTATTAATGCCTATACTTTAGGCAACAAGGACTGAATAATATTTGTCTAATTTTTGCTCATTTGGCCATAACCGAGAGATCAGAACCGAGAGATCAGAAGGGGGCTAAAAAGTTATGCGTTGGCGGCAGAGATCTGATCAACCCCAGACTGCGGAGGTGCTCAGCCAGTCACGGAGAGAGGGTTGCAAAATCGCGCGGCATCACCGCCCATACAATGCTTCCGGCTGGACCTGTCGATCAGTGCAGGATCTGCGACAGAAAAACGCGCAGCCGCGGGCTCTCCGGCGCATCGAAAAACCGTTGCGCCGGCGCGATCTCGACAATCTGGCCCTGGTCCATAAAGGCGCAGCGATCGGCGACGCGTCGCGCGAACCCCATCTCGTGGGTGACGCATACCATTGTCATGCCGTCGGCCGCCAGTTCCTCCATCACTTCCAGCACTTCCTTGATCAGTTCCGGGTCGAGCGAGGACGTCGGCTCGTCGAACAGCATGATGCGCGGTTCCATGCACAGCGCGCGAGCGACGGCGACGCGCTGCTGCTGGCCGCCCGAGAGCTGCGCCGGGTATTTGCCGGCCTGCTCCTCGATGTGAACGCGGCTAAGATAGCGCATCGCCAGCGCTTCCGCCTTCGGCCGCGGCAGCGACAGCGCCAGACGCGGCGCCAGCATGCAGTTTTCCAAAATGGTTAGGTGCGGAAACAAGTTGAACTGCTGAAACACCATGCCGACCTCGCCGCACATCGCCACAATCATCCTCAACCATGTCGGCGGGCCGCTCGGGATCGGGCCTTACAAGGACAAGAAGGCGGAGATCTTCGCGCAGTGGAAGGCCGGCATCATCGAAGTCGCGAAATCCCAGAACGTCGTCGTCAAGCTTGGCGGGCTCGGCATGCCGACCGGCATGTTCGACTTCTATACGCGCGAGAAACCGCCTTCTTCGGAGGACCTCGCGAGGGCCTACAAGCCCTACATCGAAACCTGTATCGCAGCTTTTGGGGTGGATCGCGGAATGTTCGAAAGCAATTTTCCGCCCGATGGCGCGAGCTCGAGCTATCCGATCTTGTGGAACGCCCTCAAACGGCTTGCGGCCGGATATTCGCCATCCGAGAAGGCGACGCTGTTCAGCGGCACGGCAAAGCGCGTTTACCGCCTGACCTG
>DATMKU010000340.1:0-13592 GCA_035570935.1 Allostellaceae bacterium
GGCCCCGCCGAGCAGCTCGACGGTGGCGCCGACCTCACGCTCGCCGCTCTCGATTGCCGAGAAGCAGTTGCGTTGCCAGTATTCGAGAGGCGACATCTTGAGATAAGGGGCATCGGAGTCATGATGTTGGCGCAGGTCCCACTCGATGCGACCCAGGAGGCCCGGCACCCACCAGCTCTGAGCCTCGAGGAACGCAACCCTGAGCCGCGGGTAGAACTCGAAGATGCCGCCCAGCATCAGCGCGATCAGCGCCAGCTGCATTTCGGTCGAGTGGCTGGCGACATGGCGCATAAAGCGGTTCTCGCCAAAGCGCGGCTCGATCGTCGAATAGTACGAGCCGGTGCCCTCGTGAAAGCACAGCGGGACCTTGAGATCCTGCAGCATGGCGTAGAGCGGGTCCCAATAGGTCGAATGCCAGTAGCGGCCGTTGACGTAGTTCGGCCGGACAAAGGCGCCGACCGCACCATACTCCTTGACGCAGCGATGGAGTTCGCGGCAGGCGAGGTTCACATCGTGCACCGGCAGCATCGCCGCCATCTTGAGCTGGTCGGGGCTGTGCTGGACAAAGTCGTGCAGCCAGTCGTTGTAGGCGCGGCAGATCGCATTGGAGAATTGCGGGTCCATGTCGTCGCGCGCGAGAAACGACAGGCCGGCGGTCGGGAACAGCACGGCGATGTCGATGCCCTCCATCTCCATGCCGATGACCTGCGCTTCGGCGTCGTAGCCGCGCTCGACCGCGAACATGACGTTCTTGTTGCCGCGGGCGCCGACCAGCGGCCCGCGAATGCGATTGTATTGCGAGATGTTGCCGTCGTTGCTGGTCGGCGTGCCGTCGAAAAACCACAAGGGCCGCCGGCGCATGCCGGTGCTGCCGCCGTCGACCGGCTGCATCGCCGAGGTGATCCGCGGTTTGAACGCCGGGTCGAGGTATTTGTCGAACAGGTCGGTCGGCTCCATGATGTGCATGTCGCAATCGACGAAGCGGTAGCCTTCTTTCATTGCCCATTCCTTCCGCGGCGACGCTGAGAGCCTATTGTGCCTTGAAACGGCGAGCGGCGGCAACTCGACAGGGCCGGATCGGGTGCAGCCCAATCATGCGAAAACGACTCCGTCGAGGATCGCCAGATAGTGGCAGGCCGCACCCGCCAGCACGAACAAATGCCAGATCGCGAGCCGATAGGGCAGTCGTCGCCAGAATAAAAGGGGCACCCCAGCCGAGTAGAACACACCGCCCGCGGCGATCAGCATTATCGTCCCGCTCGAAACCGCCGGTCCAACCGCGATCAGGCTGACCCAACCGAGCAACAGATAGATCATGGCCGAGCGGTGGACGCCGCCGATCGGGAAGCTCAATTTGAAGGCGATCCCAAGTGCCGCGACCCCCCATAATGCCGTCGTCACAAGGGCGCCGTGGATACCTCCGCGCGCAAGCGCGAACGGCGTCGCCGATCCCGCGATCATCGCAAAAATTGCGGCGTGGTCGAGACGGCGACGAAATTGGCGCCGCCGCGGTTCCCTCGCCGCCCGATAAAACAGCGAGCAGCCCAACATCGCCGTCAACCCGGCGACGTAAACGCCGATACCGAGAACGAGGCGAGGTCCACCGCGGGAAATTGCTGCCGCCAGCAGGGCCGCCGAGGCCACGACGCTGCAGACAAAGCCAAAGCCGAGAAGCCGGATATCGGCGATGCGCTCGCGGTCGCGCGGCACGATCTCCGGCTTTCCGAAAGAGTTCGGCGGCGCTCGGCCCGACCGACCTTCCGATCGACTCTCCGTCATATTCGGCCTATCGGAGGGTTACCGGGAAACGCGCCGGCAGACGCCGGCCGTATCGGGCAAGCGTTGCCCCGGCCGCGATTTTGACCGGGGCGTCCACCGGTCGCGTTCGCCTTTCGCCGCGATCAGGCATTCAGGATCAATCACCGGGCGTGCGGGTCGTCGGCCCGAAAAAAACGAACCAGCCGTCTGGATGGGAGGATTATTTGTCGGTGTCCGGCTCCAGCGACCAGTAATAACCGACCGTCGGCGCGTGGGCCATCGAGCTGACCCCGACGGTTGGACCCGTGTAGGTCGTGATCGGGGGCGCTTCGAGGACGCTCGTTTTCGGCTGTGGCACAGCCGGTTCTTCGCTGACGATCTGCTTGGAGATGTCCGGGACCGTGCTGAAATTGACGACGGCGTGGGTGTCGAAACAATCGTGGTTCTTCTTCACCCGGCATGAAGCGGCGTCGGCCGCCGTCGCGCCCGAGACGGCACATATCGCCGCGCAGAGGAAAATCGCTCCCCAGAACCTCATGTGAGTTTACCGCAGGCAAATCCCCTTCGGCAAATCCTGCCCGATCGTTAACGCCGAGTCCACATCTCTCTTGCGCGCTTGGCTGGTAAGAATATCCGGCCTGCGGGTGAGTCAGCCTGCGGGTGGGCCTGCCGACGAGATGTCGGCGTCGCCGCGCTCGATATGGGCGCGCCGGTTGCTCGGCATCGCTACCGTGCGCCGGATCACCGCTCGATCTTCGGCAAAGGGCCGGATTTCGAATCGTCGAAGCGCTGGTAGACCAATTCTTGACCCGGCGTCCATTTCTTGACGCGATAGGCTCCGCTGCCGGCTTCGTTGTTCTTGAGCCAGTCCATCGCCCACGGGTCCTTGTCCGTGGCGTTTTTCTTGGCCAGCGCGGAATTGATCACGCACAGCGTCGGGACGGCGAGATCGGGAAAGGTCAGCTTGTCCTTGCACAGAAAGTCGATGCAAGAGGTGTGATCGACGACGACGACAAACTGCTCCGGCTTTTGCGATTCGGCGAGTTCCGGCTTGAATTTGGCTGGCGGGTCGTAGTGGTCGTTTCCGTTGGCATCCTTTTTGACCGCGCAGGTCAACAGCGGGTCGTAGGTGTTCCTCGACGCCTCCGACCCCTGAGGGTTCGCGCCGGCGCCCATCACGTCCTGTCGGGATTGCGCCCGTGCCGGACGCACATAGCCGGCGGCGATGGTTCCCGCAGCGGCCGCTGAGCACTTCAAGACATCGCGCCGCCGCGTCGCCGTCCCATCCTAGTGCGCAAGACTACGCCAATCAGCCCGCCACCATCACCGGGGGATCGTGCGCGGGCATCTTGGGCATAGCCGCCGGGCGTTGGGCGCGTTGCACGGGCGCTCGGACCTGTTCAGCGGCCGGAATGGGCTCCGCTCCACACTTGACCGAATTTGGCGACAAACGGCTTTGACGATTCGACGGCGAGCTTGACCCCGAGTTCCGAGACCTTGGCTGAGCTGTCGAGCCAATGGTCGAAACCGGTGCGGGCAAAGGCGGTGTTGATCGCGACCGCGTCGGCCCAGGTCTTTACCCCCAACATTTGGATCGCCGTGTGCGCCGTCGCGTCGATGCTGTGCCGGGCAAGACCCGCGATCTCGTCGCTGATCGACTCGACCCCTCGGGCCAGCGCCGCGCGGGATTCGGAGATGACGTCAAAAATGTCGCGACCGATGTCAATGGCCGGCAATGCAGCCGGTCCAGGCCGGGCAGCGATCACCGGCACGGGTGGCGAAATCCGCTGCACGATCATCTCCGGCGGTGCCGAGGGCTCCTCCACCAGCTTATCGACCCTGATCGGATTCGCCTCGGGCACGCCCTGCGGAGCTGCAGCGTCCGCCGCCGCCGTCATGCGCGGGGTGCGTCTGCCTCTGCTCTCCATCTCCGCTGCTCTCCATCTGTGGTGCTCGCTATGAAACACCACGGGCTGTTGCGATGCACGACCGCTTTATAGTCGGGATCCGCCCGTCTTCGCAACAGAAATTGTGCGATGCACAAAAACGCGGCCGAAGTGACGAAAAGACCCGCGAGCGGCCGATCTCGCTGACCCAGCCTTCGACGCGCCCAGCGCCGGCCAGACCAATCCGATGCGGATAAAGAACGGCGAAGCAAAATATGCGAAAAGTGGACGGTTTCGCTGTTTTTTCCTATTGTCGTCTGCGATGGTTGCGCGTAGTCGCTGATTTCGCGCGACTTGGGGGAATTGGGGGTTGCAGTGAACGTCGTGAAGCAGCAGCGCGACGGGATCCACGGGGGCGGTTCCCGTCGGTTGAATATCTTGGTCGCCGTAGTTTCGATCGTCGTCGCCGGCATCGGTTCGGGTCCGAGGGGAGCCGAGGCGGCGCAGCATGTGCGGCATCATCTCCGGCTCGGGACCGTGGGCTTTGCGCCGGCTCCGGTCAGCGAATCGATTGTCCTGGACGCCGATACCGGGCGAGTGATGAGCGAAGCCAATGCCGACGCCATTACCTACCCAGCCTCGCTGACCAAGATGATGACCCTGTATTTGACCTTCGAGGCGCTGAACACCGGCCGGCTGCGGCTCGACCAGCTCTTAACGGTCAGCGTCGAGGCCGCGAGCAAGTCGCCGACCAAGCTCGACCTGCGGCCAGGCGAAGCGGTGGCCGTACAGGATCTGATCCTCGGCATCGTGACGAAGTCGGCGAACGACGCCGCCGCGGTCTTGGCCGAGGGGCTCGCCGGCAGCGAGCCGGCCTTCGCCGACATGATGAACCGCAAGGCCCAGCAGCTCGGCATGCGCAACACGTTCTACCGCAACGCCTCGGGGCTGCCCGATCCCTGGCAGCACACGACGGCGCGCGACACCGCCCAGCTGGCATTGGCGCTCTATCACGATTTCCCGCGCGAATACCGCTATTTCTCGACGCGCGAGTTTGTCTTTCAGGGCCGGCTCATCGTCGGCCACGACCATTTGCTCGATTGGTATCCCGGCGCCGACGGCATCAAGACCGGCTATATCCGCGCCTCGGGTTTCAACCTCGCGACCTCGGCGGTGCGCGACGGGCATCGGCTGATCGGCGTCGTTCTCGGCGGCACCTCGGGCGGGTCTCGCGATCGCGAGATGGGGGCGTTGCTCGACCAAGGGTATGCCTCGCTCGGCGTCGCTCTCGAGACGATGGTCGCACGCCGCGCAGCGCCCACCCCGGTGCCGGCGCCGCAAGGGCCGGTCGTCGCTGCGGTCGAGCAAGCCCCGCCGCCGGCGCACGCCAAGCCCGGCATCTTCAGCAAGGCGGCCTCGCGCCTGGCGGCGCATCTGTCGCCGGTCGGCAAGGCCGAGGCGGCGACGTTGCCGCATGAGGTGCTGCGCCCTGGGATTGCCGCCGAGCGCTGGGGCATCCAGCTCGGCGCGTTTCACGCCCCGACGGCGGCCGAAAAGGCCGCGCGCGATGCGGCGAGCCTGTCGATCGCCAAGGGCAAGCCGATGCAGATCGTCGAGCCGGGCAAAGCCGCCAAGGAGCATCTCTATCGCGCGCGGCTACTCAACTTTACACCGCGGGAAGCGCAAAGTGCATGCGCCCAGCTGCATAAGAAAAAAATCGAATGCTCGGTGATTTCGCCGACCTCGCCAAAGATCGCCATCCGTTTCTGAGCAGCACGCGAAGAACGGGACCGGCCGGATCGGCGCCCGATCCGGCCCTCAGGCGTCCGGAAGCGCCACGCCCGAGGCGGCAAGCTGGCTGGCCAACTCGGCCTTGAGCCGGGCGAGGCCGCCCTCGTTGATCGATTCGGCGCGCGCCACCAGCACGTCCTGAGTATTCGAGGCGCGCAACAGCCACCAGCCGTCGGCGGTGCGCACGCGCACCCCGTCGATATCGACGATTTCGGCCGCGGCCCGTCTCAGCCGTTCGCCGACCTCGCCGACGACCGCGAATTTTCGGCTTTCGGCGCAAGGGAAGCGCAGTTCCGGGGTGTTGACGACCATCGGCAGGCCAAGGCGCAGCTCCGCCAGGCTCTGCGGGATCCGGCCGAGTATGCCGAGCAGGCGAACCGCGACATAGACCGCGTCGTCAAATCCGTAATAGCCGTCGGCATAGAAAATATGGCCGCTCATCTCGCCGGCAAGCGGCGCCCCGGTTTCAGCGAGCTTGGCCTTGATCGGCGAATGTCCGGTCGCGGTCATGACCGGGCGCCCGCCGGCTTTGGCGATCTCGTCAAACAAAACCTGGCTCGCCTTGACATCAGCGAGGATCGGGGCTCCGGGGTGCCGAGTAAGCACGTCGCGCGCCAGGACGATCATCAGCTGGTCGCCCCACCAGATCTCGCCTTCCTCATCGACGACCCCGATGCGGTCGCCATCGCCGTCGAAGGCAATGCCGAGGTCGCAGCGCTCGCGGGCCACCGCCTGCTGCAATTGCAGCAAATTTTCCGGCATCGTCGGGTCGGGATGATGCGCCGGAAAATTGCCGTCGATCTCGGCGTTCAACAGGATGTGGCGGCCAGGCAAGCGAGCCGTCAACTGCCGCACGATGTCGCCGGTGGCGCCGTTTCCCGGGTCCCAGGCGACGGTCAGCGCCCGCGACCCGTCATAATCGCGCGCCACCCTCTCGACATAGGCGTCGCTGATGCCCCGCACCTCGACCTGGCCGCGCCTGCCGCGCTCATGGGCGAGCCCGAGCGCCGTATCGGCGAGCTTGCGGATCGCCGCCCCATAAAACGGCTTGCCGCCAAGGACGAATTTGAAGCCGTTGTATTCGGGTGGATTATGCGAGCCGGTAACCATGACGCCGCCGTCGACTGCGAGCGTGGCGGCGGCATAGTACAGCATCGGCGTCGGCCCGCGGCCGATCCGCACGACATCGGCGCCCTCGCGGGCGAGACCATCGACGAGCGCCGCTTCGAGTTCGGGCGAGGTCAGCCTGCCGTCGTAACCGACCGCGACGCGGCGTCCCCCCTTTTCCGCCAGCGTCGCCGCATAAGCTCTGCCGATCGCCAATGCATCGGCGCTGGATAGGGTCTCGCCGACAATGCCGCGGATGTCGTATTCGCGCAGGATCGTCGGATCGAAACGGTGCGGCATCGCTGCTCCTGACTAAAAATACGTGCTCAATATGCGGCGCAGCCCTGGCCCCAGTTCGGGATGGGCGAGCCCCAACGCGATGGTTGCTTCGAGGAAGCCGAGCTTGTCGCCGCAATCGTAGCGCCGGCCGGAAAAGCGCAGCCCATGAAAGGATTGGCCGTCTTCGATCAGCCGTTCAAGCGCGTCGGTCAATTGGATTTCGCCACCGCTGCCGGCCTCGCCGCGAGCCAGATGCCCGAAAACTTCCGGCTGGATGATGTAGCGGCCGATGATCGTAGAGGTCGACGGCGCCGCCGCCGGCTCGGGCTTTTCAACGACCCCCCGAGCCCGCACCAATCTGCCGTCGTCCGACACCACATCGAGCACTCCATAGCGTTGGGTCTGCTCGCGCGGCACGTCGATGATCGCGACGATGTTGCCGCCGACCTCTTCGTAGGCCTCGACCATCTGCGCCAGACAGGGCGTGTCGCACACCATCAAATCGTCGGCCAACAGCACCGCAAAAGGCTCGTCGCCCACCAATGCGCGGGCGCACCACACCGCATGCCCGAGCCCAAGCGGGGTCTGTTGGCGGGTATAGGCGATCTGACCGGGTTCGGGCAGGCGCGACTCAAGTTCCTCGACAAGCTCGGTTTTGCCGCGCTCGCGCAAGGTTGCTTCGAGCTCGAAGGCGCGGTCGAAATGGTCGTCGATCGCGCTTTTCGCGCGGCTCGTGACAAAAAAGAACTGCTCGATGCCGGCCGCCTTGGCTTCCTCGACCGCATAATGGATCAACGGCTTGTCGACGACCGGCAACATTTCCTTCGGCATGGCTTTGGTCGCCGGAAGAAACCGGGTGCCGAGCCCGGCGACCGGAAACACCGCTTTGCGGATACGCTGATGCATCAAAATCCTCGATAAAGCGCTCGGCCGAGCACCGCACCAGGTTTGTGCCATACTGGAGAGCAAATCGCCAAGTTGGATGGCGCCTAGACTGACGTGCAGAAGGTACGGACACTCCCAAGCTTTACGCGATGGCGGACTGGAGCCGGTGGCATGAACCCGAGCGAACCGATCGACAACCGGGTGTTCCTGCTAATCTTACAGCATCCTCGCGAAAAGCGGGAGGCGCTGGCGACCGCAGCGCTGACCGCGGCGATGCTGCGGCGGGCGGCGCTGGTCGTTGGGCTGTCCTGGGCGAATTTGGGGCGGGCGCTCGGCCGGCCCGCCGATCCGCGGCGCTGGGGGGTGCTCTATCTTGGCTCGGCGCGGCCGCGAACCTTCGCGCTCGAACGCGATGTCGTCGCGGTCGACCGCTACGGGAAGCCCGAAACAAACCAGCCGACGATGCTACGCGATCTCGACGGCGCGGTTCTGCTCGACGGCAGCTGGAGCGAGGCAAAAGCCTTGTGGTGGCGCAACCCGTGGCTGCTCAAACTGCGCCGGCTGGTGCTCGATCCGCAGCGGCCGTCGCATTACAACCGAATCCGCCGCGAGCCGCGCCGCGAAGCCCTGTCGACGATCGAGGCCGCGGCCTTGCTGCTCGCCCGGGTCGAGGGCCGGCCGGAGATCGCATTGGGACTCAATACGGCACTTGACGCCTTGATCGCGGAGGCTCGCAATCACGCCCAGCCGCCACGCAGCGAAACCCTATAGCCGGTTCTCGACCATCGCGCGGCGCGCCGCGCGGCCGGCCATCCAGCCGGCCCGGGCTTGCGAATCCCGCTCCGATGCGGGCATCCCGCACGGGCCCGCCGCGAGTTCGCAGCCGCAGGCCTCGTCCAATGCGAAATCGCGAAAGGCGGCGATGCGCTGGTCTTGAAGCGCTGTCCCGGTGTTTCGCCAGGTAAGCGCGAACACGTTGGACGCCTTGGCAGCGACTTCTTTGGCGAATGGTCGTACGAGCCTGCCGGCGGCCAGTTCCGCATCGACCATCGGCGATCGGCCAAGGGCGATGCCAAGTCCATCCACCGCCGCCGACAGCGCCAGTCCAAAATGGCTGAACCTGACCCGCCGCGATGACGGCGCCGCCTGCAACCCCAACCGGCCGAGCCATGTCGACCAGGCGAATTCCGCATCCTCGGTTTCCGCCTCCTCGCATTCGATCAGCGTGTGCGGCACGAGATCGCGGGGGCTAGCGAGCGACCGCGCTTCCCCGAGCAGCGATGGCGCGCATACGGGAAAAACCAGCTCGTGCAGCAGCGGCATCGCGTCGGTATTGCCGCCGGCGGCCTTCGCCGCGCGCTTGACCACCGCCACGTCGATCCCGTCGCGCCACAGATCGGGTTCGCGGCCGTCGATCGCGGCGATCCGAACCTCGATCTCGGGATGGAGCGCTGCGAACCTGCCGAGGCGCGGAACCAGCCACCAGACCGCGAATGCCGCCGGTGCCGCCACGGTAAGGACGCCAACCCGGCCCCGACTGCGCACCCGTTCGCTGGCGAAGAGCATGCTGTCGAGACCGGCGCGCACGCCCTCCAGCAAGGTTTGACCATCCGCGGCCAACTCGATCGCACGGTGCCGGCGCTGAAACAGGCGCGCGCCGATATGCTCCTCGAGCGCGCGTATCTGATGGCTGACAGCACTCTGGGTCAGGGCGAGCTCGTCAGCCGCCCGGGTGAACGACTGGTGCCGAGCGACAGCCTCGAAGGTGCGCAATGTCCCAAGCGGTGGAAGCGAACGGTAGGGGCTGGCCATCGGCCCTCTCGCATGACTTGATTTCATGACAGCGTGAGCAATGACCATTAGCAGGCGTGATACTGGGATCCTAGCATTACAGCTCTGAATAAAGCTGTACGGGTAGGAAATGGCCTTGAACGAGTCCGGCGGGGGCGCGCGCAATGCCGCCGGCCGCACCGCCGATCGCGACGCGCTCGTTGGTTGGGCGGTCCTCTTCGCCAAGGGCAATGGCGGACCGCTCGTGGTGCTTACCGGCGGCGTCTTGATGCACGCATTGTCGTTGCGGGTGGTCGCCACGGTGCTGCCGCCGGCGGTGGCCGAAATCGGCGGCCTGCGCTTTTTTGCCTGGACCATGACCCTCGCTTTTGTCGGTGCGATATGGGGTGCGGCCTTTGCGGCACCGCTGGCGGTCTCCCGCGGCCTGCGCGACTCCTACCGGATCAGCCTGTTGCTCTTTGCCGGCGGAAGTGCGGCGTGTGCGACGGCACCCGGCATCGGCCTGTTCCTGGCCGGGCGCCTCCTCCAAGGATTGGGCGGCGGATTGCTGACCGCCCTCGCCTACACGACGATCTCGCAGGTCTTTCCGGCGACGCTGCACACGCGCGCGATCACGATGGTGTCGAGCGTTTGGAGCGTCGGCGCCCTCGCCGGACCGCTCCTCGGCGGCATCCTAGCGGGATTGGGGCTGTGGCGGTGGGCCTTTTGGGCCGATGTCCCGATCGCCGCGGCGGTGGCGGCACTCGCTGAGCGAGCCGGGCTGTCGCGTCGCGATGCCAGCCGGACGCGCGCGGGGACGGCCGTCAAGATCGATTTTGGGCGCCTGACGCTGCTCGGCGCCGGGGTCATGGCGGTGGCTCTCGGCGGGATCTCGGGACGGGTATTTCCCGCCGGTTGCGGCCTTGTCGCCGGCATCGTGCTGCTGGCGGCGATGTTGCGCATCGATCGGGCCGCAGGTGCCGCTGCCGGCGGTTCGCGGCTGCTGCCTACGGGCGCGTTCGATCCTCGCGGCGCCCTCGGGGCGGTCTCGCTGGCGATGGCGCTGATGGCGGGCAGCACGACCGCCGCCTTCTATGTGCCTTACGTCGTCACCGCGATCGGCGGCCACGCGCCGATGGCCGGCGGGTATCTGAGTGCGGTTGTTGCCGTGTCGTGGACCGTCGCGGCGTTGGCCAGCGCGTCCGCCGGACGCGCGAGGGCGCGAAGATTTATCATTGGCGGCCCGATGCTGTCGGCCTCCGGTTTGGTTTTGTCGGCATGGATGCTGCGATCCGGCTCGCTTGCGCTGGTGGCACTGACCCTCGTTCCGATCGGGGCGGGGGTTGGGGTCGCCTGGGCGCATCTCGCCAGCTTGATGATCGCGTCCGCTGCGGCGGCCGAGCGCGGCCTCGCGGGAGCGTTCATCTCGACCCTGCAACTGATCGCCCAGGCGTTTACCTCCGCGTTGGCCGGAATAGTTGCAAATCTTGCCGGCTTTGCCGACCCTGCGCTCGGCGCCGAAGGTGTTGTGCGCGGCGTCTTCTGGCTTTTCCTGGCGTTCTCTCTGCTGCCGGCTGCGGCCATGCTCGCCGGCATGCGCGCGTTGCGGCTCGACCCGCCCGGCTGACCCGCTCGCCCTGACCGACCGGCGGACGGTTGGCTTGCCTTGCCGGCGTCAGGACCGGCCGCGGCTCAGCGCGTGGATCAGGATCGCCGCGGCGGCGGCGACGTTGAGCGACTGTACCCGTCCGCTGCCGGGGATCGTGGCGATCGCGTCGCATGCCGCGAGAACGTTTGGGTCGAGCCCTCTCTCCTCGTTGCCGAGCACCAGCGCCGCCGGCTTGCCCCCGACCGGTTTCATCGCCGATTCGCCGCTCTCGGGCGCGGCGCCGATAATCCGGTAGCTTTTCCGCAGATCGTCCAGCGCCGCAGGCAGCTTCGCCCGGTAGAGCGTCATATGCTCGAGCCCGCCCTCGGCGACGCGATAGCTCGCATCCGACGGCAGCGCCTGCTCCGGCCGGTCGGCGAGGATGACGCGCTCGACCCCGAAGAATGCGGCGGTGCGGACGATCGCGCCCAGATTGTGCGGATTGCCGATGCCGTCGAGAACCAGGATCGGCTTGCCGTCGCGCGCCCAATCGGCCACCGCCGCGGGATCGAATGAGGCGAACGGCCGTGGCCGTGCAATCGCGGCGACGCCGCCGTGCAATACCGTGCCGGCGACCCGCGCCAGCTCGGCCGCATCGACCTCGCGGTAGGGCTTGCCCATGCGGGCGAGTGCCGCGCAGAACCCGCCGACATCGCCGCGCCGCCGGGCCTCGAAAAACAATCGCTCGACCCGTCCCGGATCGCGCTCGAAGAGCGCGCTGACCGCCGCCAGCCCGGCTACTCGCAGCAGCGTCCGCTCATGCCGTGGGCGATTGACGCTATCCTGGCCCCGAACCCAATAACGCTTCCGCACCGAGATCATTGCGACGGCGGCGGCGCACCAGGTGCGGCGTAGAGCCGGGCGGCGTCCTCGGCAAGGGCGGCGCGCGACGTCGGGCGCAGATAAAGCATGTGGCCGCCGGGATAGACCCGCAGCCGGATTTGCCCGCGCACCGCCGTCGGCACCTGCAGCTGGTCGACAAACCAGCGCGACGACAAATAGGGCGTCACCAGGTCATAGCGGCCATTGGCGATCAGCACCTTTGTTTCGGGATGCGTCAGCAATGCCGCTTCGAGCGAGGTCAGCGCCAGCCCCGGCCCGCTCTCGCGGTGCTCGCCATGCCAATCCCAATGCCGCACGACATCGCCGGACAACACCCGGTACGGCATGTCGGTGCGGTAACCGAGCGCATCGGCGACATAAGCATTGAAGGCCGTCCCCAAAGCGGCGGCGATCGGCCGTAACAGCGGGTCGCCCGCTTGGTCGTGCTGGTCCGAGGGTGCCGGGCGCGCGATCGTCCCGTCATAAAGGCTGACCATCTCGCCGCGCGGGCGCAGAATCTCCTGTGCGAACACCTGGCTCGGGACGCGCGCCCGATAGCGGCTCACGATGTCGGGCGGCAGCCCGATCATCCCCGCGACGCGAGAAACAAACGGGTCGTCGGGCCGCGGCCGGCCCGGCAACCCGGCGAGACCGACGAGGTAGTCGGACAAGGCAAACCGCTCGACCGCGCCGAGGTCGCCCGCGGCCGGGGCGACACCCAACGCGGCGGCGGTGGCGGCATAGGTCGGGAGGAAAAAGCCGGCAGCGAGAACATCGCGCTCGCTTGGGTGCAGGATCGACAAATCGAGCGCCGGCGATATCAGCACCAGGCCACTGACCGTGACATCGGCATCGCGCGGCAATCGCTCGGCCATCGCCGCGGCGCGAAACCCGCCATAGCTCTCGCCGACAAGATAAACCGGCGATTCCCATCGCCCATGCCGGGTCAGCCATAGCCGGATAACGGCGTCGAGCGAGGACAGGTCGGTCTCGACGTCCCAGAACGGCGCGTCGGGATTTTTGTCGCCGCCCTCGCCGCGGCTGTAGCCGGTGCCGACCGGGTCGATAAAGACGAGGTCGGTAAAGGGCAGCCAGGTCGACGGGTTGTCGACGAGGCGTACCGGCGGGGTCGGTGCGTCGCCATCGGCGGGCGTATCCAGAACCTTTGGCCCGAGTGCTCCCAGATGCAGAAAAACCGAAGCGGCTCCCGGGCCGCCATTGACGACAAAACTGACCGGCCGCGGTGCGCCGCCTGGGGCGGCAACGAGATACGAAACCGTAAAGATCGAGGCGGTCGAGGTTCCGGTCCTGTCGGTCAGCGGTAGCGCCTCGGCGATCGCGTCGTAATCGACGCGGTGGCCGCCGAGCATCATCGAATGATGGGTCACGGCGCGCGGCGGCAGCGCGCTTTCCGGCTTGCCGTCGGCGTGAACACTGGGGGCGCCGAGCACCGCCAGCAGGAGCACGATCGCGGTCGTTGCAATTCTCGTCATCGCGCGCCCTCGCTGCCGGCCGGTCAAGGTTTGCACGTTACATAAGGCGGCGAGGGATGAAATACTGCGCTGCCGGCAAACCGCCGCGGTCAAGGGGAGGAAACGATGCCGAGTGCTGCACGCGTTGCTCTGATCACCGGCTGCGGCAAAGCG
>DATMKU010000341.1:0-5367 GCA_035570935.1 Allostellaceae bacterium
GCCGACATTGACGCCCAGATGATGATCGAGCTGGTCGAGATAATCAGGCACCGTCTCCCAGCCGAATTCGAGAGTGCGCAGCACCTCCATCGGGATCGCTTCGACATAGGACAGGAATTCGGCGAGGCGGTCTTCCTTGCCCTTGCGCACCGGCGCCAATGACAGCGAGCAATTGCCGAAAATCACCGTGGTGGCGCCATGGTCGCAGGAATAGGAGCACAGCGGGTCCCAGGTGACCTGGGCGTCGTAATGGCAGTGGTTGTCGATAAACCCGGGGGCGACGACGCGGCCCTCGGCATCGACCGTGCGCGCCGCCGGGCCGCTCAATTTGCCGATCTCGGCGATCTTGCCGTCTTTGACGCCGACATCGCCGCGGAACGCCGGCATGCCCGAGCCGTCGACGATGCGGCCGTTTTTGATCAAGAGGTCGTACGCCATCGCTATCCCTTTCGTTGCTGGAACCCCGATTTACCCATTTTCCGGCGCAAAGTGTAGCACGCGCCGGGGTTTGGCCGCGCACCGCGAATTCGAGCGCATGGCCTGCCGCCGTCGCATGGCTGAAATGCGCCGCAACCGCGCCGGCGATTGCCTCGCAGAGCGGGCACGCTCACAATCGCGGCCACGAAACATTGGGGAGGAAATGATGACAGAGCGACCGATAGGGCGATCCTGGTCGCGGCGCACGATGCTCGCCACGGGCGCCGGGCTCGCCGGTGCGGCGGCATTCGACCCGCAACGTGCCCTCGCCCAACAAAAAGTCCAGCTTGGGGTTCCGGCGAGCGTGATCACGAACCCGCCGCGCGAGTGGAGGCCGGGCCGTCCGTCGATCTATCCCGATCCCGACGTCATCGTCGTCGATCCTTCGTTTATCCCGTTGAGGCGAACACAGGGTGCCATCTACCGTGTCTGGACCGGCGCCTTGTGGGCGGAGGGACCGACCTGGTCGAACCAGGGCCAATACCTTGTCTTCAGCGACGTCTCGGGCAACACGCTGTACCGGTACATTTGGGATGACAGCCGAGTGACCGTGTTCCGCCGGCCGTCCAACAATGCCAACGGCAACGCCTTCGATTTTCAAGGCAGGCTGTTGTCGTGCGAGGACTTCACCCGCCGGCTCGTGCGCTGGGAGCACGACGGGACCGTGACCGTCATCGCCGATTCCTTCGAAGGCAAACCATTAAATTCCCCTAATGGTGTGGCGCCGCATCCCGATGGCAGCATCTGGTTCACCGATCCCGGCTACGGCGATCAGATCGCCGAGGGGCATCCGGACGCAGCCGGCGGCCCCACCAACCCGCAAGGGATCTTAAACCCGCGCATCGGCGCCGAGGATGCCGGCGCCGTCGGTGGGAAGAAGCGCGAGTTACCGACCAACACCTACCGCTGGGACCCGAGCGGCAAGCTCGAAATCGTGGTCCCCGAGGAGGTGGTCCCCGACCCGAATGGCCTGTGTTTTTCGCCCGATCACAAGACGTTCTATTTGATCAGCACCGGCAAGGGCCCGGGCGACACCGGAACCGGCGGCAACGGGGTCATCTATGCTTTCGATCTCGAAAGCGCCAAACTCACCAACAAGCGACTGTTCACGAACATGATGGTGGACGGGGTCAAATGCGGGCCCGACGATATGTGCGCCGACGTCTTTGGTAATCTATGGTGTGCCTCCAATGCGCCGCTCGGCTATGCCGGCGTGCTCGTGTTCAATCCCTCGGGCAAGCTGATCGGCCGCATTCGCCTACCCGAAGTGTGCGCCAATCTCACTTTCGGCGGTCCCAAACGCGACCGGTTGTTCATGGCCGCGAGCCAGTCCCTCTACATGCTCGAAGTGGCGACCCAGGGTGCGACCCCCGGTTGACGCAAGGACCGAGGCTTGCACCCGCCGCTGTCTCGACGCCTGCCTATTCGCTAACAGGACCAAAGGGTTGAAAGATCATGCCGGGTACGATGTTGGTTAGCGGCCGGTTGGCCGCCGCAGCCGCGGTGGCGGCGGGGCTGGTGCTCGCCGCCGGGATGCCGGCGCGGGCGGCGTTGACCGCAGGGGTTGCTGCGCCACCCCCCGGCGAGCGCCCGCTATTGTTGGCGCAAGCGCCCGCGCAGCCGGCGCCGAATGTCGAGGCCAACATCGCCCAGCTGCACCAGCGGCTGCAGATTGCCCCAGCGCAGGAGCCGTCATTCGAGGCGCTCGCCAACGTCATGCGGCAAAATGCGCGGATGATGTCGAGCCCGCCGCCGGCGGCCGCGAACGCGGTCGAGGGGCTGCGCCTGGCGATCCAATACGGCCAGCAGGAAATCGACGGGATGCGGCGCCTGCTGCCGGCATTGCAGGCGCTTTACGCGAGCCTGTCGCCGGCCCAGCAGCAAACCGCGGACGCGATATTCCGACAGGGCCCAGGCGGGTGACCGCAGCCGACCGCCCTCGTCTAGCGCTCCCGCTTTCATGCCGACAACCAAAGGACCAGCCGATGCCGAATTCGCCGTTGCCGCTCAATGATTTCTTTGTCATCGACCTGACCGCTCATCGCGCCGGCCCGACAGCGGTGCGCCAGCTCGCCGATTGGGGTGCGGAGGTGATCAAGGTCGAGCCGCCGGGCGAACAGGTCGATGCCACCGGCAGCCGCCGCGACGGCCCCGATTTTCAGAACCTGCACCGCAACAAGCGGTCGATGACCGTCAATCTGAAGAGCAAGGAAGGCCTCGAAATCTTCTTCAAGCTCGCAGGGCGCGCCGACGTCATCGTCGAGAACTACAAATCCGATGTGAAGCACCGGCTCGGGGTCGACTACGAAACCGTCAAAAAGATCAACCCGCGCATCGTCTACGGCAGCATTTCCGGCTTTGGCCAGGACGGGCCCTATGCCGGCCGCCCCGGCGTCGACCAGATCGCGCAGGGCATGGGCGGGCTGATGTCGGTCACCGGCCATCCGGGGCAAGGCCCGGTGCGGGTCGGGATCGCGATCAACGACACCTCGGCCGGCCTGCTGCTGTCCTACGGGATCGTGCTCGCCTTGCTCGCGCGCGAGCGCACCGGCGAAGGGCAATGGGTGCAGACGTCGTTGCTCGAAGCGCAGATCTACATGCTCGACTTTCAGGCGGCGCGCTATCTGATGAAGGGCGAAGTCGCGGGCCAGGAGGGTAATTTCCACCCGACCTCGCCCGGCACCGGGATGTTCCAAACCGCCGACGGCTATATCAACATCGCCGCTTCGGGCGACAATCTGTGGCGGCGCTTTTGCGAGGCTGCGGGTGCGCGGGATCTGCTCGACGATCCCGACTTCAAGACGGTGGTCGCCCGCGCCCGGAACCGTTCGGCGTTGATCGTGCACCTGAACGAGATCATGCGCCGCCATCCGAATGCATATTGGGTCGAGTTGTTGAACAAGGTCGGGGTGCCGTGCGGCCCGATCAACACGATCGACCAGACTTTCGCCGACCCGCAGGTGCAGCATCTCGGCATCGCCAAGCCGGTCAGCCACCCAAAGCTCGGGCCGCAAAAAGTCGTCGGCCAGCCGATCCATATGAGCGCCTACCCGCAGCCCGGCGAACTGCGCCCGACCCCCGATCAAGGCCAGCACACCGACGCCGTGCTGCGCGACCTCGGCTACGACGACGACGCCATCGCCGGCCTTCGCGAGCGCGGCGCGGTGTGAGGCAAGCGGGAGAACTCCGCAATCAACCCGCGCGGGGAGCGGGCGTCATTCGCCGGCGGCGGGGGTGCCTTTGCCGGCGATCTCGGCTTCCTCCGCGGCCTCGCGTTTGGCGCGCGCCCGCTCGACCATGCGGCACGAGATGATCGATGCCTCGAACAGGATGATCAGCGGGATCGCGAGGCTTGTCTGGCTGACTACGTCGGGCGGCGTCAACACCGCGGCGACGACGAACATGATCACGATCGCATAGCGCCGCTTTGAGGCGAGACCGGCCGCGGTGACGAGCCCGACCCGCGCCATCAGGGTCAGCAGCACCGGCAATTGAAACGCAACCCCGAAGGCGAACAGCAGGGTCATGACGAGCGACAGGTACTCGTTGACCTTGGCCTCGAGCACGATCGGTAGGGTGCCGGGGCCGCCGGTCGTCTCGAAACTCACGAAAAATCGCCAAGCGTATGGAATAACTACGAAATAAGCGAGCGAGGCGCCCATCAGGAACAGCACCGGCGTGGCAAACAGATAGGGGAAAAAGGCGCGCTTTTCGTTTTTGTAGAGGCCGGGGGCGATAAACTTCCAGATCTGCATCGCGACGATCGGGAAAGCGATGCACAACGCCGCCCAGAACGAGACCCTGACATAAGTAAAGAACGCCTCGGTCAGGCCGGTATAGATCAGGTGCCGCCCGGTCTGGCCTTGGAAGATCACCGCGAGTGGATGGACCAGAAAGCCAAAGATCCGCACCTTGAACTGGTAGCAGACCAGAAACGCGACCATGATCGCACCGATCGACCACATCAGCCGGTTGCGCAACTCGATCAGATGATCGAGGAGCGGCATCCGGCCCTCTTCGAGCTCGGCCTCGCGGTCGTCGGTCATTACGGGATTTACGGTTTGGGCGGCACGAAGGCGTCAGCGGCGGTTTCGGGCGGCGGCGCTGCCGGCGGCGCGGGCTTGGCCTCGGCCTCGGCCAATTCATCGGGCTCGGAATCCGGCGCCGCGACCATCGGCACCGGCTCGGCCGGCGCCACGGCGGGCGGCGTTACAGCCCCGGTTGACGCATGCGCCGTCGCGTCGACGCCATTGCCGAGGGCCGGCGCCGGGGCCGGCTCGGCCGCCGAAAAATTAGGAAGTTCAGGCGGTTTCAGGCTTTCGCTGAGACTCCCGGTCGGGTCGATCGTGTTGTGGAATTCCTTGTTGATATCGAATTCGGCGGCCTTCTTGAGATCCTGCCGCATCTCGTCGAGTTCGGCCTCGCGGATCATCTGGTCGATGCTGCTCTGGAATTCGCGCGACAAGGTGCGCGCCTTGCGCACCCAATAGCCGGCTACGCGCATCGCCTTCGGCAAGTCCTTGGGCCCGATAAAGACGAGCGCCACCGTCCCGATCAACAGGATCTCCGACCAGCCGAAATCAAACAGCATCGGCTTGCGTTCCGCTCCACCGCATCAGCATCATATAGGCTCCGCCGGCGGACATGATGATGTCAGAAAGGCCGCACCGCGGCAACGCCGCCCGCCGCCGACCGCCCGCCCGAACAAATCGCCGCCGGGCGCCGGGCAATGCGCGGCGCGCTCAGTCGCGCCCTGGATCCCCGGCGGTGATGTGGCTGCGGAACATCAGCGGGTCGGCGACGTTGCGGATCGGTTCGAGGCTGCCGCCGGTGCCGCGCACGATCACCGTGCCGTAGCCGAGGAAGCGGCCGGGGATCGACTGGTTGACG
>DATMKU010000342.1:0-11497 GCA_035570935.1 Allostellaceae bacterium
AGCGGGAATTCTCACGGTGTCACGAAAGCCGTCGGTCAGGGTTTACAGGAAGGCGATCAGAAGGGCGGGTCTGTGTTGACGTTGGCTCGATAAGGCGCGGGCAGATCGTCGAATCGAACGGACAACGGAGAAGCGACGATCCATGACCATATCCTCGTGTGAGCAACATGGATTCCAACACTTAGCCATTGATCATATATTGTCCGCGGGCGGCAGCGCACCCCGCTTGGTGGCGACCGAGCCGAGGATCAGTTCTCGCGACGCGCCCAGCCCGCAGATTCCGATCATCAATCCCAGACGAGGAACATACCGATTTCCCCGGGAAAGCCGCCCGGGAAGTCGAGCACCCGCGCGGTCAGGTGAAAACCGCCCGGCTTCAGCTCGCGTTCCCATCGCAGGTAGATTTCGGCGGCCTCGCCGCGCAAGGTCTGGGGCCAGTCTGGCAACGGCGCGTTGACCGCCCGGCCACGGTCTGTGCACAGATCGGCTGGGAAACGAAGCAGCATCAACTCTTTCTCACCATGTGCGGCCGCCTCGCGGGCAAGGTGCAGGATCGAGCGCCAGCTTTCGTCGGCGACGTGGTGGTCGATGAGCTCCTTGACGCGGTGGTGACGTTGCTCCGCCGCGGACCGGCGCATCTCCTCCCGATGCTCGACATTGTGATGCTCGAAATCGGCTGCCAGTGCTCGGAAATCGGCCACGGTCACGCCAGCCTCTGCGGCCGTGAGCGGTGGCGTCTCACGTGGTGGGCTTGCGGCCACGGCATCGCGCTTATGACCGAAGTGGGCATCCCTCGCAGTGATGATCTGGCCGACCACCCCCGGCCGCCCGGAGATTTTATCCGAGCTGTGCGGCTCCGAGTGCTTCGCGGCAAAAGCGCGAAGCAGATCGGCACGGCTGACAATTCCAACGATGCGGTCGTCGCGCACGACCGGCACCCGTTTTATCCGATATTCCTCAAGGAGGCGGGCGATTTCCGCGGCCTCGGTTGTTTCTGTAATCCTGACGACCGGTGCAGACATGACCTCTCGCGCTGTGAGCTGCGGGTTCCGGAGGGTTACCAGGAAGTCAGGATGCAGAGCTTCCCCCTCTGCCAGCAATGTCAGCCACCAATCACGCCGCGCTTCGCGCTCGGCCTCGCCGCGCCCGAGCAGATCGCCCTCGCTAACCATGCCGATCGGCGTGCCGTTGCCATTCACAACCGGTGCAGCACTGATCCCGTGAGCAAGAAGCAGCTTCGCGATCTCGGGCGTCGGGGTATCGGGAGAGACGGTAACCGGGTCCTTGGTCATAAACTCGCGCGCTTGCATCGAGAAATCCTCATCGTGCGTGGCGAAGCTGAATTTTCCATCAGGCGAAGCGCTCACAGTAAGTGGCACCGAGCCTACTCACGTGCGGCTCTCACAGACCTATCCCGATGGGCCGACGAAATCGCCGGGTACGAGTTCGGCACCTTTTTGCCCAAACACTGTGGGCAGGTGCCGGTGCCCGTTTCACCGCTTGGTGACTGAACGGGGCCTCCTGGCCGTCATAAGAGCTGATTGACCGCATCCGCCAGCAGACGGTATTTGATCTGGGTGACGTTGACGTCACGAAAGTAATTGACTAGGTCGCCCCACGGATCGTTCAGCCGTCCGATCCCAGAGATGAACGCAACCACGCCGCCGATCTCGAGTCGGTTGGTATAGACCCACCAGCCGCCGATCAGGAGCGCTGAAATTATCTGCAGGTGGTTGCAGACATTCATTAAAAAATTCATCGAAAACTTCAGCTTAAAGATTCCCATGTCGAGTGCGAAGGCTTTTTCAATTCGCCGATCATCGATGCGGCTTCTCTCGTCGGCCGCGCCACCATTTCCGGCAATCATCGCGATGCCAAGCTGGCGCAGTACCTGGATGCGGGCTCCGGTGCGCCGGTTTACTGCGGATTGCAATAGCGGAACAAAGACGAGCTGGGGGATGAAGAGCCCGAATGCGGCCAGCGCCATCCACGGATCGATATGGATCAGATACGCCAGTACCGAAAGCATGATGCCGACCTGCAGTAGCGGCTCCGAGACGCTCTCGCCGACGAAACCGCCGATCGGCTCGACTTCGGCGACGATCATCGAAACCGCGATGCCCTGCTCTTCGACAGCGGGCGAGTCCGCGCCAGGGGTCTCGACAAAGGTATGAACCCGCTGCCGCAAGTCGCGCTTGGCCCGCTCGCCAACCCAACCGCGATAAATGTTGAGCGCGAGCTTGATCCCGCCCTGGACGAGCACGATGCTGGCATAGGCCGCGCACAGGCCCACCACCCAGGAATAGGGGCGGTGCTTGACCAGATCGTTGACGATCCGGCGTTGCAGTTCGAGCGGAACGACTTCGAGCAAGGCGACCGCGGCCGTCAGCGCCAGCAGCGCCAGCTGATGCGGCGCGCTGGTGGAGAGGACATAGCGATAGATATTGCGCGGCAACCCGCCTTCGGGAGCGGGGGCGAAAGCCTGCATCCAAGTCGCAACGCTGGTCATGCGATAGAGCCTATAACGCTCGACACAAATCGGTGAACGCGATCCCGGTCGCCAGCCGGCAACGTTATTGTCGCCGGGCCGATCAGACGCTATCATTGCCGGCACTGCAAGCAAACCTGCGCGGGACGGCGATGGGTAATTTGAGCGTCCGCAACGTCGATGACGACCTGCTCGCTCGGCTCAAGCGGCGGGCCGCACGACACGGCCGCTCGGCCGAGGCCGAAGTCCGGGATATTCTCCGCCTGGCCTTGGGCAGCGAGGCGGACATCGACTTCGCTGCGCTTGCGGCCGAATTGCGCGCCCTGACCGCGGGGCGGCGCCATACGCCGGCCGAGGATTTGGTGCGGGAAAGCCGCGACGAGCGATGACCGATCTTGTCATCGACGCCAGCGTCGCGATCAAGTGGGTGATCGAGGAGCACGGGACCCGAGAGGCTCTGACCCTGCACCGCCACCGCTTGTTCGCGCCGGATTTGCTGATGGCCGAATGCGCCAATGTGCTGTGGAAGAAGGCACGGCGGAAGGAACTGAGCGCGGACGAGGCGCACCTCGCGGCGGGGTTGTTGCAGCGCGCCGATGTCGAATTGCTGCCGATGCGCCCGTTACTGGAGTCGGCGACGGCCCTGGCGATTGCTTTGGACCATCCGCCATATGATTGCATTTATTTGGCGCTCGCCGAGAGCCTGTCATGCAATTTGGTCACGGCCGACCAAAGGTTGAGCGCAAAAGCGCTGCCGGCCGGCTATAAATCGAAAGTGCTGGCGCTGACGACAGGCGCGCTGCCGTAAATCAACCGTGGCTTTTGGGAGAACGGGCGATGCGGGTCGGGATCCATTTGCCGCAGATCGGGCGCAAGGCCGGGCCGGAGGCGATCCGGCGCGCCGCGGTCCAGGCCGAGGAACTGGGCTTTGCCGATGTGTGGACGAGCGAGCACATCATCGTGCCCAGCAGAGCGCCCTATCCGCCGTCGCCGGTTTTTTACGACCCGGTGCTGACCCTGACTTGGGCGGCGGCGTGCACCCAGCGCGTCGGGCTCGGCACCAGCGTCCTGGTGTTGCCGATGCGGCATCCGCTGCCGCTCGCCAAAGAATTGGCGACATTGCAGAATTTGTCGGAGGGGCGCCTGATCCTGGGCGCCGGGGTGGGCTGGCTCGAGGCCGAGTTCGCAGCACTCGGCGTGCCGTTCCGCGAGCGCGGCCGGCGCATGGACGAGGGCATCGCGATGATGCGCGCGGTGTGGAGCGAGGACCCGGTCAGCTTTTCGGCGCGCCATATCCCGGCGGTGATCGACGACATGCGCTCGCTGCCGCAGCCGGTCAAGCCGATCCCGATCTGGATCGGCGGCAGTTCGCAGCCGGCATTGGAGCGCGCGCTGCGCCTCGACGGCTGGCACGGCTCGCGGGTCTCGCCCGAGGCGGCGGCGCCGATCGTCGAGCGGCTGCGCGCCGCGCGCCCCGAGCCGGAATTCGCGATCTCGGTGCGCTACGGTTGGGACGGCACGGATGACGGCGCGCTTGCCGCTCGTCTCGCCGGCTATCGCGCTTCCGGGGTCGGGCATGTGCTGGTCGAGCCGGCCGAACGCGCCCTCGACGACTGGCTCGCCGCGGTCGAGCGCGTCGCCCGTGCCGCCGAATCGGTCCGATCTTGAGCGGCGGCTATTCCGCGAAAGGCGGGGTGACGCCCTCGGGCACCGGCACCTGAAACACGTTCAGGATGTTGCCGATCAGGGTGTAATAGCCGACGATCGCGATGATTTCGACAAGGCCGGCTTCACCCAAGGCGGCGGTCGCGTCGGCGAAGGCCGCGTCCGACAGGCGCTGCGTCTTGAAAAGTTCGGTGCAGGTCCGGTGGACCAGCGCTTCGTCCGGTTGCGCAAAGGCCGGCGTCTCGCCGCGGCGGATCGCTTCGATTGCGGCATTGGGGACGCCGCCCTTCTCGGCCAGCGGCGCGTGCGCGTACCATTCGTATTGCGCGCGCCAGAAGCGGGCGGTGGTGATGATCGCCAGCTCGGAGAGGCGATCGGGCAGCGACGTGCCCCAGCGCAGATGCTCGCCCAACTGCGAGGCGTGCTCGCAAATCTCAGGCGCGCGGATCAGCAGCTGAAACGGGCCGCCAAACCGGCCGCGCCGGCCGGCGATGATCAGATCATGAACCCGACGTTGCGAAGGGGTCATTTCTTCGACGGTGATTTCGCGGTAACGGCTCACTTTTTCCTCCTGTCGGCACGGCCAGCGGCATCTTGCGCCGCCCCGCCGCGTGGCGCCGCAAGATATCCACGCGCGAAGGGATGATCGAGGAGGTTACAGCGAATTAATGCCAGCGAAAGCCGGCTGTCACGTGCTCGGCGCAATTATCCGGCGATCCCGCTCGCGCCGGTGACGCATTCGCGTTTCGGGCAGGGGGCGACACTGCGCAGCAAGAGGATAGGATGGGACAATCTCCAGCCGACACGACCCCAACAACTGACAAGACCCGCTTCCCGAGGCTGACCCGCGGCCGCGCCGCAGCCGCGGCTTTCGGGCTCGGCGCGACGCTTGCCCTGTCGCCGATGGTGTTGGCCGAAAACCCGGCGCCGGCAACTCCTACGCCACCGCAGACCATGACTTCTCCGGTAGCGCTGATCCAACAGCAGAGCTTCGCGCCGCTGGTCAAAAAGGTCCTGCCGGCCGTCGTCAATATCTCGGTGACGCAAAAGGCCGGAGCGGACCAGATGTCCGAGGAGCAGGAGCAGTTTCAAGGCTCGCCGTTTCAAAATTTCCCGAATTCCCCGTTTGACGAAATGCTGCGCCGCTTTTTCGAGCAGCAGAACCCGGGCGGCGAGGGTCATGCGTCCCCGCAGATGCCGGAAGGCCAGCCCCAGCGCATCGCACTCGGCTCGGGCTTCATCATCGATCCGTCCGGCTATGTCGTGACCAACAACCATGTGGTTGGCGACGCCGGCAAGGTCGAGGTGATCCTTCAGGACAAGACCAAATACACGGCACAGATCGTCGGCCGCGATCCCAAGACCGATCTCGCCGTCTTAAAGATCAAGGCCGACAAGACGCTGCCTTACGTCAGTTTTGGCGACAGCAGCGCTGCCCAGGTTGGTGACTGGGTGATGGCGGTCGGCAATCCTTTTGGGCTCGGCGGGACGGTGACGACCGGCATCATTTCGGCGCGCGGCCGCGACATCAACGAGGGGCCGTATGACGACTTCCTGCAGATCGACGCACCGATCAACCGCGGCAATTCAGGCGGCCCGACCTTTAATCTCGAAGGCCAGGTGATCGGCATCAACACCGCGATCTATTCGCCCAATGGCGGCAGCGTCGGCATTGGCTTTGCGGTGCCCTCGAACGTCGCCAAAAGCATCGTCGCCCAACTTGAGGAGCACGGCAAAATCACCCGCGGCTGGCTCGGGGTGCAGATCCAGGAGGTCACCCCGGCGATCGCCGCGAGCCTCGGTCTGAAGAGCGACCACGGCGCCCTCGTGGCTGTCGTCAATCCCGATGGCCCCGCCGCCAAGGCCGGTCTGAAGCAGGGCGATGTGGTGCTGGCGTTCAACGGCAGTGCCGTCGACCAGCTGCACGATCTGCCGCGGCTGGTAGCTACCGCCGCGCCCAGCAGTGACGCCACGGTTACCGTTTGGCGCGACGGGCATAAGACCGAGCTTGAGGCCAAGCTCGGCGAGCTTCCCGACAATAACAAGGTCGCCTCGGCGGAGAGCAGTCAGGATCAGGAGCAGGCCTCGCAAGCCTCGGCATTGGGCATGCGCTTTGCGCCATTAACGGACAATCTGCGGCAGGAACTGCACATTGCAAAGGGCGTCGACGGCGTCGTGATTACCGGCGTCGACACCGGCACTGCTGCCGACGGCGTCGGCTTGGCCGATGGCGACGTCATCATGTCGATCAATCAACAGCCGGTGCACACCCCGGGGGAAGCGGCGGCCAAACTAAAAGAAGCCGCGCATTCGTCCAATAAGACCGCCCTCCTACTGCTGAACCGCCACGGCGTGACGCAGTATGTCGGGATGAGCTTGGGCGCCAACCAGGGATAGGCCTGACCATCGAGGGCTCGGGTCAGCGTTGCTCGCCAATGCGCAGCGCCGGCCCGATGCTCAGGCCAAAGCGGAAAATCCGGCCAAGCGAAAATTCACCGTGGCCGGAAGAGCGAGGACGCATGCGGGTCCTTGTCGCGCGAGCCGAGCGGGACGCGTGCCTCCAGCCGTTCGAGCTCGATTCGCGTCCGCGCCCCGGCGCGCAGCAGCCGATCGGTCGCCTCGCGCAGCCCGGTTCGGCTCTCCGCCGTATCGTGATCGAGGGCCGCGTCAAAGGCGGCAAGAAACGCCGCGATGTCGCCGTCGATTCGCTCGCGCAACGCGTGGTCGATGAACGCGCCGCCCTCTCTTGCTCTCTGAGCGTCGCTCGGTGCGATCGCCGGGCCGCGCACCGCACCCATCGGGCTCGGCGGCGGGCCGAACGGAAGGGCAGGCCCCGCGGCCTGGCGGGGCTGCTGCGCGAAACCCGGTTGGCCGCTTTGCGGGCGCGCCGCTAGACGGTTGTCGGAGCCATGCGCCGGATTGACGGCGTTCTGCGCGTGGGGCGAATGCGAATCGCCGCCGGCCCCATTGGCTTGCGACAGCGACAAATGGAGCGTGCGGCGCGCTTCGCCGTTCTGGGAAGGCCCGCCGGCATTGTGCCCCGGCCCGCCAGCATTGTGCCCCGGCCTGCCGGCAATGTGCCCCGGCCCGCCGGCATTGTGCGCCGGCCCGCCGGATGGGCTCGGCATGGGTGACGGCGTGACCGCATGATCGCCCCGATAAACATCGCGCTGGCCCTGTACGTAGCGCGGCGCCGCTCGGTCGATTTCAGGCGAACTTTGGCTTTCGACCACTTTGTGCGGCGGTGGCGGCTGGTCTGGGAACAATCCGCTCGCGCTCGGCTCCGGGGCCGCCGGCGCACGCTCGATACTGACCGGCTCGGCAACCGGCATGATTAAACCCGTATTTACGCCGCCGCCGGCGCTGTTATGCGTTGCTTCGTCGGCTGGTATGCCGTTTGTCGGCATCGGCGAAGACGATGCTTTGATCAATTGCGGCTCAGCCGGTGCCGCCGGCTTGGGTGCGGCCGCTTCGGCCGCCGCGCTGCGCGCTCGCGTCCGACTGACGATATAGCTGATTGCCGGCGGCGAGCAGTCATATGTCCGGGCGATGCTCGCCAGCGTTTCCCCGGCCTCGTATCGCTTAATAATCGACGGCCAATCCTGCTGAGGGATTTTCCCTCTTTTACTCGATTTCTCCATACGAAAGACCTTCGTTTGTAAGTTCTTCGGTGTCGTTCTCTGGGTACCCGGCTCACCCGTACTTGGGCATGAGCTTCAATCCATACCGCGGAAAGACGCAAGGCGGAAAATTCGGGGCCAGAACGACGATCCCGCAGATCGGTTTACCAAAGCTTACGAGAGCGCCACGACCCGAGCCCGTTTTTCAAACACCTGATAATACCCGCCGTCAACTAAACAGTGAAGGGGCTGATCAAGTTCCGTCACCATCGGCCGCCGATTTTCCTCGATTTTTCGATGCGGTCAGATGCTGACGATCTTGCCGGGGTTCATGATGTTGTCGGGATCGAGCGCGCGCTTGATCGTTCGCATGACGCTGACCGCCTCGCCATGTTCGGCGATCAGAAAGTTCATCTTGCCATAGCCAACGCCATGCTCGCCGGTGCAGGTGCCCTCCATGCTCAGCGCGCGCGCGACCATTTGATCATTGAGCCGGCTCGCCTCGGCTATTTCTTCGGGGCGATCCGGGTCGATCATAAAGACAAGATGAAAATTACCATCGCCGGCATGACCGACCAATGCCGAGGGTATCGGCGATTGCGCCAGATCCTGCTTGGTCTCGCGAATACATTCAGCCAACCGAGATATCGGCACACAGACATCTGTCGCCCAGCCCTTTGAGCCGGGCCGCAACGCCAGTGCCGCATAATAGGCATCGTGCCGCGCCTGCCACAGCTTCGAGCGCTGCTCGGCGGTCGTTGCCCAGCGGAAATCGGCGCCGCCGTACTCGGCGGCGATCGACTTTACGGTTTCGGACTGCTCGGCGACCCCGCCGGGGGAGCCGTGAAACTCGAAAAAAAGCGTCGGCGCCACCTGGTGGTCGAGCTTTGAATATTTGTTGATCGCGGCCATTTGCGCTTCGTCGAGCAATTCGATTCGCGCAACCGGCACGCCGGCCTGGATCGTCGAGATCACGGTGTCGACCGCGTTCTCAAGCGTCGGAAAAGCGCAGACCGCAGCCGAGATCGCCTCGGGAATGCCGTAGAGCCGCACCGTCAGCTCGGTAATGACGCCGAGCGTTCCCTCGGAGCCGACAAACAGACGGGTCAAATCGTATCCGGCCGCCGATTTGCGGGCGCGGCGCGCGGTGCGAATGACGCGGCCGTCGGCCAGCACGACGGTCAGCGACAGCACATTCTCGCGCATCGTTCCATAACGCACCGCGTTGGTGCCCGAGGCGCGCGTCGCGGCCATGCCGCCGAGCGAGGCGTCGGCACCGGGATCGATCGGGAAAAACAGCCCAGTATCGCGCAGATGTTCATTGAGCTGCTTGCGCGTCACCCCGGCCTCGACCGTCGCGTCGAGATCCGCGGCATTGACCCGCAAAATCGCGTTCATTTGCGTCATGTCGACGCAGATCCCGCCATTGAGCGCGGCGACGTGGCCTTCGAGCGATGTGCCGGTGCCAAAGGCGATGACCGGCGTCAGGTGCCGGGCGCAAAGCTTGACGATCGCCGCGACTTCCTCGGTATTGCGAGGAAAGGCAACGGCATCGGGCGCATGCGCCTGATGATAGGATTCGTCCTTGCCATGCTGGGCGCAGATCGCCGCCGCGGTCGACAGGCGGTCGCCGAGCAGGTCGCGCAGCGCGCCAATCAGCGACTGATCCGGGGGTGCACGTTTCAGGGCCGTTACAGGCATGGCGGCGGTCCACGATTTGAGCGAGGAATTAATTTAATGATGCATTACTCCTGCCGATGCGGCACCGCAATCGCTGTCGGCGCGCCCGGCGAAGTTGGCCGGCGATGGTGTTTGTGTCGCGGGGTCCGCCGCGCGCGGCAGTTCGCGCGATGAAGCGAGCGTCGCGACGCTCGTTCGTTTCCTTTTCCCGATCGGATCGCGGCGCTCATTGAGGAACCACGTGGAAAACACTACGTCTTATCAAAGCAGAGCGGCGGCTTTGGGAGGTCGCGATGGCAGTGGCGCTGGCGCCGGTCACACTCGACGACAAATATGCGCTCGATAGGGGGCGCGTCTACCTGACCGGGACCCAGGCACTGGTGCGCCTGCCGATGGTGCAGCGCCAGCGCGATGCTGCAGCCGGGCTCAACACCGGCTGTTTCATCTCGGGCTATCGCGGCTCGCCTTTGGGCGGGTTCGACCAGGCATTGTGGAGTGCGCGGCGCTTTATCGAAAAGAACCACATCCGCTTTCAGCCGGCGATCAACGAGGAGCTGGGCGCCACCGCGGTCTGGGGCAGCCAGCAGCTCAACCTGTTCGCGGGCGCCAAATATGACGGCGTTTTTGCGATGTGGTACGCCAAGGGGCCCGGTGTGGACCGCAGCGGCGACGCGCTGAAGCACGGCAACGCCGCCGGGTCGTCGCGGCACGGCGGGGTGCTGCTGCTCGCCGGCGACGATCACACCTGCAAATCCTCGACGCTCGCCCATCAATCGGAATATGCGTTCATGGACGCCTGTATCCCGGTGCTTAACCCTTCCGGGGTACAGGAAATTCTCGATTTCGGCCTCTACGGCTGGGCTATGTCGCGCTATTCCGGCTGCTGGATCGCGCTGAAGACGATCGCCGAGACGATGGACAGCTCGGCCTCGGTCGAACTCGAGCCCGAACGGGTCGGAATTATTTTGCCCAAGGATTTCGAGATGCCGGCCGGCGGATTAAACATTCGCTGGCCCGACCAGCCGCTCGAACAGGAATACCGGCTGCACAAATACAAACTCTATGCCGCACTCGCCTTTGGCGGCGCCAATGGGCTCAACCGCATCGTCATCGACAGCCCGCGCCCGCGCTTCGGCATCGTCACCACCGGCAAATCCTATCTCGACGTCCGCCAGGCGCTCGATGATTTGGGCATCGACGACGCGCACGCCGCCGAGATCGGCTTCCGCCTTTACAAGGTCGGGATGTCGTGGCCGCTCGAACGCGAGGGCATCCGTCATTTCGCCGAGGGGCTCGACGAGATCCTCGTCGTCGAGGAAAAGCGGGCGGTCATCGAAAACCAGTTCAAAGAGCAGCTCTACAATTGGCGCGAGGATGTCCGGCCGCGCGTCATCGGCAAGTTCGACGAGAACCGGAACTGGATCCTGCCCTCGACCGGCGAATTGACCCCGGCGATGATCGCCCGGGTCATCGCCCAGCGCATCGCGCGCTTTCACACTTCGCCGCGCATCCAAGAGCGGCTGGCTTTTCTCGAAGCCAAGGAACGCCAGCTCGGCGGCAATATCGTGCCGTTTGCGCGCACGCCCTATTTCTGCTCGGGTTGCCCGCACAACACTTCGACCACGGTGCCCGAGGGCAGCCGCGCATTGGCTGGCATCGGCTGCCATTACTTGGCGCAGTTCATGGACCGGTCGACCGCGACCTTTACCCAGATGGGCGGCGAGGGGGTGCCGTGGATCGGCCAGGCGCCGTTTACCGAAACGCCGCATGTCTTCGCCAATCTCGGCGACGGCACCTATACCCATTCGGGGATATTGGCGATCCGCGCCGCGGTCGCCGCCAAGGTCAACATCACCTACAAGCTGCTGTTCAACGACGCGGTGGCGATGACCGGCGGCCAGCCGATCGACGGCGGCCTGACGGTTCCGAGGCTGACCCGGCAACTCGCCGCCGAAGGGGTCGAGCGCATCGTCGTCGTCACCGACGAGCCCGACAAATACCCGTCCACGGTCGATTTCGCGGCCGGTACCGCCGTCCGCCATCG
>DATMKU010000343.1:0-2627 GCA_035570935.1 Allostellaceae bacterium
CGCGAGCACGCGTTCCGGCGTGAATGGAATTTGCGTGACCCTGACGCCGACCGCATCTTCGATTGCATTGGCGATCGCCGCCGCGACGCCGAGCATGCCGCTCTCGCCTATGCCTTTGGCGCCGAACGGGCCGGGGCCGCCATGCTCGAGGACGAACGACTCGTACCGCTCCGGCAGGTCGCCCGCGAGCGGCACGCGATAAGCGAGCGGCGTCGCATTGGCCGGCTCGGCGCCGTTGTAGCGCAATTCTTCGAAGAGACTTTGCCCGAAGGCCTGCAATGCAGCGCCTTCGACCTGCCCGCGGCACGCGATCGCGTTGACGCTGCGCCCGGAATCGGCGCCGACCACGAGTTGCACCACCTGCACCTTTCCGGTCTCGCGATCGACTTCGACCTCGGCCCCAACCCAGCTCGGCATCCAGAACAAGCTCGCCGCGGTCAGCGGCGCCTTTGGGTCATTGGGGACCTTGACCATGCCGCGGCCAATGAATTCGAACCCGGCGCCGCCATAGTGCTCCGCGATCATCGGCGCGAGCGGATGAGCGTAGTTGCCGCGCCGAACGGTCCAATTGTCGAGCGCCAGCTCGGCCGCCGTGCAGCCGAGCCGCTCGGAGGCGAATTCGAGGACCTGGGCACGGGCATCGGCTGCTGCTCGCATGACGGCGATGCCGGTCACCACAGTGCCGCAGCTGGCATGCGTGCCGTTGTCGAGAGGCGTCAAGTCGGTGTCGATCGCGCCGTAGCGCACCCAATCGAGCGGAAGATTCAAAGTCTCGGCGGCGATGCGGCTCAACGTTGTGGTTGCCCCCTGACCGATCTCGACCGCGGCGGCACTGACGATCGCTCGCCCGGAGGAGTATAGTTTGACGAGGGCTTGGGCATGATTGCCGGTGCCGCCGCCATCCTTGATCCCGATGCTGAGGCCCATCCCGCGCGCCTTGTGACCCTGCGCCGAGCTTCGAACACGCTGCCGATAGCCGATGCGTTCGACGACCTCGTCGAGCCCTTTCGCAAGGTCGCTGTCAATGCCGCTGTCGCCTGGTCGAAACGGCTCGCCCGGGGCGAGAAGGTTCTTGCAGCGGAAATCATGGGGGTCGATCCCCAACCGCCGCGCAATCATATCGATCTGAGATTCCGACGCAAAGCTCGCCTGGGTTCCGCCAAAGCCGCGAAACGACCCGGCCGGAACCGTATTGGTGCGCACCGCATAAGCGCGCGTCGCAACGGCGTCCCAACGATAGGGACCGGTGATGCGGTATCCGGTCTTGACCACCGTCAGCGCGCTCGCGTCCGAATAGGCGCCGCCGTCGAGCTGGATCTCGCTCTTGCGTGCCGTCAGCCGGCCATCCTTGGTGACCCCCGTTTTCAGCATCAGGATCCCGGCATGTTTGGTGAGCGTCAGCAAACTTTCGTCGAGGCTGAGGCAGAGGCGCACCGGCCGGCCCGCCTTCATCGCCAGCAGCACGACGAGCGGCTCCATCTTGCAGAAGCTCTTGCCGCCGAAACCGCCGCCGACATAGCTCGCATGAATGCGAATGTTATTGGCAGGTCGCCCGAAGATCCGCGCGATGTCGCTGCGCAGCACAAACGGGTCCTGATTGCATGACCACAACTCGATCTGCTCGCCCGTGACGCGCGCGACATTGACGTGCGGCTCGAGATGGAAGTGGTTGATCCGTGAAAAGTGGAAGCGGTCTTCGAAGACGCGGTCCGACTCTGCCAGCGCGGCGTCCGCGTCGCCATGTGCGTAGCCGAACTCGCAGAGCACATTCGGACGGGGCTCTTTCAGGCTGATGAGGCCGTCACCGAGCTTGATGGGTTCCCCTGCGACCGGCGTGTCGAACAGCAGCGGCGCGCCTTCAGCTAGGGCCTCGTCAATTGTCGTGACCGCCGGCAGCTTCTCGTAGTGAACGGCGATCAGGGCGAGGGCGCGGTAGGCGGTTTCCTCATCGATTGCGGCCACGGCAGCGACCATGTCGCCGACATAGCGCACCTTGTCGATCGCGACGACCGGCTGGTCTCGGATCGCGACGCCATAATAGGGATCCGGCAGCCGCGCCGCATCGGCACCGGTCACGACGGCGACGACACCAGGGAGCGTCTCGGCGCGCCGGGGGTCGATCGAGCGGATGCGGGCATGCGCATGGGGACTGCGCAACACCTTCGCATGCAGCATGCCGGGCAGGCTCACATCAAAGGTATAGCGCGCCGCACCGGTCACTTTGTCCGGGCCGTCGAGCGCGACGACCGGCGCACGGAACGGTGAGGCGGCGCCGTCCATCAGCCGGGTCCTATTCTGGCCGCAGCGCGGACTGCGTCGACAATCATCTGGTACCCGGTGCAGCGGCAGATATTGGCGTTCAGCCATTGCCGGATCAGCCTCTCGTCCGGCTCGGGGTGCCGCGCGAGGAGCGCCTTTACAGACAGGATCATGCCCGGTGTGCAGAAGCCGCACTGGAACGCGCTGTGCTCAAGGAAAGCGCGCTGAACCGGATCGAGAATGCCGCCTGCCGCCAATCCCTCGATCGTCGTCACCGCCCTGCCGTCGAGCTCGAAGGCGAAGGTGGTGCAGGCCGTCACCGGCATACCATCGACGAGCACTGTGCAGGCGCCGCACACCGCCTGGTC
>DATMKU010000344.1:0-32491 GCA_035570935.1 Allostellaceae bacterium
ATCGTTTATTTCGCCAGGATTGGGCGATATGCCACAATCCTCCGATACACTCGTTTTGGTTTTATTAGGTGGCTCGCGTTGCTCTTTTTCTAATGATAGATTAACATTCCAGACCTTTAATGTATTGGAGACAAAATCCCAGATGTCTTGGTCCCTGTAATACAACAGCCCGGCCAAGGCTCGTAAATTTTGTAGGTCTTGTGGATCGGAAACCGGGCTAATGGTCCAGTTGTTCTGCCAATTCAGCGTAGCGGTTGGAGTGAAAGTTTTCGTGTTATGCGCAAAAGCAAACGGCTGCGTAAGCGTGAATGCTAGGCCACCAGTAGCGACAGTTGTGGCCGTTCCGCTGCTTGGCACGCCTGTGGACGGAATAGAATCTCCTTGATCGATCGCGTCGGAAAGGTTTTTCAGTAGCTGGCTATATCTCATATTGTTAATCGTCGAGATTTAGTCCAACGTGCTCTCTTGCGTTTGCCAGGATGTACATGCCGATACGACCGACATTGCCACAGCACCGAATAATGGTTTAACCTTTTCCTTGATCCGCGGCAATCGTGCCCAGGTCCTCGCGTGCGTGCGGCGTCGTAGGACACTGATGTTGGTGACGGTCGACCCGGCTTTCCGCTTCTTTTTGCTGAGAGTTTGGCCGGAGAAACATGCTACGAACGGTTTGCTTCGAGCAATGACGCGATGAGCAGCGCGCATGGGATCCCTCCGATGGTGCCGGTTCGTAGAGGGTCCGACTCGGTTAACCAACACCTGAGATAGAATAACAGTGGCATTTATGGGTCAATCGCGAAATCGCCTAATACGCAATTGTGTCGGAATACCTAGCAACCATTGGGCGCGATCAGGCGCCGTCATGGGCGCGAATAAGGCGCCCGCCCCGAGCGGGGATCGGCGACGGGTCCGAGCTTTTCGGGCTAGCCTTGAACAGGATATTGTTCGTTCTTGCAGCTTGGGGGAAAATCAATGTCCCTGCTACGTTCAGCCGGAGTGATCGGCATAGCGATAGCTTTCGCCGGCTGTGCTGGTACCGGTCCTTACCGCAGCGCTGCCGATGACCTCGTCTCCAAGCCATTCGAGGATCGATGCCAAGATCTTTACGATTGGAATGACGATGCCATCGAGAAGATATTTGTAGAAGCAGGCGCAACCAGCGACGACCGGGATGCTTTTTTGGCGAAGATGCATGACGCAATCGAACAGACTCCCAAAGAATTGCAGCCATTGCTGGAAGACTGCATACGAGCACCACTCGCATGCGAAGTATGATTTATACTATGTGGAGTTCGATGACGCAGGCCAAGCTACCGACATCGCCCGCGACCAGGCGACATATCGGCAATCCGAACTATACTTGATCGAAAATTCCATAAAAAAGGCCCTCCACGATGAGAAGGACTTCGGCCTAAACGTCGTCGTGTTCACTCATGGCTGGCATGGTAATGCGCGTGCCGACAACAACTATTCAACCGAGTTCAAGGCAATCTTTCAGGATATCGCGGTTCGGGAAGATGCATACGCCAGGTCAGTGAGCGAAAATAACAATCATCGAATGCCGCATCGCGTTGTGGGCATCGAAATCGCTTGGCGCGGCGATTCGCTTTTAACTCCAGCGCTTCCATTTTATCCACCAAGCCAAAATGTCGTGAATATTTGGGACAGAAAGCTGGCGGCGGAAACTCTGTCAACAGGTTCTGTCCAGGAATTGCTTGCGTTCCTTAATGAGGCTTATCTCGATAATCGTTGTCACGGTACCCAACGCAATCGGCAATTGAGCGGGGAAAGTTGTGACAGAGTTCACATGCTTTCCATCGGACACAGCTTTGGTGCGTTGATAAACTATCACGCACTGACGCCAAGGCTTGAGTCAGGGTTGAATGTCCGGCCTTCGAAGGCGCGCGCTACCGGGGTCTGTTCAACAATGCGATGAATAGGCCGACCCTCATAGGTCCATACTATGGCGACGAGCAATGTGGGGCGTCCACCACCCTCAAAAAAAAGAGCGAGGTGCAGCTTCCTTCAATCGTCACGCTACAAAGCTTGGGAGATACGGCCACAGGTACATTCTTTCCGATATTTCGGGCGCTGACGACCCCGTTTGCCCAGACGTTATCCGACGAGGAGGCAACTGAAAAGGATGAGGCTCTTGGTTGGATACCCGATTTCCGGACTCATATGTTGACGCTGATCCCCGCGGCGGCCAACGCAACCGACGACCAATGCGCAAACGGGGTTGACCTAGTCAAAAGTTTTTGTCCATTTCGCTCAGATTTGGCGGCCCGGGTGAACAGACAGGTCGGAACACACAAACAGTGGATGCAGCTTTCGTGGCAGCCGGCGACAGCAGGCGAGACGTTCCCAAACTATATCCCCTTATGGTCAGTGGCTGTGGATACGGCGATCATGAAAGACCACGACGATATTTGGAACCCGCTCATTGTTAGACTGATTTCCATATTGTTTACCGACGCGTACGTACAGACGGAAAGACTACACGGTAGCGGTGAAAATTGACGTGAGCAAATAATTGGACATGCGCCGATGCCAGTTGGCGCCACCGCCCGTGTTGGCGGCGGGAATTCTCGCGAGCGGCAGCCGGCATCCCGGACGAGAGCCGAAGCGGATCGATAAGTACCCTTCACGTCGAGATCGCCCGTCGGCGAACGTTTGCGATCATCTCGTATCCGGACGCCGGCAAGACCACGTTGACCGAGAAACTGCTGCTGTTCGGCGGGCGATCCAGCTCGTGGGCGAGGTCAAGGCGCGTGGCGACCGGCGGCGGGCGCGCTCCGACTGGATGGCGATCGAGCGCGAGCGCCAAATTTCGGTCAGTGCGGCGGTCATGACCTTCGAGCATGATGGGCTGACCTTCAACCTCTTGGACACGCCGGGCCACCAGGATTTCAGCGAGGACACCTATCGCGCGCTGACCGCGGTCGACAGCGGTCTGGTTGGAGTATTGGCATCAGGGCGTGACGATCTCGATCAGCGGCACGAAACGCTTAAAACCGCTTCGTTGAAGGTCAGCAGCCGGCGCTTGCCATGTGCCAGCATCGTCGCGACGACATTGGCGTCATGGACCTGACGACCACCGAACGCATAACGGCGGCCCAGCTCCATAAGGTGATCCCATGCTGCAGGGCCGTCCTCGATGACGGTGAAGCGCCGGACGAACAGGGCAGCGTCCGCGGTTGCCTCGGCAAGGGTCAGAGGCTTTCCCCAGGTCTGGGATCGCGTCATTACCGCGATGTATTCGCGCAGTATCTGCCGGCTGACCGCGAGCGGCTCGCCGGCACCGAGCCGCACGAGAGCGTCCCGCGCCCGATCATGAAACGGCGCGCTTTCGGCCGCAGCGTAGACGAGCACATTGGTGTCGACGAAGCTCACCGCCCGTTTTCGTCGTAGATGTCCTCGCGGCGCAGATTAAGCCTTTCGGGCCAAGGTCCGAGGTCGTGCGTGGGTAGGGCGTCGCTGTCGAAAGGTGCTGTGGGCGGTGGATAGGCGTGCGGTGACCCCACCTCGATAGTGACCTCGTGTTCGCCGGGCGGTACGACCGCAGGGGTGGTGCCGGAGATACGACGGTCGGGCCCGACCAGGATGCGGGTGCGGATTTCGGCCATAGCGGTTCCTGCTCCGTCCGCTCGAATTCCGGTCATAATATCGGATCCTTGGGCCGACTGTCTTGCCGTGGCGCAATCGGCCGCTCTCCATCTGCCGGTTGGCAAAGCGGCGCGCGGTTATCATATCAACCGCCAATGCCGGCGCGGCGCAAGCGGTTGCCGGCGGCGGCTCGATCAGGCATCTAGCAGAAAGCCCAAATGTCGGTACGTCGGTCGTCATTCTCGCGAAAGCGGGAATCCAGCTCTCTGAGTTTGTTACGGTTGTTCTGGACCCCCGCCTTCGCGGGGGCGACGGATAGGGAGCGATGAGTAATCTGACCGACGAGATCGCGCGGCGGCGGACGTTTGCGATCATCTCGCATCCGGACGCCGGCAAGACCACCTTGACCGAGAAATTGCTGTTGTTCGGCGGGGCGATCCAGCTCGCGGGCGAGGTCAAGGCGCGCGGCGACCGGCGGCGGGCGCGCTCCGACTGGATGGCGATCGAGCGCGAGCGCGGCATCTCGGTCAGCGCCGCGGTCATGACCTTTGAGCATGACAGGCTGATCTTTAACCTCCTCGACACGCCGGGCCACCAGGATTTCAGCGAGGACACCTATCGCACGCTGACCGCGGTCGACAGTGCGGTCATGGTGCTCGACGCCGCCCGCGGCATCGAGGAGCAGACCCGCAAGCTCTTCGAGGTGTGCCGATTGCGCGACGTGCCGATCGTGACCTTTATCAACAAGCTCGACCGCGAGAGCCGCGACCCGTTCGACCTGCTGGACGAGATCGAGCAGAGCCTCGCGCTCGACGTGACCCCGGCATCGTGGCCGATCGGCATGGGCCGGGATTTTCTCGGCACCTGGGATTTGTTCGACGACGCCCTCCTGTTGTTCGAGCGCGGCGCGCACGACCATGTCGTCGAACCCTTGCGCTGCCGCGGGCTCGACGACCCCGAATTGGCGCGCCGATTGCCGATGGCGGCCCTCGCCAAACTGCGCGAGGAGGTCGAGATGGCGAAGGGGCTATGCCCCGATTTCGACCCGCAGGCGTTTCGCGCCGGCCATCAGACGCCGGTTTACTTCGGCAGCGCTTTGAATAATTTCGGGGTGCGCGAATTGTTGCAGGGCATCGCCGCACTGGCGCCACCGCCGCGCCCGCAGCCGGCCCTGCGGCCGGACGGGCCGCACCTGATCCGGCCGGAGGAGCCCGAGGTCGCTGGCTTTGTCTTCAAGGTGCAGGCCAATATCGACCCGCAGCACCGCGACCGCATCGCCTTTGTGCGGCTCGCCTCGGGCCGCTTTCAGCGCGGCATGAAATTGAAGAACGTGCGCACCGGGCGGGTCATGTCGGTGCAGGCGCCGGTGTTTTTTCTGGCGCGCGAGCGCAACCTCGCCGAGGAGGCGTGGCCCGGCGACATCATCGGCATCCCCAACCATGGCAGCCTGCGGATCGGCGACACCCTGACCGAGGGCGGCGAGCTTCGGGTGTCGGGGATTCCGAGCTTTGCCCCCGAGATCCTGCGCCGGGTGCATCTCGACGACCCGATGAAATCGAAGCATCTGCGCCACGCCCTCGAGCAATTGGCCGAGGAGGGGGTGACCCGCGTCTTCAAGCCGCTCGCCGGCGGCGACTGGATCATCGGCGTCGTCGGCGCGCTGCAGCTCGACGTGTTGACCGCGCGCCTCAATGCCGAATACGGGCTCGCCACCCGGCTCGATGATGCCCCCTATCAACAGGCGCGCTGGCTCGACGCTGACGACCCGGCCGAGATCGAGCGCTTTCGCACGCGCAATCCATCGGCCAGCGCCGAGGACCATGACGGCGTCGCGGTGTTTCTCGCGCGCAATGCCTGGGATCTGCGCACCACGATCGAGGAATGGCCGAAGCTGCGCTTCACGGAAACCCGCGAGCAGAACTGAGCGGCGGATGGCCCGGTTCGGCCGGCATGCCGGCGCGCGCGGCAATCGCCGGGACGGCCGCCATCGCGGACAAATCTGCCTCGACATACCGCCACAGCGGACCGGCGCGGTCGCGAGAGCCGCGGATCAGCTCGGCGATCGGTGCAACGCAGGGCTGGCGGCGGCCGTGGTGCTCGACGAGCGGCCCCAAGGGCACGAAATCGAGGCCGAGCCGGCAAAGAACGCGCAGCAAGGCCGGCTCCATGACCGCGGCAAGAATGGAAATCTCGTATTCGAGGCAGATGCCGAGGATGCCGCGCAGCAGGCCGAGGGTGATGTGCGGGAGGAGGCGTCTCTCGCTCGCGGCCGGATCGGGGCGGCGATCGGAAAATCCGACGTCGGGAAAGCGCTCTTCGCCGCATCGCCGGCGAAATTCCTTGGACACGGCAAACCGCGAGACTTCCGCTGTCCGGTGCAGCGGCAGCCGCTCGAATATCATTCTTTCGCGAGGCCACAGGATCTCTTGGATCGGCAAGGGTCTGAGGGCGTCGGGTCGGGGCAGGATCAGGCGCGCGGTCCCCACCGCGGCGCTGCTGCGACGATGGACCAGCAAGGTGTGCACCGAGCGGTCGTCGTCGTCGTCGAACTCGCGCCCGTCGCGGCAGCGCCCGCGGTCCTCGAACTGGTTCTCGATGCAATAGACCTGGTAGCGAAGCCGGTAGGCGTCGTCGCGCCGTTCCCGGGTGTCGGCGCGCAGCACGGTAAAATATTGATCATAGGAGCCGACGAAATCAGGCATTGCCTCGCTCTGTCGTGACTTGCGGCTCGCCAGCGAGCCGTGGCCCCCGTCACGATGGTGGCGGCCCCGCGTAAAGAAATCGCTACCGCGACGGTCCTGATGCGGGACGAAGCGGCGGCTCAGGGACCGTAGCGGCCGGGCGAGATGATGCCGCGCGGGTCGATCGCGGACTTCAACGCGGCGGCCATGTCCCAACACGGGAGGCCGCGCCGCACCAGCCAATCCATCGCCTGAACGCCGATCCGGTAGGGGAGAAAGCCCTCCTCCTTGCCGGCTTCGAGCAAGGCCATGTAGCAGGCCTGCGCCCGCCTTGTCGCGGCGGCGTCGCGGCGGTCGAACAGCAGCGGCACCGAGCTGTCGAAGCACCGGTCCGACAGGCTGGTCAAGGTGATCAGTGGCTCGATCCCGTGCCGGGCGCAGGTGTCGTTGACCATTTGGACATATCGCCCGACCCGTGCGGGCAGCATCGGAACCAACGGCGAATACCAGATCAACCCGCAGCCGTCGGCCGCGGGGTCCAAGGCGTCGCCCGGCCGAGGTATCACCCCGGCTCGCCAATAGGCCAGCGGCAACGCCACCTGGCTCGGCCTTCCGGCAACCAGCTGCAGGGCGGCGCTGAGGGTGCGCGCGCGCCGCGCCAGCCTGCCGCCGCGCACGCCTGGGAGACGATCGCACCACCGCTCGATCGCGGCGGCGGCCTCTGGGGTGACAAAGCGCAACCTCTTGACCGCGGGCCTCAGGATTTTTCGGATCGCATACCGCGCCGCCTTGACGACGCCCTTGTCGCCGTAGAGCGCGCCAAAACCCGTCCACGCCGCGACGCGGTTTTGCGCGGCGAGCTCGGCGACGAGAGAAGCCGGCAGGATGCCGTCGGCGCCGAGGCGGTCGCCCGGGTAGGGTGCGGTCATCGCCAGCACCCGGCGCGCGTTCATCAAGTTGATCGAACCACTGACCCCGCCGAGCCGGCGCAGCGCCCGCTGCACTGCCGCCACCGCCGCTTCGAGATCGGCATCGAGGTCGACGGCGAAGAGAAATGCCTGAATGCGCTGCGGCCGCGGCGCCAGCGCAATCGTCATTTGCGTGACGATCGCGAAACCGGACTGCGCGAAGAGACCGTCGAGATAGGGCCCGATACCCCATTTATAGGCGCGATCGGCTTGTTTGCCGCCGAGTTCGCTCAACGCCGAGCGATAGACGCGGCCGTCCGCCAATACCGCTTCGAGTGCGGTCACAGCGGCGAAATGATCGGCGTAAGGGGTGATGCCGTAGCCCCGCTCGAGGGCGTTGCCGACAAGACTGCAATGCGGCCCGGCGCCGGTCACCGGCACCAAAAACGGCAGATTATTCTCATCGAGGTAATCGCTGAGCTTTTGCTGGGTAACGCCGGGCTCGACCGTGACGACGCCCAGATCGGGATCGATCTCGACAATCCGGCCGAGCCCGGAGAGGTCGACGACAACACATCCGTCGCGCGCCGGATTGGCGGTGCCGTAACCCCAATTGTTGCCGGTACTGATCGGATAGAGCGGGACCGCGCGGTCGCCGGCAATTTCGACGATGGCGCGGACGTCATCGAGCGAAGCGGGTCGCAGCGCCGCGGCGATCACGCGCTCGATGCCGGTGGTGCACACGCCATAGCATTGTTGCGCCGATGCCGCATCGAGCACAGCCGGCTCGCCGATGCGACCACGCCATGCCCACATCGCCAAAGACAGGCTTTCGGCATCCATGGCGCTAGATCAACCCTGGGGTATCGCGCCGGTTTCGGTCACGCTTTCCGGGTGAACAGGATCGGCGTTGCAGAGCCCGGTTCAGGCTACCGCCGCCGATCGATGCTTACCCGGTGACGAGCGTCGGCTCTCGCCTCGGCACTTTCGCCTTTATGGCGGTGAGATTGCGCGAGCACAAATCCTGGTTGCCGACCCTATTGTCCCGGTCGCTTGTTGCGGCGCCAACCGAGGAGGCTCATTCCCATCAGGGCCGCTCCGAGCAATGCGAGCGATGCCGGTTCGGGGACCACATTGGCTCCGACCGGGTCGTTGTCGAGCTGCTCCCAGTTCCCAACCGGCGCGGTAAAGCCGGCACATCAAGCTTGATTGGCGCAAAAATCGTCTTCGAGGCTCAAATCCGCCGGCGTGCCGATCGCCGTAGTGAATCCGCCCCTCCCAAACTGGCTTGCATCGCTCCCGCCGGTAATATCTAGCCAGCCTGTCGCCGTCCCGGTGAGCGGGATTGTCGTGCCGTTCGAGTTGACAAAGAGCGTCGCTGCCGGATCCGTCGTGTCGGCTCCCGGGATCAGGTCCAGTGTCAGGATCGGCGTCGTAAATCCCGGCTGATTGGTCAAAGTGTTGTAGCACAGCGTGTTGACGGCCGTGCAGCCGCCCGTCGTATAGCCTGACGTGCCCTGGCTGAAGTTGGGAAAAGCCGGCACGTTGAAGAGTTCGAATACACCGCCGGTGTTCTGGATGTTGTCTCCGCCAGTTACCGGGGTAATACTCGATATCGTAACGGCATTGAATATGCCAACCAGCTGGCCGTAGGTGCCTCCCGGACTAAAAATGGTTTCGCCGGCCGAAATGGATCCGTGAGATGCGGCGGCTTGGATGCTGGTGATGTCGAAGACGCCAAAATTCTGATCCCCTGGAGCCAGTGGGCTGGTGCCGGTGAACGATTCAAAGCTGGAGAATTTGATGGTGATTGGGCCGACATAGCCATCCGTGAACGGGATCTGTTCGGCGACGGCCGAGGCCGCACCGGCGACGATGCCGGTCACCAAAGTGCCCATCGCGACGGAAATTGCCAGCCAAGCGTGACGCGTCATCTATTTGCTCCAAGGTGCTGTCGCTACGGTAACATTAACCCGCACCTAACGCCAGTCAGGGCATGAAATGCGCCAACAACGCCCATCGTCAAAAATGGCGGAGTTTCAGAGCCTTGGTAAATACTCGCGGGCTCTACACTTCAAGATTTGTAAACTATTCCGACAGGCGCAGCAGGTTCGCGCCGTCAGGGTTGTTCGCCCCAACCCCGAAACAGTTGTATAACCTTTTGATATTAAAGGTTAACGCCTGACGATTGGTGATGCTCACGACTTCCGGGCCCGCGAAATGCACGTAAAATTTTCCGACAGCGCACAATAAGGCTAACAATCGCAATGGCTTACTACCGTCACAGGCGAGTGCGACGGTCCCGTGCTCGCCCTGTTCTTGAACCTTACAGCGATCGCGCGCCCTTTGCTCAGCGCACCTCCTTTTGGGAAAATCGCCGGCTCAACCATCTGATCTTTTGCATGGGACCCTCATCGGGTTTAGCCCGAAGTGGCGATATTCGATGGTCGGATTATCGGTGCTCGCGAGGTCGCTTGACCCACCGACGATCCTTGAGGTTTTCCGACAGAGCCCACCGTTGCCTTTACATTACTTTAGAGGACGATTCGATCCGGTCGCACCCATAAGTTCGACGCCCTCGCATAAGCGGGGTCCGGGGCATTCCCACCTCGCTCGCCACAGGGTTCCCGCTTTCGCGGGAATGACGGTTCAATCTGATCGAAATATCCGGCCAACCGCAGCATATCGGATGCAAGGAATGACAAGCTTTGGCAACTCGGTTCCCGCGTTGCGTCTGCTTGGCGCGCGCTTGCGCCTCCTTTGTCAGCTGGTGGCAACGGCCGCGGCCTTGGGCTGGGTTCCCGGAAATCCGGCAAAGCTGCTGACGATGTTGGTTATTTGGGGCCTCGGCTTTGGCCGCGTCCGGGCCGCCGAAATGCTGGCGATGCTTGCCGTCAACCTGCTCTTCACGCTGATGAACTGGGCGGCGCTGCACCGGGGCAGCTTTGGCTTCGATCATCCTGATGCTCTAGGGATGCCGCTCTACGAATATTTGATGTGGGGCTTTTACACGCTGCACACGATGCGTTTTCTCGATGGCGCCGCACCCCGCGGGCGGCTGGTCCTCGCCTCGGCGGCAGCCGCGGCGTTCGCCCTGCCGTTCGCGCTGATCTCCGATCCGACGCTGTCGTTGGCGGTCTCGGGGCTCGTGCTCGCTATCGGTTTCGCGCTATTTCACGAACCGATGGATTTTGCCTATGCGGGTTACATGGCGCTTGTGGGGGCGCTCATCGAATATGTCGGGGTGCGGACCGGGCAGTGGCACTATCCCGGCCAGGATTTCGCTGGCGTGCCTTTTTGGTTCCTGACCATGTGGGCGGGAGTTGGGCTGTTTACCCGGCGCCTCGTCTTGCCGTTGCTCCCGGCCGGTGTGGACGGCCGGGTCAGCGTCTCTTAACCAGCGGAGGAAGAAGATATGAGTTCGAAAACCGCAGGGTTGCGCGCCCTGCTCGCTTCCGGTGAATTTCTTTACATGCCGTCGGCGACCACACCAATAGAAGGCCGGCTGGCCGAAGCGGCCGGGGTCAAGCTCGTCTATACCGGCGGCTACGCGACGGGCGCGTCGCGCGCCATCACCGAACCGCTGCTGACGATGGACGAGCAGGTGCGGGTCGCCGGTGAGGTGGCGCGGGCGGTGTCGGTCCCTCTGGTCGCCGATGCCGGCGCCGGTTTTGGCGAGCCGCTGCACACGATGCGCACCGTGCGCGAATTCGCCGCCGCGGGTGTCGCCGGCATCCATATCGAGGATCAGCTATTCCCGAAACGCGCGCATTACCACAAATATGTCGCCCACGCGGTTGCGGTGGCGGAGTTCGTCGACAAGATCCGCTGGGCGTGCCGCGAGCGCGACCGGACCGACGCCGATTTCGTGATCATCGCCCGCTCGGACACCTGTCGCGAGCTGGGTCTCGACGAGGCCGTGGCGCGGGTCAACGCCGCGGCCGAGGTCGGCGCCGATCTCGGACTGCTTTTTCCGCGCAACGACGCCGAGGCCGAAGCCGCGCCGAAGCTGGCGAAGGTGCCGCTTGTCTGGGTGCAGAGCCGCGGCAACCGCGACGGCCGCCCGATCTACGGGCTCGACCGGCTGCAAGCGATGGGCTACCGCGGCTGCATCGACGCCCAGTTGCTGCTCGGCGTCGCGGTCCATTTTATGAAAGAGGCGTTGGCGGACATGCAGCGCACCGGCAGCTACACCGGCATCGGCGACAATCAGTTTACCGCGGTTCGCAAAGAGATCGAGGACCTGATCGGGCTTGAGGACTATTACCGGGTCGAAGCCGAAACCGTCGAGAAATAGGCCGTGGCGAAGGCGCTCCAGCTCAGTCGAGCGCGACCGCCGCGCCGGCCGCCGCGGGTGTTCGCGGCCGACGCAAAAACAGCAGCAGCGGCAGTGCGATGACAACGAGGATCATCATCAGCAAGAAATCATCGATATAGGCGACCATCGCCGCCTGCCGGGTTGCTTCGGCATTCAATGCGGCGACCCCTGACGGATCGGTCAGGCTGTAGGGCGCCGGCATCATCCGGCCGCGAGCGAGCGGGTTGTCGGGCCGCAGCTCTTCGACGAGGCGCGAGTGAATGATCTGGGTGTTCTGAGCCAGCAGCACCTCAACGATCGAAATGCCGATGCTGCCCCCAATATTGCGCATCAGGCTGAAGATCGCCGTGCCCTGGGTCAGCATGTGGCGCGGCAATGTCGAGAACGTGATGATGCTGAGCGGGGTAAAGACAAAGCCGAGCCCGAAACCTTGCATCACCCCGGTCACGATGACCGGACCCATCCCCATGTAGAGTGAAAATCCGGTCATCTGCCACATCGCGAGAGCGGTCAACCCGAGCCCCGTCATGATGACCAGCCTGGTGTCGATGCGGCCGGCGAGGCGGGCGACCAGGATCATCGCGATCATCGTGCCGACGCCGCGTGGGGCGATCACCAGCCCGGTCGTGACCACCGGATAATTCATCAGATCCTGCAGCATCGTAGGCAGCAGCGTCATGGTTCCGTACAGCGGGATGCCAACGAGAAACATCATCAGGGTGCCGACCATGCAATTGGCGTCTTTCAGCAGGTCGCGGTTCAAAAACGAACGGTCCGCCGTCGCGGTGTGGACGACAAACAAATAGAACGCGAGCCCGCCGATCGCCGCCTCGATCCAGATCTCGGTCGAGCCGAACCAGTCCTTGAGCTGACCGCGATCGAGCAGCATTTGCAGCGCGCCGATCGCCAGGCTCAACGTGGCAAAGCCGAACCAGTCGAACGCCTCGCGGCGGCCATGCCTGGTATCGCGGATGAAGATCAGGATCCCGAGCGCGGACAAAACGCCGAACGGAACATTGATGTAGAAGACCGAGCGCCAGCTGTAATTGTCGGTCAGCCAGCCGCCCAGCGTCGGGCCGATGATCGGGCCGATAATAACGCCCATCCCCCACACCGCCATCGCCCGCGCGTGCCGATCCGGCGGATTGATCTGCAGCAATACCGCTTGCGACAGCGGCACCAGGGCGGCGCCGCATATGCCTTGCAGCAGGCGGTAAATGACAATCTGCGTCAGACTGGCGGCGGCGCCGCACAGCGCCGATGCCAGGGTAAATCCGACGACCGAAATCAGGAATACGTATTTGACGCCGAACCGGTTGGCGAGCCAGCCGGTCAATGGCGTCATGATCGCCGCGGCGACGATATAGGAGGTAACGACCCACGCGATTTGATCTTGCGAGGCCGACATGCTGCCCTGCATGTGGGGCAGCGCGACATTGGCGATCGTCGTGTCGACCCCCTGCATGAAGGTCGCCAGCATGATCGACGCCGTGATCCAGCCCCGGTTCGCCACCGGGGCGAGGGTCTCGGACCTCACCGTTCGGCTGCTCGACTCGTTCCTGTGCCGGCGAGCCATGCCAGCATGCCGGTAACCCGATCGAGCAATGGGCGGCGATATCCGGTGTCGACCTCGACAGTGACGCTGAGGCCGGCAGCGAGCGGATGATTCGCGTCGCGCGTATCAAGGCTGAGCCGCACCGGCAGACGCTGGACCACCTTGACCCAATTGCCGGTCGCGTTTTCGGCGGGCAGCAACGAGAAGGTCAGACCCGTGCCCGGGCTCAAACTCTCAACCTTGGCCGGGAAGACGACATCGGGATAGGTGTCGATCTCGACCGACGCGGTTTGCCCGGGCCGCATATGGGTGAGCTCGGTCTCCTTGAAGTTGGCGGTCACCCACAGGCGCTTGGTCGACACCAGCGAAAAGAGCGCGGTCGGAGCCGCACCGGTGTCCACCCCCTGCACCCAGTCGCCGGCCTGGAGCTGATCCACTTTGGTGACGATGCCGGATTCGGGCGCGCGCACCACGGTGTAGGAAAGGTTCAGCTCGGCGCGATCCAACGCCGCCTGGGCATGCTGCACCATTGGATGCTCGGAGACCGGAATATCAGAGGCGCCGCCGAGGCTGGCGAGGGTGCTGGCGACGTCCTGCTCTTTCGAGGCCAGTTGTTCGCGGGCGATTTTATAAGAGTGGTTCGACTGATCGTACTGTGACTGTGAGGCCGTCCCTGACGCCAGCAGGTGCTGCTGCCGCTCCAGCTCGCGCTGCTGATAGACGAGCGTGGCCTCGGTCGCAGCGGCGTCGGCCTTCTTTTGCTCGTAAGTTGCCTTCATGGCCTCGATCTGGAGCCTGATCGAGGCAAGCTGCGCCTTGGCCTCCTCGACCGCGATGCGGAACGGCCGCTGATCGAGGGTGAACAGCACTTGCCCGGCCGTCACCCGCTGATTGTCGTGAACATCGATTTCGGCGACGCGGCCGGAGACCTCGTTGCTGATCGCGACCCGCGCCGCGTCGACATAAGCGTCGTCGGTCGAGATGTAACGCCCGGTTGTCAAATACCAATAGGCGCCGCCGAGCAGCACGACGAGCGGGCCGAGCAGCATCAGCGGCAGGCGCAGTCGCTGGCGCCATGAGCGCCTCCTGGCGATCACCGGCCGGCTGTCGAGGCCGGCCCGCAGGGCGCCGAGAGCCGGCGCCTCGTCTTCGGCCGAGGTCGTCACCGGTGATCCCCCAACGCGGGCCAGCGCGGGTGAACCCGCGGCTCGTGCCCGATGCGGCGCCGGCCAGCCGGCGCGCGGGCCTTCGGCAAGTTCGCGACCGAAGATAATGGGCCGCTCTCGGCGAGATTGCCGTGAACCCGGCGCAGCAGGTCGACCAGCCGCCGGCCGTCCTCCTCGGAAAGATCGGCGAAGGCCTCGCGCCGAATCTCGGACGACAGGTCGAGGACGCGGGTGAGAAGCGGGCGCGCCTTTTCGGTCAACACCAGCCGGCGCGCGCGACGGTCGGCCGGGTCGGCGCGCCGCTCGATCCAACCATCCTCTTCCATCCGGTCGATTTGCCGGACCAGGGTCATCGGCTTGATCTCGAGCAAATCCGCAAGTCCCGCCTGATTGATGCCCTCATGACGGGCGAGGTAGCCCAGAATCCGGCATTGCGACCGGGTGAGGCCGAGAAACAACAGTGCCCGCTGATTAAAGCGCCGCGCGAAGAGCCGCGCGACGTCGTGGACGAGATAGCCGAAGCTGCGGTCGATGTGCATCGATGGGGCCAGAAGAAATATCCCTACGTGATAATAAGCTATGATACCAAAATTTGGGAAGCCGCCATTGTTTTGATCGCGAGGCTGGTAGGCGCGAATTCGATAGCTCGGCCAAGCCCGCAGATCACGCGGCAGATCAGCCGGCTTGGCGGGCTGGTAAATTGCCGGGTGCCAGAGCGATCGGCGCGGCCCGCTTGCGAGGCGGCGGGCGCACCAGCAGAAGCAATGGGATCGTGACCACGACGATGATCATCATAAAGGTGTAAACGTCGATGTAAGCGACCATCGCCGCCTGCCGGGTGACCTCGGCATTGAGCGCGGCGATGCCGGAAGGGGTGGTCAGGCTGAACGGGGGGGTCAGAAAGGGCGAGTGAGCCAGCGGATTATCGGGTCGTAGATGCTCGACCAGTCGGGAATGCACGATTTGCGTGTTCTGGGTCAAGAGCGCCTCGAATACCGAAATCCCGATGCTGCCGCCGAGGTTGCGCATCAGACTGCGCAGCGCGGTTCCCTGGGTCAGGATGTGCCGGGGCAGGTTGGACAGCGCGAGCGTATTGAGCGGGACAAAGGTGCAACCCAATCCAAAACCTTGCAGCAGCCCCGACGTGATCACCGGCGCCATTCCCATCTGCAGCGAAAAGCCGGTCATCTGCCACAGCGAGACAATGGTCATCAGCAGCCCCGACAGGATGATCAGCCGATTGTCGATGCGGTTGACCAGACGCCCGACGAGAAACATCGCGGCCATCGTGCCGACCCCGCGGGGAGAGGTCACGAGCCCGGTCGTGAACACCGGGTAATCCATCAGAGATTGCAGCATCGTCGGCACCAGCGCCAGGGTGCCGCTCAAGATGCCGCCGACAAGAAACATCAGGACTGTCCCGACCGCGAAGTTCGGATTTTTCAGCAAATCCCGGTTGAGGAAAGACCGTTCGCCGGCGGTGGCGGTATGGACGATGAACAAATAGCCGCAGAGCGCGGCGATCGCCCCCTCGAACCAGATCTCGGTCGAGCCGAACCAATCCTTCAATTCGCCGCGATCGAGCATCATCTGCAACGCGCCGATGGCGATGCTGAGCGTCGTGAAGCCGAAAAAATCGAACGCCTCGCGATGCGGGTGACGCACTTCGCGGATGAAGATCAGGATCCCCAGGAAGGCGACCACCCCGACCGGCAGGTTGATGTAAAAAATCCACCGCCAGCTGTAGTTTTCGGTCAGCCAGCCGCCGAGCATCGGGCCGAAGATCGGGCCGAGCATGACGCCGATCCCCCACACGGCGATCGCCTGTCCGTGGCGCTCGGGCGGGTTGATCTGCATCAGGACCGATTGCGACAATGGCACCAGGCCCGCACCGCAGATGCCTTGCAGCAGCCGGAAGAAGACCAGCTCGCTCAGGCTGGTGGCGCTGCCGCACAAGGCGGAGGCGAAAGTGAAGCCTCCGACCGAAATCAGAAACACGTATTTGATGCCGAAACGGCCGGCGAGCCAGCCGGTCAGCGGCATCGTGATCGCGGCGGCGACAATGTACGAGGTCAGAACCCAGGCGATCTGGTCCTGCGCCGCCGACAGGCTCCCCTGGATATGAGGGAGGGCGACATTGGCGATCGTGTTGTCGACGCCCTGCATGATCGTCGCCAGCATGATCGACACGGTGATCGCCGTGCGGTTGCCGAGCGGGCCGCGCCCCTCGCTCCTCACCGCGACGCTCCTGGCCGCGGGCGCCGGCGGCTTGGGGATTTGAACGAGCGAGCGGCGCGCGACGGCACGGTCAATGCTGCGTTCTCTCCGAAGCGATTCGGAACCTTTCGGCCCTGTCGCAGAATTGTCACGCAACCATATGCAAAGCTTATCAAGGCACAAAGCGCCGATATTGCGCGAGCCCGCGCGGCTGCCAGTCGCAAATTCGATGGCTCGAACGCCGAAGCTTGCCGGTCGCATTCCGGAGTCTCAAAATCTAATCGGCCAGCTTGGCCGCGCGCTCCGCGCGAATTCGTCGGGGAACGGCATCGGCGGAAAGGTAGCCATTGCCCAAGCTCGTTTTAGGCCCGGTCGCGACGTTGGCCGACGCACTGATTGCAATTTCCGACCGGGAGCTGTGGGAACGGTATTGCCGGCTCGCGGTTGAGTGGGAAAGCGGCGGACCGCGCCCGGCGCCGGTTTATGCGTTGGGATCGGTCGAATGGCAGCGGCAGCAAGATGAGCCGCTCGCTCAAACGCAGCAGCCGTTCACCGCCGCGATGGAGGCGGCCGGACGGCGGCGTCTTATGCAGCGCGGCGCGCCCCTTGCGTTTTCCGGTGCGCCATCGCCGCTTGGTGCGGCGGGAGGCGCGGCGTTTGACGAGTTTATCGCCCGGCGCCGCGGGCCCTCGGCGTTGCTCGCCGAGATCGAGATGGTCGAACAGCAGCTGGTCGAAGCCTTTGAGGTCGCCGGCGGCTCTAGCCGATACCAGGCGAGCGGGTTTCGCGACGGCGCCCGAAAGCCGATCGAACCGGATTGGTTCGGCCGGGTGCGGCTCGGTTTTGCGCGAAACTCGGTGGCGCTGGCCGACGGGTCCGAAATCGCCGGGATCGAGGTAACGATCGCGGCGGCGCTTCCGCGCGGCGGTCGGGGGCGCGAGCGTCCGGCGCAGGCAATGCTGCGCGAGGCGCTGGTCGCGCTGTGGCAGCGCGGCGCGTTCACCGCCGGAACCGGCAATGAACGGGTGCTGGCGCTGGCGCTGCGCGAACTCGGCCTATCCCCATCGGACCCGCCATACGGCTTCAAAAGCGCCGAAACCGTGCGCAAGCTTCGCAAAGCGCTGAAGATGTCGCTTTAGCCGCAGTCCGGCGGCCCTTCCTGCAAACTTTCAAGCTGGAGACTTCGGAGGTGTTGGCACCCGCGCCGGTGCCTATGCTTGCCCGGTCGAATTCGCCCGTTCAGCACCTCAGTGGAAGGCGCCTATGGATCGCCCGATTGATACTGCTTGTCAGCCCTCCCCTATCCCGGAGGATGACGCGGCGGCCTCGCGCTCGCCGGAATGCGCGCGGCTGGCGGCGGCGATCGAAGAGCTCGCCGCCGCCGCGACCGAACTCGCCGCGGCACAGGAACCAGCGACCCGGCTCGCCGCAGTGATCGCCGAAGCCTCAGGCCTCGAGGCCGAGCTTGCCGGGTTGCGAGCGACCGATGAACAGCGGCTTGCCGCGTGGCTCGCCGCCGCCGGTCAGGATCCCCGCCCTGGGCCGAGCCCGGCAACGATTTCGGCCGAGACGCGGTTTGCGACACTGGCCCGCGATGCCGCGGCGGCGCGCGTGGCGCTGCCGGCGGCCGAACAAGGATTTCAGCGCTGCGCCGCGAGGGTCCGGGAGCTCCAGCGCCGACGGGACGAAGCCGTCAGCGCCGTAGCGATCGGCGCGGCTCGCGGCTTTGCCGAGGGGTACAGCGCGGCGCTGACCGCGGCGCTCGAGCAGGAGGCCGTGCTCCACGGCTTGCGCAACGAACTGTTGTTGCGCGGCAACCGGGCCGATGCCGCGCCCGGGGCGCTAGATGCCGCCGCGCGGATCGGCCAGCTGATCGCCGAAACAAAGCGGGCGGCGGTTCGCCACAATCCGCACCCCGCCCGACGGCTGCTTGCGGCGCTCGTCGCCGACCCCGACGCCAGGCTGTAAAGGAGACCTGCCGGATGATTTACCATCGGCTGATCGCCCCGGCAGGGCTGGCCCCGACCACGATCGCGCTTTACGGCGGCACTCAGCTGCGGGTGCCGCCCGATGGGATCGTCGAGATCCCGCATGCGCTGGAGATGCCCGGCGACACCGGCGTTTTCGAGCCGGTCGGCCGCACGGTCGAGACCGGCTGGCTGCGCCAACTGCTCGATCTCGGCTTTCGCCAATTGCCGCGGACCGGCACGGCAGCGCAGCGGCCGCCGGCGGGCCGGTATCCGGGCGAGATGTTCTTCGACGAAACCCTCGGCCGCCCGCTGTGGTGGTCCGCCGGGGCCTGGCGGGGCGCGGACGGCGACACGGTCTGAAGTCTAAGCAAGCTGGCGCAGCCGAGCCGACGATATCCCTCTCCGCCCCTTGGGGCGGAGAGGGAGTGCGCTTTCGGCAGTCCGCGCACGTGGGTTCCGATCAACGGACCTCCGCTTAGGGCGGCTCCACCGTTGCCAGCGCCCGCCCGATAACTTCCTCCGGCCGCAGCCCCGCCGCGCGCATTGCGCGGATCGTCAATGCGTGGTCGCGTTTGGCGAGGCGCCGGCCGCTCGGGTCTCTGAGCAGCGGGTGGTGGCGGTAGCGCGGCGCCGGCAGCCCGAGCAATCCCTGCAGCACGCGGTGAATATGCGTCGCCGGGAGGAGATCCTGGCCGCGGGTGACCAGGGTTACGCCCTGGAGCGCGTCATCGACCGTTACCGCGAGGTGGTAGCTGCCCGGCGTGTCTTTACGGGCCAACACGACATCGCCGAGCGGCCCCGGGTCGGCGCGAAAGCGGTGCGGTTCACGGCCGCCTTCCTCGATCCAATCAAGCGGTCCGGTCAGCGCCAGCGCGCGGGTAAGATCGAGCCGCAGGGCGTAATCTTGCCCGCGGCGCTGTTTTGCCCCGCGTTCCTCCGGGCCGAGCAGCCGGCAGGTGCCGGGGTAGGCCGGCCCCGCCTCGCCCTGCGGTGCGCCGCCGGCCCGCGCGATCTCCGCCTGGATCTCGCGCCGGGTGCAAAAGCAGGGATAAAGCACTCCCAACGCGTCGAGCCGGTCGAGTGCCGCACGGTAATCGTCGAAATGCTCCGACTGGCGCCGCACCGTTCCGTCCCAGTCGAGCCCGAGCCAGGCCAGATCCTCGATGATCGTCGCGGTGTATTCCTCGCGGCAGCGCCCGCGGTCGATGTCCTCGATGCGCAAGAGAAATCGCCCAGCCGCGTCGCGTGCCGCTTGCCAGCCTTCGAGCGCCGAACGGACATGGCCGAGATGCAGATAACCGGTCGGACTCGGCGCAAAACGGGTGACGATCTCGCCCGCACTCATCGCTCAATTCACCGGCGATGACAACCTGGGCGGCTTTCGGCTATGCCTGTGGGCTGGCACCGGCTTTCTGCGAGACACCGCCAATGTTGCCCAAACTGTCCGGACCGTCGCGCCCACCCGCCTCGGGCGGCCAGCCGAAACAGCTCGTTATCCTGCTGCATGGCCTCGGCGCCGACGGCAACGACTTGATCGGGCTTGCCCCTTATTGGGCGCCGTTGCTGCCCGAAGCCGAATTCCTGTCGCCAAACGCGCCGTCTCCATGCGACATGGCGCCCTATGGCTACCAATGGTACAGCGCACAGGACCGCAGCCCGGGCGCCCAGCTGGCCGGGGTCCGCGCGGCAGCGCCCATTCTCGACGCCTTTATCGACGAGGCGCTCGCCGAGCGCGGGCTCGATGACGGTTCGCTGGCACTCGTCGGCTTCTCCCAGGGCTCGGTCATGTCGCTGTTTGTCGGGCCGCGGCGGGCGCAACCGATGGCCGGCATCGTCGGCTATTCCGGGCGGCTCGTCGCCCCCGAATTGCTCCCCGAGGAATTGCGTTCGCGGCCGCCCATCCTGATCGCGCACGGCACCGAGGACCCGCTCGTCCCCTATGCCGCGCTCGCCGAGGCCGAGGGCGGTCTCAACGCCGCCGGCATCACGGTCGAAAGCCTGACCTGTCCCGGCGTCGGACATTCGATCAGCGAGGAAGGCCTGCGCCGCGGCGGCCAATTCCTCAGGGATGCGCTTGCGGAAACGATGTCTTGACGATGTCGTCCTGGGTCAACAGCGGTTCGATGACCGCGAGCATTTTTGGCGAATCCCACTCCGCCTCGCCTTCGACATGGCCGAGCACCCGACCCTGCCGATCGATCAGAAAGCTCGTCGGCAGGCCGTCGACCCCAAAAGCCCGACCAACGGCATTTTTGGGATCGAGATAGGTCTTGACCGCGTTGAGCCCGAGTTTTGCGATGAACGGTTCGACCGCCTTGTTGCCCTCCATGTCCTCCGATATCGCGAGGATTGCGATCTTGTCGCCGAGCCGGGTTTGCAGCCGTTGCAAGGACGGCATCTCGTGGCGGCACGGCGCGCACCAGGTCGCCCACAGGTTGACGAGAACGAGCTCGCCCGCGAAATCGGAAAGGTCGAGCGTTTTGCCGTCGATGTCGGCGAAGCTCACCCGCGGCGCCGGATGCGGCGGCGACGCTGGGATGAACTCGCCGAGCGGGGCTTGGTCGCCGGCGGCTGGCTCGGCCCTCGCCATCGAAAGGGCGCCGGGCAAAACCAGTAGCAGGGCGAACAGGGCCGCGGAGCCCAATTTCATTTCTCAGTCCTCTCGCGATGATATGGGCGCCTTTTGCGATACGGGCGGCGGCACATGACCGGCGCAAAACGGCCGGTGGCCGCGGCGAATGCCCAATGGGGCGGGCGGTTCTCAGCCGGCCCGGCCGAGACCATGCGCCGCATCAACGCGTCGATCGATTTCGACAAGCGCCTGTGGGCCGAAGACATCGCCGGCTCGAAGGCGCATTGCGCGATGCTGGTGGCGCAGGACATCCTCTCCGCCGAAGATGGGGCGGCGATCGCCGCCGGTCTAGACCAAATCCGGGCGGAAATCGAAGCCGGCGATTTTGTCTTCAGCGAGGCGCTCGAAGACATCCACATGAATGTCGAAGCGCGGCTTGCCGAGCTGATCGGGCCGGTCGCCGGGCGCCTGCACACCGCGCGCTCGCGCAACGACCAGGTTGCGACCGACCTGCGGCTGTGGCTGCGCGCGGCAATCGATCGCATCGACTGGGCGATGCGCGACCTGCAGCAGGCGCTGATCGACCGCGCCGAGGATGAAGCCGAGACGGTGATGCCGGGCTTCACCCATCTGCAGATCGCCCAGCCGGTGACCTTGGGCCACCATCTCTTGGCGTATGTCGAGATGATCGGGCGCGATCGAGGGCGCCTGGCCGATTGCCGGCGGCGGTTGAACGAGTCGCCGCTGGGGGCAGCCGCACTCGCCGGCACCTCGTTCCCGATCGACCGCGAGGCCACCGCCGCGGCACTCGGCTTTGACCGCCCGGCGGCGAACTCGCTCGACGCCGTCTCGGATCGCGATTTCGCGATCGAATTTCTGGCGGCGGCGGCATTGACCGGAACGCACCTGTCGCGCTTTGCCGAGGAGATCGTGCTGTGGAGCAGCGACGGGTTCGGGTTTGTCGCTCTGAGCGATGCGTACACGACAGGCAGCTCGATCATGCCGCAAAAGCGCAATCCGGACGCCGCCGAGCTTGTTCGCGCCAAGACCGGGCGATTTAATGGCGCGCTGGTGGCGCTGCTGACGGTCATGAAGGGGTTGCCGCTCGCCTATGGCAAGGACATGCAGGAGGACAAGATCCCTTTGTTCGAGGCGGCCGACGCGCTCGAACTCTGCCTTGCCGCGACGAGCGGCATGGTGCGCGATATATGCCCGGATCGCGAGCGCCTGCGCGCGGCCGCCGGCCGCGGCTATGCCACCGCGACCGATTTGGCGGACTGGCTCGTGCGGGTGGCGGACCTGCCGTTCCGCCGCGCCCATCACGCGACTGGGCAAATCGTCAAGCGCGCCGAGGCGCTGGGCCTCTCCCTCGCCGAGTTGCCGATCGCCGAATTGCAGGGGATCGAGCCGTCAATCACCGCCGACGTCTACAATGTGCTCGACCCCCGGCGTTCGGTCGAGAGCAGAACGAGCTATGGCGGCACCGCGCCTGATCGGGTCCGTGCCGCCATCAGCGCCGCAAAACAACGATTTTTGCGATGAGGTGCTACGCATCGCAATCGCGGCCTCAGGGACCTTATCGGGGTCGCGGCCCGACTACCGGCGCGCGGCGAGCCTGCGGCGCCGTCTTGCTGCTGATCGTCGCGCTGGGGCTGGCGGGTTGCGGGAAACAAGGTCCGCCGCAACCGCCGCCGGGCGTGCCCTACGTTTATCCGCGGCCTTATCCACGTGAGTGAGTTCTTCCGCCATCGCGGCGGCGAGCTGCACGCGGAAAATATCCCGATCCGCCAGATCGCCGAGGCGGTGAAGACGCCGTTCTACCTGTATTCGACGGCTGCCCTGATTGCCCAGTACCGGCGCTTTGCCGCGGCGTTCGCCGCCGAGCAACCGCTGATTTGCTACGCCGTCAAAGCAAATTCGAACCTCGCCGTATTGCGGCTGTTCGCGAAACTCGGCGCCGGCGCCGATGTCGTCTCCGAGGGTGAGCTGCGGCGCGCGCTCGCCGCCGGCATTGCGCCCGATCGCGTGATCTTTTCCGGCGTGGGCAAGACCCGCGCCGAACTTGACGCGGCGCTCGGCGCCGGCATCCGCCAGATCAACGTCGAGTCGGTCAGCGAATTGCACCGGCTCAGCGAGGCCGCGCGCGCTGTGGGGAAGACCGCTGTCGTCGCGATCCGCGTCAACCCCGATGTCGACGCCCGCACCCACACCAAGATTTCGACCGGGCGTAAGGAAGACAAGTTCGGGATCCCCTATGGTGAGGCGGTGGCCGCCTATCACCTCGCCGGCCAATTGCCGGGGATCGAGCCGGTCGGATTGGCCGTACATATCGGCTCGCAGATTCACGACCTTCGCCCGAGCCGAGAGGCGTTTCTGCGGCTGGCCGGGCTGGTTCGCGAATTGCGCGGCGCCGGGCTGGCCGTGCGCAGTCTCGATCTCGGCGGCGGATTGACGGTGCAGTACCACGACGAGGCGGTCGAAAGCCCGACCGCCTATGCCGGACTTGTGCGCGACATCTTCGCCTCGTTCAATGTCGCCCTAGCCTTCGAGCCCGGCCGCTATCTGGTCGCCTCGGCCGGGCTGCTCGTCTGCAGCGTCGTCTACATCAAGGAGGGGGCGAGCCGCATCGTCGTCGTCGACGCCGCGATGAACGATCTGATCCGCCCGGCGCTCTACGAAGCCTGGCACGACATCGTGCCGATCCGGCGCCCCGAGGCCGGGGCCGCGTCGATACCGGCCGACGTGGTCGGCCCGATCTGCGAGAGCGCCGACACCTTTGCCCGCGCGCGGGTGCTGCCGCCGCTTGCCGAGGGCGAACTCGTCGCGTTCGCGAATGCCGGCGCCTACGGCGCCGTCATGAGCTCAACCTACAACAGCCGCTTGCTCGTGCCGGAAGTGCTGGTGGCCGGGGATCGCCGTGCCGTTATCCGGGCGCGGCCGAGCTATGATGCGCTGCTGTCGCTCGATACAATTCCCGACTGGCTCGACGAACCGTTGCCGGAGACGACGCGGAAAATGGGTGCCGTATGATCGACCGCTCGACCCGTCAGAGGGCGCCGTTTGCCATGCGGCTGCGGCTCGCCCGCGCGGCGTTGTTGTGGGAGCGGGTGTGGCCCGCCTGCTGGCCGGCGCTGGCGATCCTCGGCTTTTTCCTGGTCCTCGCATTGTTTGGGCTGCCGCCGATGCTGCCGGGATTCATCCACGGCGCGCTCGTGCTCGCCTTTGGCGCCGCCTTTTTGCTGGCGCTGGCAACAGCGTTCCGCGGCCTCTCGGTGCCGGGCGGCAATGCCGCACAGCGCCGCATCGAGCGCGCGAGCGGATTGCGGCATCGGCCGCTGCAGGCGCTCTCCGACCAGCCGAGCGCGCCGCTCGACCCGCTGGCGGCGGGGTTGTGGGCGGCGCACCGGGAGCGAATGACCGCGGCGGCGCGCCGATTGCGGGTTGGGCTGCCGGCCGCCAGCCTCGCTGCTCGCGATCCATGGGGCGCACGCGCGGTGCTGGCGATATTGCTGTTGCTCGCCGCGATCGACGCCGGCGGCGACTGGCGCGAGCGGTTGCTCGGCGCGGTGACCCCGAGCCTCGAAGGCGGTGTCCCGGCGAGCGCCGCCAGCCTCGACATCTGGGTCACGCCGCCGGAGTATACCGGCCTCGCGCCGCAATTCCTCAGACCAGAAAACCGCCAGACGGTGCGCATCCCGGTCGGCAGCACGCTGTTGGCGCAGGTGCATGGCGGCAACGCGGCGCCCGATCTGGCGATCGACGGCGCGGCCAGCAATTTCAACAAGATCGACAAGGAGGATTTTCGCGCCCAGGCGACGCTGAAGGCCGGCCGGCGGATCGAGGTGTCGCAGGCCGGCGCGGTGCTCGGCAGCTGGCCGATCGAGATCATCCCCGACAACCCGCCGACGGTCGCGTTTGCCAAACCGCCGACAGCGACCGTGCAGCAGGCGCTGCGCCTCGATTATCAGGCAAATGACGATTACGGGGTCGAGAGCGTCAAGGCCGTGATCCGCCGGCGAGGCGGAAAGCCCGGCGACCGGATCGAACTCGAACTGCCGCTGCCCGGGCTGCACCTCAAACAGGCTCGGACGACCAGTTATCACGATTTGACGGCGCATCCGTGGGCGGGGCTGCCGGTCGAAATCCGCCTCGTCGCCGCCGACGCGTTGGGCCAGACCGGAGAAAGCGCGCCAGTGCGGATGAACCTGCCGGAGCGGGTGTTTCGCAACCCCGTTGCTCGGGCGATCATCGACCAGCGCAAGGAGCTGGCGAAAGATCCGAATTCACGGCTCGCGGTGGCCGAGATCCTCGGCGATTTGCAATCGCGCCCGCAGCTCTACGGCAACGACACCGTGGTGTTTCTGGCGCTGCGCGTCGCGCAGCAGCGGCTGCGCCTGCACGAGGACGCGGCATCGATCGCCCAGGTCCAACAATTGCTGTGGGACACCGCGTTGCGCATCGAAGACGGCGGCGCGTCGTTGGCTGGGAACGAGCTTCGCCGGATCGAGCGCCAGCTGCAGGACGCGTTGGCCAAGAATGCTCCGGACCAGGCGATCGACCGCCTGATGAGCGAGCTGCGGCAGGCGCTCGACCGCTATCTTCAGGCGCTCGCCGAAAATATGGCGCGCAATCCCGATCAGAACCGGCAGCCGCTCGATCGCTCACAACAAACGGTCACCAGCCGCGATCTGCAACAGATGCTCGACCGGGCGCGCGAGTTGGCAAAAAACGGCGAACGCGAGCAGGCGCGCCAGTTGTTGTCCGAGCTGCAGAACATGCTCGAAAATCTGCGCATGGCGCGGCCCGGGCAAGGATCACAGCAAGGTGCCAGCCAAGCGCAGCAGATGATGCGCGATATGCGTGAACTGATGCAGCACCAGCAGCAGCTGCTCGATCGCAGCTTCCAGGCTCAGCAACAGGGCGAGCAGGGCCAAATGGGAACACCCGGCGACCAAGGGAACGCGCCGCAGCAGGGGGGCGCGCAGCAAGGAGGTGCGCGGCCGGGCGCGAACGCCGATTTGGGCGACGCGGCCGGCCGCCAAGAGGCGTTGCGTCGCTCGCTCGGCGAGATGATGCGGCGGATGGGCGACGGGCTCGGCGATATTCCCGACCCGTTGGGCCGCGCGGAGCGGGCGATGCATGATGCGGTTCAGGCATTGCGCAACAATCGTCCGAGCGACGCGATCGGCCCGCAGACCGATGCGCTCGACCAGCTGCAGCAGGCAGCGCGCGAATTTGCGCAGCAAATGCAGCAGCGGCTCGGCAACGCTATGGGCCAGGGCGGCACCGGCGACGAGCAGTCCGGCTTCGGCCAGCGCCGCGACGGAAGCGAGCGCGATCCGCTCGGCCGGCCGCTGACGAATGGCGGCGCGTTCGATCAGGGCGACGTCAAAATCCCCGACAACAACACAATGCAAAAGGCGCGCGAGATCCTCGACGAGCTGCGCCGCCGCGCCGGCGAGCGCGACCGCCCGCAGTTCGAGCGTGATTATATCGACCGGCTGCTGCAGCGGTTTTAAAAGAGGACCCTTGATCCGCCGTGGGATGCCGTCGGCAGCCCCCGGACCAGGTTCGCTTCGGCTGTCCCCTATCAACCAACTGATATGGCGGATAAACAATCGCATTCGTAGAAGATCGAGAGGCGACAGATTGCCCCAGAACGTGCAATCCGAGCGCGATCGAGCCTATAGTCCGCCGGGCATGAACAGACGTCGGCTGCTCGCGATCATCGCCGGCTGCACCGCTTGGCCGGTTGCGGCACGCGCGATGCCGCGCCCCCCGGCGTTGCGCCGGTTGAAGCTCGTCAACGCCCATACCGGCGAGACTTTTGACGGCGCCTATCGCGATGACGATGGCCCGATCAAACGGGTCGTCGAGGAGCTCTGCGTCTTTCTGCGCGACTTCCATTGCGGCGCGACGACGCAGATGGATGTCGGCGTTCTCGACTTTCTCGCCGGCGTCCTCGACGCGGTCGGCGCCGCCAAGGCGACGATCCTATCCGCCTATCGCACCCCGGAAACCAACGCGATGCTGGCCCGCACGATGTTCGGCGTGGCCGAGAACAGCCAGCATATGTACGGCCGAGCGCTCGACATCGCACTCGACTCCAAGCTGCCCGAGGCGATGGAAGCCGCACGGGCGATGCGCCGCGGCGGCGTCGGCTGGTACCCGCATTCCGACTTTATCCACATCGACACCGGGCCGGTGCGCAATTGGACGCTCGACGAAAGCGGGCTCGGCAATCTGCTGCTGTTCGACGGCGGAGGCTGGGTGCCGTTCAGTGCGGCGCACCATCCGCTGAAGGTCGCCGACCGCCTCGGGCTCGAGCGCCAACTCGCCCGCGCCGAATTCCTCGCCCGGGCCAAGCTGTTGACGCACGGCCGCTAGACGTTCCCTCAACCGGCCACGGCGACGCCGATCAGCCGCCCGACGCCAAAGGTGACGCCGGCGGCGGCAAGGCCGACCACCAGCTGGCGCGCTCCGGAGAACAGGACGCCGCGTCCGGTGAACAGCGACGTGCCGGCCCCGATCAGGAACAACGCCACCGCGCTCGCCGCCAGGCTGGCGGCGAGTGCCGCCAGCCCTACCAGCCCGAAATAGGGTGCCACCGGAAAAATTGCCCCGATCGCGAACAGCATGAAAGACGTGCTCGCCGCGGTCCAAGCCGAGCCGCCGAGTTCGTTGGGGTCGATCCCCAATTCCTCGCGCACCAGGGTGTCGAGTGCGATCTTTTTATTGGCGATCAGCCGCTCGGCCAGGGTTTTCGCCAGATCCTCGGGCAGGCCCTTGGCCTGGTAGATCAACGCCAGCTCTTCCTGCTCTTCCTCAGGGACCTGCTCCAACTCGCTTGCCTCGGTGTCGATCTGGCGCTGTGCCGACTCGCGCGCGGTGTTGACCGACAACCACTCGCCGAGCGCCATCGAGCAAGCTCCGGCCAACAGCCCGGCGAGCCCGGTGACGAGGATCGCGCGCGGCGCCATGTCGGCGCCGGCGACCCCCGTAACAAGACTGAGATTGGAGACGAGCCCGTCATTGGCGCCGAGCACGGCCGCGCGCAGCGCGTTGCCGCCCAAGCCGTGGTGGCGGCCTTCCAGCCGCGCGAGAGTGGCGCCGCTGAACGCGGTCGGCGAGGGTGCGGCCAGCGCCTCGATAATCCGCGCATGCGAGCGCTCCGCGGCGGGCAAACCACCGGCGACGGCCTCGGGCTGCGCCGAATAGGCGCCGCTGTCCATCTGCTCGAGGGTGTTGACCGTCGGCAAGACAAAGGCGGGGCCAAACCGGCGCGCCAACCATGCCAGCGCCCGCGTGCGAAACCCCGGGCGCAATTGCGGCACGCGCTTGCCGAGACTCTCGATCTGGCGCTTCCAGAATTCGGCGTGGGCCGACTCGACCGCCGCTAGACGCGCGTAAACCTGCGCCAATTGCGGGTTTTTTTCGGTCTGCGACAAGGTTTTATACAGCGAGGCGCTGTCGAGCTCACCTTGCAGGTTGGCGGCATAGCGCTGCTGGGGATTCGCCTCGGCCATCGGCCCTTCTCCGCGATCAGGGGTCACGGCGAGGCAAACGTCACCACGACCCCGGCCGCTGCATCGGGCGGGTGGGCGAACGGGGTTTCGAAGTGTGCTACTTCGCCCGGTTGCAACCGAGGCTTGGGCGGATCGACGGTCTCGAATTGGACCTCCTTACCCGCCGCATCCTGAAGCGCCACCCGCAGACGCGGAACATCGCGCGCCGCACTACCGAGATTGGCGATCTCACCGTTGATCATCAGCCCGTCAACGGTGCGCGACGGAGCGATCTTGCTGATGCTCAACCCGGTTCCGGACGGTGTCGGCGACTGACCGGTCGAGGCGTAGAGGCGAGCCGCCGACGGCCACCCCGCCGCGATGTGGCGACGGATGAACACGCCGGCGGCGGCTAGCGCCATCAGCACCACGACAATCGCGATGACCCGCGATGCCGCAGCCCAACCGCGGCTGGCTTTGGGCGGCGGGGCCGGCTGCAGCCGGGGCGGGGCGGCGAGCCGCTCGACCGGCTGGGGCGCCGCCGCGAATACCGGCTCCTCGCCCACGGAACCGTGGCGGGTAACCGGTTCGCCGGACGGGCTCGGATCGGTCGGTTCGGGCTGCGCGGGCCGCGCCTCGTACCAACTGTGGCCGCAATTGGCGCAGCGAACGGTACGCCCGGGCGTGTCGGTGAATTCCTGCTCGGCGACGCGATAGCGCATGGCGCAGGCGGGGCAGGTCAGAATCATCGGGGACGCGCGCCCCAGACGCTCAGCGGCGATGGCGGCGGGCGCCGATCATATCGCGGCCGTCGACCCGCCGCGACGGGCCAGTTCGCGCAAATGATGATCGGCGTCGCCAAACATCGTGTCGATCATCGTCACGCGCTTGAAGAAATGGCCGACCTTGTACTCCATCGTCATGCCGATGCCGCCATGCAGCTGGATCGCCTGCTGCCCGACGAATTTGCCCGAGCGCCCGATCTGGACCTTTGCCGCCGACAACGCGTTGCGCCGCTCGGCGGCGTTCTCCTCGGCCGCCATCATCGTCGCGAACATCACCATGCTGCGCGCCTGCTCGAGCGCCACCAGCATGTCGACGGCGCGGTGCTGCAGCACCTGAAAGCTGCCGATCTCGCGGCCGAATTGGCGGCGGGTCTTCAGATACTCGACGGTCAGCTCGTGCATGACCGTCATCGCGCCCACCGCCTCGGCGCACAACGCCGCGATCCCCTCGTCGACGACGCGCTCGATAAGCGACAGCCCAGCCTCCGGCTCGCCGAGCACGGCCTCGGGTCCGACCTTGACGCCGGCGAGCGTTACCTCGGCCGCGCGCAGGCCGTCCTGGGTCGGGTAGCCGCGTCGCGACACGCCTGCCGCCGCGGCATCGACGAGGAAGACGCCGATGCCGTCGCGGTCGCGCTGGCCGCCCGAGACCCGTGCCGTCACGATCAGCTTGTCGGCGCTGTCGCCGTGCAAAACCACGCCCTTTTCGCCATCGAGCACCCAGCCGGCGCCGTCGCGCGCCGCCCTGGTCGAAACGTCGGCGAGGTTCCAGCGCGAATGCCGCTCGGTCTGGGCAAAGCCGAGAGTCAGGCCGCCGTCGGCGATCTTCGGAACAAGGTCCGTGCACAGCGCGTCATTGCCGCCGTGGCGCAGAAAGCCGCCGCCCAGCACGACGGTCGTGAAATACGGTTCGAGCACCAGCGCGCGACCGAACGCCTCCATCACCAGCATGGTTTCGACCGGACCGCCGCCCGAGCCGCCATAGCGCTCGGCAAAGGGCAGGCCGAGCAGGCCGAGATCGGCATATTGCGCCCACAGATCGCGGCTCCAGCCCTCGGCGCCCTGGCCATAACCCTTGCGCTGCTCAAAGGCGTAGCGACCCCCGACCAACCGGTCGAGGCTTTCTTTCAGCAGCCGCTGCTCTTCGCTCAGATCGAAATCCATCGTCCGTGCCCCACCTGCATTGCCGCTCGCCGCCCCTCACCCCACCCCTCTGCCCGCCGGCGGGCAGAGGGGTGGACCCGCGCCAGCGGGAGGGCGAGGGCATTCCACCCGAGCGGTGATCACAATCCCAAAATCGCCTTGGCGACGATGTTCTTTTGGATTTCGTTGGTCCCGCCGTAGATCGAGGTCTTGCGCCAATTGAAGTAAGTCGGTGCTACCGGGCCGGCCCATTCGGGGCCGATCGGCGGCTCGTTCCAGCGCTCGTCGTCCTCGCGCTCGGGCTGGTAGGGCAGCGCATAGGGTCCGACGACTTCGAGCAGCAATTCGGTCGTCGCCTGCTGAATCTCGGAGCCCTTGATCTTCAGGATCGACGAGGCCGGGTCGGGCTTGTTGTCGGTGCGGCGGCGTTCGGCGGCGACGACACGCAATTGCGTAATTTCGAGCGCCTTTAGTTCGACCTCGACCGCCGCGAGCTTTTCACGAAAGCGCTCGTCCTCGATCAGCGGTTTATCGCCGTCGCGTTCGAGCGCGGCCAATTCCTTGATCCGGCGGATGCGCTCCTTCGACAGGCCGACGCGGGCGATCCCGGTGCGCTCGCGACCGAGCAGGTATTTGGCGTAATCCCAGCCCTTGTTTTCCTCGCCGACCAGGTTTTCGGCCGGGACCTCGACGTCGTCGAAAAACACCTCGTTGACCTCGTGGCCGCCCTCGATCGTGATGATCGGGCGCACCGTAATCCCCGGTGCCTTCATGTCGATCAAGAGGAACGAGATCCCCTCCTGCTTCTTGGCCTGCGGGTCGGTGCGCACCAGACAGAAGATCCAGTCGGCATGCTGCGCCAGGGTCGTCCAGGTCTTTTGCCCGTTGACGATGTAATGGTCGCCGTCGTGCTTGGCGGCGGTCCTGAGCGAGGCGAGATCGGAGCCCGAACCTGGCTCGGAAAATCCCTGGCACCACCAATCATCGAGATTGGCGATGCGCGGTAGAAAGCGATTTTTCTGTTCCTCGGAGCCGAACGCGATCATCACCGGCCCCACCATGGTCACGCCAAAACCCAAGGGCTGTGGCGCCGGGGTCAGCTGTAGCTCTTCCTGGAAGATGTATTGCTGGACCGGCGTCCAGCCGGTGCCGCCCCACTGGGCCGGCCAGTTGGCGACCGCCCAGCCCTTTTTGTTGAGGATGCGCTGCCAAGTGATGATGTCGTCCTTGGCGAGATGTTTGCCCTCGACCAGCTTGCCGCGGATCGAGCCCGGCAGGTTCTCGTGAAAAAAGGTCCGCACCTCGTCGCGGAAAGCCAGCTCCTCCGGCGTAAAACGCAGATCCATCAGATGAACTCCCTCTGGCCCTGTCTCACTCTTCATCCAGCCGCGTTTTCCAATAGCCGGGACGCCGGCGGAGATGCATCAACGCGATTACCGACAGGCGTTCACTTCCGCCTTGGCACAAAATTGCAAATGGGAACCGTCGCACCAGCCGTCGTCGAATCGCTCCGGTAAAGAAGCTTCAGGCTGCAGGATTGGCGACGATTTGCACCAGCGTCCGCTCCACCTCGCGCACGAAATCGGCGGCGAGGCCAGCGGCGCGTCTCTCATAAAAATGGGCCGCCTCTATCAACTCTTGTTCAGCTAACGGGTGAAAGACAACATCGGTCACCTCAGCGCCGTACGCGCCTTCGCGAGAACTTCCTCCGCGGGAATGCCTTCGACCTTGCCCTGCGTCAGCTCCTCCGCTCGTCGCTGAGCCTCGGCGGTCCAGGACGCCTCGGGATCTGCGTCCGCGGGCCCTTGATCCAGACTCGCGATCAGCTGTTCGGCAAGGCGCGCACGTAGGCGGATCGGGAGGCTCATCACCTCATCTTCAAGCGCTTTACGTACATCCGGCATGGTTTTGTGTCCTGCAAATTCTGGGTCGCCGTCGGCTCGATCAAATGGCCGGCCGCGTTGTTCACCGGCGACACTTTTAGGGCGAGGCGAACCCGCGGCCTTCAGCCGCCAGCCGCTGAAGCAATGGCGCGGGCCGTAGGGTCTCGTCGCCCGACCGCTCG
>DATMKU010000345.1:0-2695 GCA_035570935.1 Allostellaceae bacterium
GCGACGCGTTCGCCCCTGCAGAACAGCTCGATTGTGCGCTCGGTGATGCGCGCATCGAGCTGTTCGCGGATCAGCCGATACGGCACCGAGTAGTAGTGCCCGTCGATGTCGACATGGTAATCCCGTCCGACCCGGCGTGGCCGCCATTCGGCATACTCGTAGGGCTCGGCCGGCAGCTCCTTCAGCGCCGGAGCATCGAGTTCGAGGAAGAGATCGCGCCGGCTGATGCCAAGGCGGCGCATCGGCCGCGCGTTGAGATCGACAACCAGTTCGGCGATCGCCCGGTTCAGCTCGGCGAGCGAGAAAAAGCGGCGGTTTCTGAGCCGCGCCAGGATCCAGCGCTCGACTACCAGCACGGCGACCTCGACCTTGGCCTCACATGAGGATTCTTCCGTCAACTGGTGATCTTCACATCGTGCCTCTCCAATCTGGGCGATGGATCCTGGCCCGAGCCTTCGCGCAATAGCGGCGCCGACGCCGCGTCACCTCACATCCGGTCGCCGCCTTTGACGGCTGCACCACAATTCCCCATGCTCGGGGTCGGCTCGGAAGGGTGGGACCAATCTTATCAGCGGCATATTTCAGCCAGCCAAAGTCGCGGTTCACCCCACCGGATCCGACGAGGCTGGCCGAGCCTCGCGGAGGCTGAGATTCTGTTTAGGCGGGCTTCAGCAACGCCCCTTCAGGAATTTCCCCATGAATCGTGAAGCGCCAAAGTGCAACAAGAAGCTTTCGTGCCAGTGCCACGATCGACACACGCCGCAGACGACCGCGATCAGCCCGGACACGTTCTTGGAACCACTGGCTCAGCGCCGATCCCGACTGGTGTCGAAGCCATAGCCAGGCCGCCTCGATCATCGTGGTCCGGAGGCGGGCATTTCCAGACTTCGAGATCCCCTGTTCCCTTTTCATGTCGCCGCTTCGCCAGGGACTCGGAGCCAGTCCGGCATAGGCCGCCAACTGACGACGGTTAGCGAAGCGGCGATAGAGACCTTCTTGCCAAAGCACAGAAGCGAACTCCGGTCCGATGCCTCGGAGCTTCAGCAATTGTGCGCCCGGCGAACCGTTCGGCGCTCCTTCGGCGTGAAGCAGCGCATCGCGTTCGGCCTCGACCTCGGCAATCTGCCGGCGCAACAGCTCGAGCCGGTCGAGTTCGCGGCGGATCTCTGCCTTCATGCGCTCGGGGATGGGTCGCCCGTCTCCGGTACGCAGTTCTGCCAGGCTCGTGCGCGCGTTTGCACGCATGGGCTCGAAGCCAGTGATCCCTTGGCAAGCCATTAATCCTTTGACACGATTGATGTGTTCGATCCGCTCTTTGATCATCGTTTTGCGTTCGCGCGACAACCGACGCTGGTCCTCTTCGTCAGGGCTTGGGACCACCACCATTGCGCATACCCGTGGCTCTCCTCGTTTGAACGCCATCAGGGTACGAAGCAGCAGCTCGCCGTCGATTGTATCGGTCTTTGCACGTCGACGGCGCCGGGGAACCGCGATTGATGCTGCTTCGACCACGTGGCTCTCGATTGAATTCGACACGAGAACGCGGTGAATCCAGAAGCCGTCGAACCCGATTTCCTGAATGGTGACTACCTTTACCATGACCCCGATGTGTCGCTCTGCCCTGATGCGAAGATCGGCCAAGAGTTGAAGTAAATCTTTGACGTTGCCGCCGACGACAAAATGCCGCGATATCTTACTGCCACCAGGCGACAATGATGTCACCAGCCAGCGCGCTCGACTTAATTCTAATGAGACGAAAAGATTTAGGGTTTCCTCTGAAACACACGGTTGAGCCTGGCCGAAGGGATTGACGGTTTCCATGATGGGCCTCGTTGGTGTTGATCGCCCCGCTTGAACACGAGCGGGTCGCTGCAGCCAATCCTCATGGAATCTTGTCGCGCGGCTTTCTGCTGCGCGTCGGCAGGATCGCGGTGCCGTAATGCATCGCCATATCGAGATAGGTGCGGTTGAGGCCGGGCTCGTACCAATTGGCGCGGTCGACCCCGACCTTCGGATTGTCGGGCACCAACTGCGCCGGTACGCCGCCGATAAACGCGAGCGCCCGAACATGGGCGCCGATCCAATCCGGCAGGCTCTGGGTCAGCGTCGCTTCGGCGTAGGTGTAATTGGAGGCGCCCAGCACCGCGACGAAGATCTGCGCCGGGCGGATCTCGCCGCTGCCGGGCTCGATCAGATCGACGGTCTGGCCGGCGTAATCGACAAACAGGCGCTCGCCGGCGGGATGGGCCTGGCGCATCGTTGGCGACAGCCGGCCTTCCCAGGCGCGGTACAGCTCGCACCACCGGCTGTAGCGATAGCCGTCCGGCGCGCGCTGCCGGTACTCCTCCCACAGCAGCATCAGCGTGACGCCGGGCCGGCGCAGCTCGTGATGGACATAGACCCAATCGGGCTCGGCCTTGCGCCGCGTGCCTTGCTGGCTGCCGTGGCCGGCATACAGCATCGCCTGCAGCACGCGATCGGTCAGCGTCGCCGGCAACGGCCAGCGCAGCCCCGCTGCGGCGGCGCGCTCCAAGCTCAGCCCGACGGTGCTGCGCGCCAGGCTCAGCGACCGGGCAATCTGCCGGTCGCTCGCCCCGCCGTGCTTCAGGCGCAGGATCTCGCGTACGCGTCGCATCGACACTCTCTCGGCTGGCATCGGTCCCCCCGCTCGTCGTTCTTGACGAGCAGAGCGCCG
>DATMKU010000346.1:0-2986 GCA_035570935.1 Allostellaceae bacterium
GAACACGGCCGACACCTCCCTGGTACGATTTTTATCGTTGGGTCGAGTATATTGAGGCGGCGATCCGGAGCGCAAGGCGCGGGCCGAGCCGCCTATGCCGCATCACCGCGCTTGCCGATACTTCGCCAGCGCCGCGCCGAAAGCCGCGAACAATGTGCGATTGATCGGATTGCGGGTGGCGTCGTGTTCGGCGTGCCATTGCACGCCGAGTGCAAAGCCCGGCGCGTCGGCGATGGCAATGGCCTCGATGGTGTCGTCCTCGGCGATGCCTTCGACGACGACGCGCTTGCCGGGCTCGAGGATGCCCTGGCCGTGCAGCGAATTGACCCGGATGGTCTCGGCGCCGAGCAGCTTTGCGAATACGCCGCCGGGCGTCAGGCGTACATCGTGGCGGTCGGCGAAAATGACCTCGATGTCGGGATGGACTTCGCCGTTCGGCAGCCGCGGCATGCGATGGTTCATCCGGCCGGGCAAATCGCGGATTTCCGGATGCAGCGTGCCGCCGAACGCGACGTTCATCTCCTGCAAGCCGCGGCAGATGCCGAACAGCGGCACGCCGCGCTCAACGCAGGCCTCGATCAGCTTCAGCGCGATGGCGTCGCGGCCGCGGTCGTAAGGCTCGTGGGCCGGATGCTCGTCCTTGCCGAAATAGCTCGGATGCACGTTGGCGCGGGCGCCGGTGAGCAGGATGCCGTCGACGGTATCGAGCAGCGCGCCGATATCGGTGATCTCCGGCGTGCCGGCAAAGATCAGAGGCAAGGCGCCCGCGGCCTCTGCCACCGCCAAGAGCGGCCGCTCGCCGACCCGCTGCGCGGTGAATTTGCCCTCGACGATGTGGGCACTGCCGATGACCCCGACGACGGGGCGTTTCTTGGTCATTCCGCGCCTGCAAACCTTCGAGTCGCGCGGAGAATAATTTTCTTTGCCGCCCGGGGGAAGCGCGCTGCGGGCAGGGCCGGGTTGTCGCCACCAGGCCAGTTGCGGCCCGGTGGATGCACGATGGCGATCGCCGGCGGGTTACTGCCCCTTGAAGAACAGCATCTTCACGTTGCCGGAGACCATGTTCGGAACGGCGTAGTCGGTGCCGACCCCCAAGGTGTGGCTGATCGCGACCAGGCGATTGTTGAGCGGCGGCGGGTTCGACAGGAACGAATAGGACCCCGCATTGTGGCACATGAAGCAGTTTTGAACCTTCGACATATCCGTATTGGTCGGATACTGCTCAAAGGTCTCCGCCGTCGTATTGGCGAGGTTCACCGATCCGACCGCATTGCTCTGGTTGCTGTTGAGGTTGTAGCTATTGGGCAGCATCCAGACCGTGCCGACCAGATAGTAGTTGGCAAAAATCCACTGCGTTGGCTGAACTTTTTTATCGTTTTTCTCGTGGGCAAAGAAGCTCTGCCCCTGTCCGCCCACCGCCAGCACGTTGCCCGCGCCGTTCGGCTGAGTTTCGCCGCCGGTCTGGTTTTCCAGCACGGCATTGGTGGTCGGCGAGAAGCGCTGCGTCGCCGTATCGAAGGTCAGCTGCGGCGGCACCAACGCATTGTTGACCTGCGCGTACGACGTGTTGGCGTTGTAGAGCGTATAGCCGGTCGAGCTAGAGCCGCTGGTCGAGAAGGTGTTGTCGGGGACCTGCGGCGTGTTGAGCTTGTGCTCGAAGGTGCCCCAGAGAAATTCCGGATGGTTCTCGGTGACGCCGACCACATGCAGGCCGACCAGCGCCACCGTCGCGCTGACGAACTTACCGGGCGCCGGTAGAATGGTGATGGACGTTGCGCTGCGCTGCACGGTCAGCACCGGGACTTGCGCCTGGGTGACGAAAGCGCCGTCGGGCGCCTTTTCGCCCGGGGCGAGCCGCAGCCAGGTCGCCTTGAATACCGCCGAGCCGACCGGGAAGGTCGCGCCCGCCTGACCCTTCTGATAGGCGCCGGTGGCGATCAGATTGGCTCGCGCGGTGGCGAAATAGGTCGGGTTCATGTGCACGGAGGTGTAGACCGGGTAGCCATTGGGGGCGACCAGCACGTTGCCGTCGGCCTGGACGAAGGCGCCGGCGCCCTCGCTGTAGCCGGGTAGACCCTCGCCGACGATCGAGCGCGCGGCGAGCTGCAAGGTCCGCGGGTGCACAGCGCCGGCAAGCGCCGTCAGCGGGCTGAGCAGATCCTCCTCGGTCGGTAACGTCATGAAGCGCGGCACGTTCAGTTTGTTGAGCGTGGTCGCCCAGACGAAAGCCTCGACCGACCATTGATGGAAGATGCAATCGGGCACGCCATTCGGCTGGTCGTGGGTATCCTTGGTCGGGAACGCCGAGTTGGGCTGCTGGAAGTTGGACCACAGGCCTTCAGACCAGCCCATTTGCGGACAGCCGCGCGCGGGCTCGGGCTGCGGCTGCTGGGCCGATGCGGGCGCGGCGGCCCCGATTGCGGCGATGGCGAGCGCGGCGAAACAAAAACGAAAGATCATCGGCGACTCCCAGGATGGCTGACTGCCGAAGCGGGCAAAGCGGGGAACTCACGATGGGCCGCTTGAGCGCTTTTTGCCGGATTGAAGTGCGCTCGCGCCGGTCTGCGCCGGCTCGCGGGTCGTGAAATCTCGTTGGTTGCTGGCGTCGGCAGATGATGGATGGCAGGACGAGGATAGCGGCAAGTCGCGTTCAATTCAAGATAGCGCCCGCCTGCGACATAACTTGACGGAGAGCGGCGTTTTGCGCCCGCGGGCCTCCTGCGCCGCGTGCGGGCGATTCTTATGCAGTGCCCATTCTCCCGCCGTTGCCGGATCACCGCCAGCCCAGCGCCGGGGCGACGTGCTTGAGGATCGCCTCGATGACGTGGGCGTTGTAATCGACGCCGAGCTGGTTGGGCACCGTCAGCAAGAGCGTGTCGGCTTCGGCAATGGCTTCGTCTTGCTTGAGCTGTTCGACCAGAACGTCCGGCTCGGCGGCGTAGCTGCGGCCGAACACGGCGCGCCGGTTGTCGCCGAGGAAGCCGAT
>DATMKU010000347.1:0-2853 GCA_035570935.1 Allostellaceae bacterium
GGATTTTTTATCGCGACCGGCTTTTCGGGACACGGCTTTGGCATCGGCCCCGGCGCCGGAAAGCTGATCGCCGACATGGCGGCGGGCGACCCGACCCTGGTCGATCCCGCGCCGTTTCGGTTGACCCGCTTTACCGACGGCTCGAACCCGCGGCCGCACCCGCTGGCGAGCTAACCCTCACCCGCTTCTTGGAATTGTCTTTGCGAGCCCACGGGTCCGCGCCGGGCGCGGCCCGAAGATAAACTCCGCGAAGCAATCTCTCGGTATCCGTGAACCCGCCCGCCGGGATTGCCGCGTCGCGCCGCGCCATACATGACAAGGGGGCGAACCTCAGCCGCCGAGCACCGTTCCCTCGGGGATCTCGGCTTCGCTCGCGGCGATCTTGGGACCGTCTGCAACGCGTACCCGCGAAACCTCGACATAACCGCCCTGAGCCAGGATGCGCAGCCCGGCCGGGCCGGCCGAGACGACCTCGCCGATTTTTTTGCCGCGGACCGCGCCAAAGGTCGGGGCGGTAATTTTTTTCGCATCGAACAGATAGAGCTTTTTGTCGCCGAACATCGTCCAGGCGCCGGGTGCCGGGTTGCAGCCGCGGATCAAGTCGTAGACGAAATCGACGTGCTGCGCCCAGTTGATATGGCTCTCGGCGTCGCGCACCCAGCCTTCATAGGTCGCCGTGCTTTCGTCCTGGGTGGTTTCGGTGGCGCGCCCCGAAACGACGAGATCGGCGGCTTCGACCAGCGCCTGCACGCCGAGCTGAAAGATCTTGTCGAAATAGAGCGAGCCGGCGGTGTCGTCGCGGCCGATCGGCACGCGCTTTTGCAGGACCACCGGGCCCTCGTCGAGACCGGGGGTCGGGCGGAAGATCGACAGCCCAGTCTCGCTGCGGCCGCGGATGATCGCCCACGGGATCGACGACGGGCCGCGATGCAATGGCAAGAGCGAGGGATGGAACTGGATCATCCCATGTTTCGGGATGGCGCAGAATTCGGGCGGCGCGAACAGCAAAACATAGGCCATGACGCCGATATCGGCCTTGAGGTCAGCGAGCGCCGCCTTTGCCTCGTCGGCCGAATAGCGCGGAAAACGGTGGACCGGAAGCTTGCGCTCCTCGGCGGCGGTGACCAGCGGGTCGGGTCTGGCGCCCGGCCGGTCGGGTGCGGCGAACACGCCCGCAACCTCATCGCCGCGGGCGATAAAGGCGTCGAGCGCCGCCTTGCCAAAGGCCTGCTGGCCGACGATGACGATGCGCATCTCGCTCCCCTCCGGTTTGTCATGGCTCAGCGATGCCGCCTCGGTTGCCGTCCGCGCCCTATCGCCGACATCGCCGCGAAAGCCGCAGAATTTCACGCCGGACCGCCCGCGGGCAAGCCCGCAGCGAGTCGTCGCTCGAACTGCCCCGCCGCGCGGCAAATTCCCGTGCAACCGGGAAATAACCGGGAATTTTCACGGTTCAGAACCCGCCAATAGACAGAATATATTGTTATATCAATGAGTTGCTACACAACGTGACGCGTCAAAAACCGGGAATTAATTCCTCCATAATCGGGAATAAATCGCGGTAACCGGGAAATCACGGGAAATGCCACCAGCCCGCCGCCGAGTCCGCACGCAACGTAGCAGATCGGTGGCATGATAGCAATTGCGGTATCGGCATGGGTAGTTGCGTCGGCTGACTAAGACAGGCGGCGACAGCTGCGCACTCAAACCTCGCTGGCCGCGGACGGGCTTGGCGCCGGCGCGACGGCAGCCGGCGAACGGCCGCGGCGCAGGCGCAGCGTCACGGTGGTGCCGCAGCCGAGTTCGCTGCGGATCGTCGCCGAGCCGCCGGATTGGCGGGCAAATTCGTCGACCATGCTGAGCCCGAGGCCGGTCCCCTTGTCGGGTTTTTTGGTCGTGAAAAACGGCTCGAACGCGCGCGCCGCGACATCCGCCGGCATTCCGGTTCCAGTGTCGGAAATCTCGAGCTCGACGTACTCCCGCACCCGCGCCCCGTCGCCCGCGGCCTTTGCGGGCAATGTCTGGTTTGCGGTCCGAATGCGCAGGGTCCCGCCATCAGGCATCGCATCTCGCGCGTTGACCGCGAGATTGATGACGACAAGTTCGACGCGGGTCGGGTCGGCGTCGATCCGCCACAAATCAGCAGCGAGATCGGTTTCGACCACGGTGCCGCGACCGACAGTGCGGGCGAGCAGCTCGGTCATGTCGCGCAATTGCGCGTTGAGGTCGAGCGACGCCACCTCGACCGGCTGATGGCGGGCGAAGGCCAGCAGCTGGCGGACTAGCCTGATGCCGCGCGCCACCGTCTCCTGGGCGAGGTCGACCCGCATCTGCAGCCGGTCATCCGATTGCCGGCCGCTCAGCATCTCCAGGCAGCCCTGCAGCACGGCGAGGAGATTATTGAAGTCGTGGGCGACCCCGCCGGTCAGTTGCCCGAGCGCCTCGATCTTTTGCGCCTGCCGCAGCTCGGCCGCGGTCTGTGCTCGGCGATTGAACTCGCGGCGCAGCCGGCGCGCGGTCGTCTGCCAGCGCCAGCTCGCGATCCGCTCGCGCCGGATCTGGCGGGTGGCGAGCCAAGTCATGCCGAACAGCGCAAGCGAGGCCGGAACCGCAAACAGCAGATAGTTGACGAGATTGGCGCGCCAGGCGGGCAGCACGTCCCTCGCCGGCACGCCGAAAACGACCGCGACCGGGAAACCGGCAAGCCGATGCAGGGCGTAAACGCGCTCGATCCCGTCCCCCACCGATGCGACCCGGAACGGCGAACCGTCCGGGGCCGACGCAATCGCCCGCATGAACGCGCTTTTCGGGTCGAACGCCCGCGGCGCCCCGTTGTCGGGAAAGCCCGCCAAG
>DATMKU010000348.1:0-2165 GCA_035570935.1 Allostellaceae bacterium
TGGGCCTGCGCGACTATGTCAACAAAACTGGATTTCCTGGCGTGTTGCTGGGCGTCTCCGGCGGCATCGACTCGGCGCTCTGCGCGGCGATCGCCGTCGATGCCTTGGGCTCGAAGCGCGTCCGCGGCGTCATGCTACCGTTTCGCTTCACCGCGCAGGTATCGCTCGACGATGCCGCCCAACTCGCCGGCCATCTCGGCATTCGCTACGAGATATTGCCGATCGCCAAGGCCGTCCACGGCTTTGAGGAGATATTGGCGGACACTTTCGAAGGCCTGCCGCGCGACATCACCGAGGAAAATCTTCAGGCGCGCACCCGTGGCACACTGCTGATGGCGCTCTCCAACAAAACCGGCGCGATGGTCGTCACCACCGGCAACAAATCCGAGATGTCGGTCGGCTACGCGACGCTTTACGGCGACATGAACGGCGGCTTCAATCCGATCAAGGATATCTACAAGACCGAAGTTTTTCGGCTGTCGGGCTTACGCAACCACTGGAAGCCGGACGGCGCGCTCGGGCCATCAGGTGAGGTCATTCCGCCCAATATCATCACCCGGCCGCCGACGGCGGAGCTGCGCGAAAACCAGACCGACCAGGATTCGCTGCCGCCTTATGAAGTGTTGGACGCGATCCTTGAACGGCTGGTCGAGCGCGAGGAGCCTTTGGCAACCATCATCGCGGCGGGTTTCGATCGCGAAGTGGTCGCGCGGATCGATCGGCTGCTCAACATTGCCGAATACAAGCGGCGGCAGGCCGCGCCCGGAGTCAAGGTGACGCGCCGCAATTTCGGGCGCGATCGCCGCTACCCCATCACCAACCGGTTTCGCGACGACGGCCGGCCATTGCCTGAGAGCGACGACTCGCTCGTTATCCGTGCGGGGCGCGGATCGGGCGAAGCGTTTGACGGCTAGCGGCTACGAATGGGTCGACTTAGTTTTGGCGCGGCGGGATGAAGGTCGGTCCGACCGACCGGATCGTCTTGTTGTCGGAAGGCGCATCAGCAGGAGCGGCTGGAGTGCTCGGCGGTGTCGATGCCGCGTCGGAGCCGGTGGTGGCGAGGGCGCCCTTTTTGGCGGGCGCGGGCGTCGATTTCGCCTGCGGCCGCGACATCTTCTTCGAGCCTTCCTCGGTGACGATGATGTCGCCCTGTTGTTCGGCCGCGGCCTTGTCATCGACGGATTTCAGCGCGTCGGACCAGGTCTGGCCGGCTGCCTTGCAGGAGCAGGTGGGGTTGAATTCCTGGCGGAAGCGGAACGCATTCGGCGACGACGTATAAGCCTGGCCGCTGACCGACACCGCCTGATTCATATCCTCGCCGGGATTGCGATAGGCATAGAGGTTGGCCTCGGTGGCCGGGCAGAGCGCCTTGCAGGTCTTTTCGTCGTCGGCAAAGCGCTGCGGCACGGTGGCAAACGAGATCGGGAAATAGCCGCCGTCGCAGGCGCGGACGCAGACGGTGCGATAGGTGCCGGACGGGGCGCCGGCGTCGGGCGGCACGGGGCTGTAGTTATTGTTGCCGCCGAACAGGTTGTTCAGGAAATTGCCGGGGCCGCCCTGTTGCTGTTGCTGCTGCAACGCGTTGGCATATTGCTGACCGCAATTGTTCTGCGCGAGCGCCATAAGAACCGACCGGCGCTGGTTTTCCCGCTCGCCGCCGCCGAGGCCGGTGCGCAGGCGCTCGAGATTCGACGTGATCTGGTCGAGGTTTGCGCGCATCTGTTGAATTTGATTGTTCACCGGACCGCATTGCGCATTTTGACCGCTGAACAGCGAGAAGAAGCCGGAGCTCTCGCAGCCCATCCGCTTCGCCTGCAACGTGACGCGGTCCAGCTCCGCCTGTTGCCGGGCGGCCGAATCCTGGTAGCGGCGAATCTGTTCGTCCTTGGCCGGGTCACCGCTGCCGCCGCCGCGGTCGATCGTCGCCAATTGGGCTTCGAGCCGCGGGCACATCGGATTGGCGGCCGCGCCCTGCGGCGGTGGTGGCTGCGGCGGATTCACCTGCGCGACGGCGTCAGCACCAAACAGCATGGTGGTGAAAAGCACTGCACAAGCCGCAATCGATCTCGAACGGATAACCATCAATTTTTCAGGCATGTCCCGCCATCAGGGCAACTCCTGGTGTCCCGGACAGGGCTACGCGGAGGCTTGCGGCCCACGTCCAC
>DATMKU010000349.1:0-27253 GCA_035570935.1 Allostellaceae bacterium
AATGATCGACATCAATTTCGGCTGTCCGGTCAAAAAGGTAGTCAACGGCCATGCCGGGTCGGCGCTGATGCGCGACGAACTCCATGCCGCGCGCATCCTTGAAGCGACGGTCAAGGCCGTTGCTTTGCCGGTTACCTTGAAGATGCGGACCGGCTGGGACGACAGCAGCCGCAACGCGCCGCGGCTCGCCCGGATTGCGCAAGCTAGCGGCATCCGCATGATTACCGTGCATGGCCGCACCCGCTGCCAGCTCTTCGGCGGATCGGCCGATTGGGCTTTTGTCCGAGAAGTCAAGGAAAGCGTAACGATCCCGGTCGTCGTCAACGGCGATGTCCAAACCATCGAGGACGCCGACCAAGCGCTGGCGCAATCCGGCGCCGATGGCGTGATGATCGGCCGCGGCTGCTACGGCCGGCCGTGGTTCGTGCACCAGGTCATCGCGTGGCTGTCCGATCGCCGGCGGGTTCCCGATCCGCCGCTCGATGCGCAGCTAATGATGGTCGAGCGGCATTACGAGGACATGCTGTCGCATTACGGGACCGAAGTGGGGGTGCGTATCGCACGCAAGCACGTCGGCTGGTATTCGAAGGGGCTGCCGGGCTCGGCGGAGTTCCGCGCCGCGGTCAATCAAACCACCGAGCCCGCGCGTGTGCGGGCGCTGATCCGCGGCTTTTACGGGCCGCTGCTGGGACGCCGGGCGGCATGATCCGGCAGCCTTTCCGCCGCCGTGCCAGCCCACGCACTCAACCACAAGCTCCGCCCGACGCAACCGCGGTGCTGGCAGCACTTGCCGATCCGGTGATGGTCATCGACCGCAGCGGAGGGATCCGCCTGGTCAACCCGGCGGCCGAGCAGTTTTTCGGCGCCGGCGCCGCGGCGCTGCGCAGCACGACCCTCGCCGAACTGGTGGCGCCGCACAGCCCGCTGCTGTCGCTGGTCAAAACCGTTTGGCGCGTCGGCAACACAATGTCGGAACACGACATTCCGCTCGAAGGTCCGCGCTTTGGCGGGCGCACGGTGACGATCCAGGCCGCACTGGCCGGCGAAGCAGCGGATCTGCTGGTCCTGACCTTGCACGAGCGCTCGATGGTCGACAAGGTCGATCGCCAGCTGACCCACCGCAACGCCGCCCGCTCGATTACGGCGATGGCGGCAATGCTGGCGCATGAGGTCAAGAACCCGCTCTCCGGCATCCGCGGGGCGGCGCAGCTTTTGGAGCAGGACACGGACGAGGCCGGGCGCCAGCTGACCCGCCTGATCTGCGACGAGACCGACCGCATCGTCGCCCTCGTCGACCGCATGGAGGCCTTCTCCGACCATCGGCCGATCGAGCGCCGGGCGGTCAACATCCACGAGGTGCTGGAGCGGGTGCGCAAGCTCGCGCAATCCGGGTTCGCGCGCCACACCCGTTTTGTCGAGGAGTACGATCCGTCCCTGCCGCCGGTCCACGGCAACCGCGACCTCCTGGTCCAGGTGTTTCTGAACATCGTCAAGAATGCCGCCGAGGCGGTGCCGAGCGCCGAAGGCGAGATCATCTTGACGACCGGCTACCGCCACGGCTTGCGCCTCGCTGGTCCTGGCGGCGAGGGGCGCAGGCACCTGCCGCTGATGGTTGCGGTGACCGACAACGGGGCCGGCATTCCCGAGGACATGCGCCCCTATCTGTTCGACCCATTTGTCACGACAAAGCGCAACGGAAGTGGCCTTGGTCTTGCATTAGTTGCCAAGGTGATCGGAGACCACGGCGGCGTCATTGAGTTTGACAGCCAGCCCCGCCGAACCGTGTTCCGGGTGTTTTTGCCGGTGGTCGCGCAGGACGGTATCGGGTGATGACTTCGACGATCCTGGTGGCCGATGACGATCGCGCGATCCGAATGGTGCTCAACCAGGCGCTGATCCGGCTCGGGCATGAAGTGCGGATGACCGGAAATGCCGCCACCCTGTGGCGCTGGGTCGCCGACGGCGAAGGCGATCTTGTCATCACCGACGTGATCATGCCGGACGAAAACGGGCTCGACCTGATCCCGCGCATCAAAAAAATCCGCCCCGATCTGCGCATCATCGTCATGAGCGCGCAGAACACCTTGCTGACGGCGGTCAAGGCCACGGAGCGCGGCGCCTTCGAATACCTGCCCAAACCGTTCGATCTGCGCGAATTGGTCAGCGTCGTCGAGCGGGCGCTGACCGCCCGGCATGACGGCCTGGCGACCGGGGCCGACGACGATCTCGAGGATCAGCTGCCGCTGATCGGCCGCTCGCCGGCGATGCAGGAGATCTATCGCGTGATCGCCCGATTGATGGGCACCGATTTGACGGTTACGATCATGGGCGAGAGCGGCACTGGCAAGGAGCTGGTCGCGCGTGCGCTGCACAATTACGGCAAGCGGCGCAACGGCCCGTTTGTTCCGATCAACATGGCCGCGATCCCGCGAGAATTGATCGAAAGCGAGCTGTTCGGCCACGAAAAGGGCGCTTTCACCGGGGCCACCGCGCGCAGTATGGGGCGGTTTGAGCAGGCGCAGGGCGGCACCCTGTTTCTCGACGAGATCGGCGATATGCCGCTGGAGGCGCAGACCCGCCTGTTGCGCGTGCTGCAGGAAGGCGAATTTACCGCGGTTGGCGGGCGCGTCCCGATCCGTGCCGATGTGCGCGTCATCGCTGCGACCCATCACGATTTGCGCAACCTGATCCGCCAAGGCCTGTTCCGCGAAGATTTGTTTTACCGCCTGAATGTCGCCCCGATTCGGCTGCCGCCGCTGCGCGAGCGGCCCGCCGACATCCCCGCGCTGGTTCGGCATTTCGTGGCGTTGGCGGTGCGCGAGGGCCTGCCGCAAAAGCAGCTCGACGAGCCGGCGATGGAGCGGCTGCGCACCTATCGCTGGCCCGGAAACGTGCGCGAACTGGAAAACCTGGTCCGCCGATTGGCCGCGCTCTATTCGCAGGAAGTCATCGGAATTTCGGTCATCGACACCGAGCTTGGCGAAGCGCCGGGCGTCGCCGAGACGGTCGATGCCCCGTCGGGCGAGGGGCTCGCCGGCGCCGTCGAACGCCACATCAAGGGCTATTTTGCCGCGCATAAGGGCGGGCTGCCGGCGGCCGGCCTCTATGACCGGATATTGCGTGAGGTCGAAAGACCGCTGATCGTATTGACCCTTGGCGCCACCCGCGGCAACCAAATCAGGGCGGCGCATCTGCTGGGTCTCAACCGCAATACCCTGCGCAAGAAGATCCGTGAGTTGGACATCCCTGTTGTTCGCGGGCTAAAATAACACAGGGCGTTGCCGAATTGCCGGTCTCTGCCGAAAGCTCCGGCAGGTTTGCGCAGCGCCGCTGCGGCACGGGCCGCGAAACCCGTCGCCGGAAGGGATCGCGGCGCGCTGCGGTAGGGGTCGTGCATGAAGCTGATGCGGCGGGTTCGGGTGTGGGCCGGCCGAATCGGTCTGCGGCACAAGCTGGCGTTCGGCTTGGCGATGGCGGCCCTGGCCTCCGGAATTGCGACCTATCTGGCGCTGACTGGTGCGCCGCCTTTCGGCGCCCGGCCAAACACCGTCCTTACCCTGCTCAACCTCGACCTGGTGCTGTTGCTCGCGCTCGGCGCGCTGATAGCCAAGCGCTTGCTGCAGGTCTGGGCCGAGCGGCGGCGCGGTCTCGCCGGCTCGCGGCTGCAAATCCGGCTCGTCGTGCTGTTCAGCCTGATCGCGGTGACGCCGACGATCATCGTCGCGATTTTCTCGTACCTGTTCTTCAGCTACGGCGTCGAATCGTGGTTCAGCGACAAGGTGCGCACCGCCATTTCTAACTCGCTCGCCGTCGCCGAAGCCTATCTTCACGAGCATCAGCAGGCAATTCGCGCCGACGCGTTGGCGATGGCGAACGACCTCAACCGCGATGCGGTCGAGTTGGAATTGGACCCGCGGCGGCTGGAGCAGGTGGTTTCGGCGCAGGCGGCGCTGCGTGGACTGACTGAAGCCATGGTCTTCGACCGCGCGGGCCATGTGCTGGCGCGGTCGAGCCTGTCCTTCGCCCTCGGCTTCGAGCCGATCCCGGATGGTGCGATGCGCGTCGCCGACGAAGGCGACGTCGGGATCGTGACCAACGACCGTGACGACCGGGTTCGGGCACTCGTTCGCCTCGATCAGTTCGGCCCGGTTTATCTTTATGTCGGGCGCTATATCGAGCCGCGCGTGCTCAATTACATGGAGGAGACGCAGCGCGCCGTCGCTCAATACCAGCGGATGGAGAGTCAGAGGTCGGGATTCCAGGTCACCTTTGCGCTGATCTTTTTGATGGTGGCAATGCTGTTCCTGGTCGCGGCGGTGGCGATCGGGATCCATTTCGCGACGCAGCTCGCGGTGCCGATCAGCCGTCTGGCGACGGCGGCCGAGCAGGTGCGCGCCGGCGATCTCGCCACCCGTGTACCCGAAGGGTCGCGGGACGACGAGCTCGCGTCGTTGAGCCGCGCCTTCAACCGGATGACCAATCAGATCGAAAGCCAGCAGCGCGAATTGCGCGAGGCCAACCGACAGCTCGACGAGCGGCGCCGGTTCACCGAGACCGTCCTGACCGGAGTTTCCGCCGGCGTCATCGGGCTCGACCGCGCCGGCCGCGTCCATCTTCCCAACCGTTCGGCCTCGGCGCTGCTCGGGGTCGATCTCGAACAGTCGATCGGGGAGGATCTGGCCGAGGTCGCGCCGGAAATGGCGGCGTTGCTCGACGACGCCGAGCGTCGACCGGAGCGGCTCGCGCAATCGCAAGTCCAGCTCGCCCGCGGCAACAGCAGCCGCACTCTGCTGGTGCGCATTGCCGCCGAACGCGACGAGCGCGACATCAGCGGTTTTGTCGTGACGTTCGACGACATCACGGAACTGCTGTCGGCACAGCGCAAGGCGGCGTGGGCCGACATCGCCCGCCGCATCGCCCATGAGATCAAAAACCCGCTAACCCCGATCCAACTCGCCGCGGAACGGCTGCGCCGCCGGTATTTGAAGGAAATCAGGCAGGATCGCGAAACCTTTACGATCTGCACCGACACGATCATCCGCCATGTCGGCGACATCGGCCGCATGATCGACGAATTCTCCGCCTTTGCCCGGATGCCGGCGCCGATTCTCAAACCCGAGAATCTGGTCGAGATCGTGCATCGCGCGGTTTTCCTGCAGCGCGCCGCGGACCGCGGAGTCGTCTTTGAGACGATCTTTCCCGACCACCCTGTCGTTGTGAGCTGCGACGCACGGCTAGTTGGTCAAGCCGTGTTCAATATCGTCAAAAACGCGATCGAAGCGATCGAGGCGCGAATCGCCGAGAGCCAAAATGTCGACCTCGGACACATTCGGGTGTCGGTTACCGCAGCCGACGGCCACGCGGCGGTGACCGTCGAGGATAATGGCAAAGGGCTGCCAAGCCAGGGGCGCGAGCGGCTGACCGAGCCTTATGTTACGACCCGCGCCAAGGGCACCGGCTTGGGTCTTGCGATCGTCAAGAAGATCATGGAAGACCACGGAGGAGAGCTGATGCTGGAAGACGGCGAAGCGAACGGGGCAAGGGTTGGGCTCGTCTTTCCGGTCGAGGTCCGCCCGAACGAGCGCGCCGAGGATATCGGCCGATCTCTGGCGCTGAGTGAAGCCAGCCATGGCGCATGATATCCTGATCGTCGACGACGAAGCCGATATCCGCATGCTGATTGCGGGTGTGCTAAAGGACGAGGGCTACACCACGCGGGAGGCCGGCGACAGCGCCCAGGCGCTGGCGGTAATCCATTCGCGGCAGCCCACTCTCGTCGTTCTCGACATCTGGCTGCAAGGCAGCGACATCGACGGGATCGAAATCCTCAGACTGCTGCGCGCCGAGATGCCGTCGGTTCCGGTGGTCATGATCAGCGGCCACGGTACGATCGAAACCGCGGTCGAGGCGATCAAAATGGGCGCCTACGATTTCATCGAGAAGCCATTCAAATCCGACCGGCTGCTGCTCATCGTCGAACGCGCCATCGAAGCGGCCCAACTGCGCCTGGAGAACGAGGAACTCAAACTCCGCGCCGGCGGCGACATCGACCTGGTCGGGATCTCGCCGCTCGCCAACCAGTTGCGCCAGCAGATCGACAAGGCGGCGCCGACCGGCAGCCGGGTGCTGGTCACCGGACCGGCCGGCGCTGGCAAGGAGGTCGTCGGGCGGCTGTTGCATTTGCGCTCGCGGCGCGCGAAGGGGCCGTTCGTGCCGCTCAATTGCGCGACAATGCGGCCGGAACGGCTCGAGGTCGAGCTGTTCGGCACCGAGTACAGCGTCGATGGCGCGCCGCGCAAGGTCGGCACCTTCGAGCGCGCCCATGGCGGTACCTTGTTTCTCGACGAGGTGGCCGACATGCCGCTCGAGACGCAAGGCAAGATCGTCCGCGCGTTGCAGGAGCAGACCTTCGAACGGATCGGCGGGTCAAGCCGGGTCGAGGTCGATGTTCGCGTCGTCGCGTCGTCGAACCGGGATCTTGCCGGGGAAATCGGCGCCGGGCGCTTCCGCGAGGATCTGTTCTATCGGCTCAACGTCGTGCCGATCAAGGTGCCGCCGCTGCGCGACCGGCGCGAGGACATCCCGCTGATGGCGCGGCATTTCATGACGCGCTCGTCGGAGGCGGCGCGGCTCGCCCCGCGCGAGATCGGCGAGGACGCGATGGCGGCGTTGCAGGCCTATTCCTGGCCCGGCAATGTTCGCCAGCTGCGCAATGTGATCGACTGGCTCTTGATCATGGCGCCGGGCGAGGCGCGCGAGCCGATCCACGCCGATATGCTGCCGAATGAGATCACCGTGATCGCGCCGACCGTCGTCAAATGGGACAAGGGCAGTGAAATCATGACTCTGCCGTTGCGCGACGCACGCGAAGTTTTCGAGCGCGAATACCTGTTGGCGCAGGTCACCCGGTTCGGCGGCAATATCTCGCGCACCGCGGCGTTTGTCGGGATGGAGCGGTCGGCGTTGCACCGCAAATTGAAGTCGCTCGGCCTGTTCGGCAATGACCGCCCGCTCAAGACCGGGACCTAGGCGGCGATGTCGCGCATCGCCTATGTCGACGGTCAATACCTGCCCCATCGCGCCGCGGGCGTGCATATCGAGGACCGCGGCTATCAATTCGCCGATGGCGTCTACGAGGTGCTGGCGGTGGCTGGCGGCCATCTCGTCGACGAAGGACCGCACCTCGAACGCCTCACCCGCTCGCTGGCCGAACTGCGGATCGCGGCGCCGATGTCGCAGGCGGCGCTCAAAATCGTCATGCGCGAGGTCGTGCGGCGCAACGGCGTCGCCGACGGCATCGTGTATCTGCAGGTCACCCGCGGCGCCGCACCGCGAGACCATGGCTTTCCGAAGGCGGCAACGCCGGTTCTCGTCGTCACCTCGCGGCGCTCGAGGTCTGTCAATCCCCGGCTCGCCGAGAACGGTATCGCGGTGATTACGATCCCCGACATCTGCTGGCAGCGCTGCGACATCAAGTCGGTGGCGCTGGTAGCGAACGTGCTGGGAAAGCAACGCGCGCGGGAGGCCGGCGCTTATGAGGCCTGGCAGGTCGGCCGCGACGGTTTTATCACCGAGGGTACATCGACCAACGCCTGGATCGTGGCCCCCGACGGCGCCGTCGTCACCCGCCAGGCCGACCGCGCGATCCTGAACGGCGTCACCCGCCTTGCTCTTTTCGACATCCTCCGGCGCGAGGGCTCCCGCCTCGTCGAGCGGCCGTTTGGCGTGGCCGAGGCAAAGGCGGCGCGCGAAGCCTTTTTGACCAGCACCACCGCCGAATTGCTGCCGGTCGTCAGTATCGACGGCGACAACATCGGCGACGGCACCCCAGGCCCGCTGAGCCGCCGGCTGCGCGCGTTCTACCTCGCGCATACGGTTGCCGCATGACCGAGCCGACTGTCAGCAACATTATCCGGCCGCAAGCGATCCTGTTCGATTGGGACAACACCCTCGTCGACAGCTGGGCGACGATCCACGAAGCCCTCAATCATGTGATGGCGGCAATGGACAAGCCGGCCTGGTCGATCGCGGAGACGCGCGCCCGGGTGCGGCTCAGCCTGCGTGAGAGCTTTCCGCTGCATTTCGGCGAGCGCTGGGAGGAGGCGAGGGGGATCTATCTCGATCGCTTTCGCGCGATCCATCTGGAGCGGCTCGCCGCCCTGCCGGGGTGCGGCGAACTGCTGGAGGCGCTCGGCCAAGAGGGTATCTTTCTCGGCGTCGTCAGCAACAAGACCGGTGCGCTGTTGCGGCGCGAGGCCGAGACGCTCGGCTGGTCTCGCCATTTCGGCCGGCTTGTCGGTGCCGGCGACGCCGCCGCCGACAAGCCCGATCCGGCACCGGTCGGGCTCGCGCTCGAACCCAGCGGGGTCGGGGCGGGGGCGGAGGTATGGTTTGTCGGCGACACCGGCGTCGATATGGACTGCGCGCGAAACGCCGGTTGCGTGCCGGTGCTGCTGGGCGGCGATCCCGCCTCCGAAGAATTGCTGCGATGCGCGCCGCGCCTCCAGTTTTCCGAGCCTGCGGCGCTGCTCCGCTTTGTCCGGGACTTGTGATTTACTCTGGCGCGCCCATCTTCGTTTCGGCAGCTCGGCGGCTGAACCCCGCCCGGTGCCGATTGGGCGCGAGTCGTGTTGGCTCCGCTCCAAAAATCGAATGGGGGAACCCATGTCTGCGGAGAAGTCACAAAACGTTCAGGACGTATTTCTGAACCACGTACGAAAGAACAAAACCCCGGTTACCGTGTTTCTGGTCAATGGCGTCAAGCTGCAAGGGATCATCACCTGGTTCGATAATTTCTGCGTGCTGCTGCGGCGCGACGCGCATTCGCAGCTCGTCTACAAGCACGCGATATCGACGGTGATGCCGGCGCAGCCGATCCAGCTGTTCGAGCCGGGCAGGGAGAGCGACGAACTCTGAGCCGCGAAGCAAGCAAATTGTCGCCAGCGGACGGCGCCGCAACCGGCCGCGCGCTGGTGGTGCACCCGGCGCCAAAATCGGCGCCCGGCCAGGGCAACGGCGAAGCTTCGACCCGATCGGTCGAAGCGCGTCTCGAAGAAGCGGTGGGGCTCGCGCGCGCCATCCGTCTGGTTGTCGTGCGCGCCGAGATTACCCGCCTCGCTCGCCGCCGCCCCGCTACACTGTTCGGCACCGGCACCGTCGACAATTTCCGCGAATGGATCAAGGACGACGCGGTTAGCCTCGTCGTCGTCGATGGCGTGCTGTCGCCGGTGCAGCAGCGCAACCTCGAAAAAAGTTGGCAGGCCAAGGTCATCGACCGCACCGGCCTGATCCTCGAAATTTTCGGCGAACGCGCGCGCACCCATGAGGGCAGCCTGCAGGTCGAATTGGCGGCGCTGTCCTATCAGCGCTCGCGGCTGGTGCGGTCGTGGACCCATCTCGAACGTCAGCGCGGCGGCTTTGGCTTTTTGGGCGGCCCCGGCGAAAGCCAGCTTGAAATCGACCGCCGTCTGATTGGCGAACGCATCGCGCGGCTGAAGCGGGATCTCGACGGCATCAAGCGCACCCGCGCCCTGCACCGCGAGGCCCGCCGCCGCGTGCCGTACCCAGTGGTGGCGTTGGTCGGCTACACCAACGCCGGCAAATCGACCCTGTTCAACCGGCTGACCCGGTCGGCGGTGACCGCGGACGATATGCTGTTCGCCACCCTCGACCCGACCATGCGGCGGCTCGCACTACCGTCGGGCCGTACCGTGATCCTGTCCGACACGGTCGGGTTCATTTCCGAGCTTCCGACCCATCTCGTCGCCGCGTTCCGCGCGACCCTCGAAGAGGTGATCGAAGCCGACCTCGTCATTCACGTACGCGACGCGCATCACCCCGACAGCGAGGCACAGCGCGCCGACGTGCTCTCGGTGCTGAGCGATCTCGGGCTCGACCAGACCGCCGAAGACGGGCTGATCGAGGTCATGAACAAGATCGACCTGCTCGACATTTCGGCCCGCGCGAGCCTCGCCAACCACGCCGTGCGAAATTCGCAGAGCGTCGCGTTGTCGGCGGCGACCGGGGAGGGATGTGGGACACTATTAGAGTTGATCGATCGCCAGCTCGAAACTGCGACCCGACCGGTGCGGCTCGACATCCCGTTGAACGACGGCAAGACGCTGGCCTGGGTTTACCGCCACGGCGAGGTGCTCGGCCGCCGCGACGACAACGAGGACGCCCATCTCTCGGTGCGGCTCTCAGAAGCCGACATCGCCCGCCTGCGCCACCAGCAAAGGCTTCATTAATAAACAAATCTCGGCCGCAGCACGTGCGTATGTCCGTCGCGCAGATCGAGGGTAAAGCCTAGCGATTCCCAGAAAGGTCTGCTGCCGGTTGAGGCATTGGCGGTGATTGTCCGCCCCTCAGCTTCCGGTCGCTCCAGCAGGGATCGAGCGAGGCCACGTGCTATACCCCGGCGGCGAAACGGCCGTCGGACATAAAAGCGCCGCATGCGCAACGCGCCGGGGATTGCCGGCTCGTGCGTAATTCCTCCGATCCCAGCCAGAACACCGTTTGCGTACGCCGCGAACAGCGCCTCCCCAGCGCGGTCGAAGCGTGTTTTGCCGCCGCTCCACTCTACCGTCAGCGTGTCGAGCATGCGGTGTCCCTCAGCATACGCCTCCGTGCGCATCGATTCGAACTCTGTGGGCAGCGCGTCGATGACGCGCTCGAGCTGGACCGCGGCTTGCCCCTCACCCTCGCACGCCTGCGGCGCGGGTCCCTCCCTCTCCCCACACGCTGGGAGAGGGCCGGGGTGAGGGGCGGCTGCGGGCTCTTCACCGCGCTTGACTTCCTGCCACAGTGCTTCGAGCGCATCGAGTTCGGCACCGACGCCGCGTTCCATGGCAAGTGCTTCGAGCGCTCGAAAGCGACGCTCGAATTTGGCGGTAGCGCGGCGCAGGGCGGCTTCGGGATCGATGTCGAGCTTGCGCGCGAGGTTGGCGGCGGCGAACAGGATGTCGCCCATCTCGTCCTCGATCCTGGAGAGAGCAGCGCCGCCGTCGGGTTCGCCGGCGATCTCGGCTTCGAGTTCGGCGATCTCCTCGGCAATCTTGGCGATGACCGGAGGCGCCGTCGGCCAGTCGAAGCCGATCCGCGCCGCGCGGCGCTGGATCTTGGTGGCGCGGAGCAGCGCAGGGAGGGCGAGTGCCACGCCGTCGAGCACACTCTCCGGGTTCCCGGCCGCGGCGGCGCGGGCGGTCCGTTCCTTGGCCTTGTAGTCCTCCCAGGCCTCGGATTGCGCCGCCGCCGTGGCGATCTCAGCATCGCCAAAGACATGCGGATGACGGCGCACCATCTTATCGACGATCGTCGCAACGATGTCGGCGAAATCAAACAGTCCTGCCTCCGCGGCCATGCGCGCGTGAAAGACGACCTGGAACAGCAGGTCGCCAAGTTCGTCCCTTAGCGCGGCCATGTCGCCCCGCGCGATCGCATCGGCGACCTCGTACGCCTCCTCAATCGCATAGGGCGCGATCGTGGCGAAATCCTGTTCGCGGTCCCACGGGCAGCCGCGTTCCGGGTCGCGCAGCCGCGCCATGATCGCGAGCAGTCGGTCGAGGATAGGCGCCGCCATAGGGTCACCCTGATCGCGTTCCATTACCGGATATTGCATCGAGCGGCCCAGGCGCGGATCGAGCGGCGATACCCTTCCGGCATCGGTAAGGCGTCCAATTCGCCGAGCGCAAAGAGCCCCAGCCGCCGGTGCTCGGCGCTGACACCCATCGGCCCCTGATCCAGGCGCCGCATGCCATAGCTCATGATCAATACCTCGCGCTGCGGCAGGACCTCGTAGACCCAGGAATCGAGAATCGCGCCGCCCCCGACCTGGATGCCGAGTTCCTCGGTGATTTCGCGGGCGAGGCCGGTGGCAGGTTCCTCACCCGGTTCGAGCCTTCCGCCCGGCAATTCCCATTCTCCCCGCTCGTTTTCGAGCAGGACGACCCGGTTGCCCTCGAATAGGACGCCCTTGACCGAGACCGGGAATAATTTACTAAACCTTGATGGGCCGTCCGGAACCAACGGTTTGCGAAAGAATATTCGCTGGTGATCAGGCGGATAGTCGAGCGTGCCATAGGCACGATAGCCAAAACGCGGATAGAATTCGGGGCCTTGAAACGAAAACGTGTCGAGCATTGCCGAGTGGCACCCAAGATCGATCGCGCGCTGCTCGGCTAACGCCAGCAACCCGCTGCCAATACCGCGACGGCGCAAATCGACATGTACCCAAAGCTCGGCGACAAACAACCAGCCGGCATACGTCGAGCCGACAAGCCCGGCCAAGACCTCGCAATCCTGATTGCGAACGAAAAACCCCATTCTTGAAAAGCCGGTTTCGCCGAGAAACGCGCGATTGAATGCGTCCAGATTGCGGCCGAGCTTGTCCCAGTCTTCGGCCGATGGCCGGTCTTCGATCGTCAGCCGCAATTCCTGGGGCAGATCCATCCGATCCCTCCATTGCCCGTCCGTTTCGCCGAGGGCGCAGCCATCGTATCATGCGCGATCGGAAAGCTTGGCTGCGCGCATCCGGCTGGTGCCTCGCATATCGCTGAGCCGAGGTCGCCGGGGCACAATCACACCCACGAAGCGCCCCCGAAAACTCCGCGGCGAGCGGCATTTCAATCTGGCGGACGGGTGACATTTTGATCCGGCGCCTACATTTAAATGTCGCATAATATATATTATGGAAAATATTGCCCCTAGTGGCCGGCGACCTGCTTGCGCATAAACACGCGATCATAGCTGTCCTGGCGGCCGCGGCCGGTCTCCTCGAAGCCGAGCCGAGTGTAAAGCGCAATATTTTCGGTCATGGTTCGGTGCGTATAGAGCCGAATTTCGCTGAACCCGAACCGCTTCGTTTCCGCTTCTGCAAAAGCGATCAGCCGGCGACCAAAGCCGCGGCCCTGGCCGTCCGGTCGTACGGCGATGTTGTCGAGCAACAGATGGTCGTCACGCGACAACAGCACAATCATCGCCGCGACCACGCCGTCGGCGTCTTCGAGCACGCTGACGGTGCCGGCGGCAATCTGCGCCGCGTAGTCGTCAAGCATCGGGCCGGGTGGCTTGCCCATCCGATCGAGATAGATCGAATAGGCTGCCCGAACGATCGCCTCGACCGCGGCGCAATCGGCCGCCTTCGCCGGCCGGATCATGGATCGGGCAATTCAACCGCGAGGCCGTCGAAACCGGGCTCGACCCCGGCGGGCAACTCCGCGGCGAGCGCCCGGTAGTCGAGGCTTTGATCCATATGGGTCAGGACGGCGCGGCGCGGGCGCACCCGCTCGATCCAGCCGAGGGTCTTGTCGAGATGGCTGTGGGTCGGATGCGGCGCGCGGCGCAGGCAATCGATGATCCACAATTCCACCCCGGCGATCACCTCGAACGCGGCGTCGCCGAGTTCGGTCACATCGGTCGAATACGCCAGCGGACCGATGCGAAAGCCCAAGGTCGTGCTGTAACCGTGGTCCTGAACAAACGGCGCCACCGGCACACCGCGGATCGTGAACGGGCCGGTAATCTCGTTCGCTGCGAGCGTCGGCCTGTAATACCGGCCGGGCTCGGAGGGCGACGTCAGCGCATAGCCGAAGCGGCGGCGGATCTCCGACAGGGTCTTAGCGTCGGCCCAGAGCGGGATCGCCGCCTGCATCAACCGGTTCAGCTGGCGGATGTCGTCAATGCCATGCAGATGATCGGCATGCGCATGGGTCATCACGACCGCGTCGAGCCGGCTTACCCTCGCGTCGATCAATTGCTCGCGCAGATCGGGCGAGGTGTCGATCAGGATCAAAACCTCGCCGATTTCGACCAACAGCGACACTCGGCGGCGCCGGTTGCGGGGGTCCGTGGGGTCGCATTCGCCCCAATTCGGACCGATCGCCGGCACCCCGGTCGATGCGCCGCAGCCGAGGATCGTGACCTTCATCGGCCGGGTGCTGATGCGGCCGGCGGTCTTGCCTTGTTAAACAGGCGGAAGAAATTGGCGGTGGTCGCCGCCGCCAGGGCCTCCATCTCGACTCCTTTCAGCGCCGCCACGGCCGCCGCCGTGGCCCTGACAAAGGCCGGTTCGTTGCGCTTGCCGCGATACGGCACCGGTGCGAGATAGGGGCTGTCGGTCTCAATCAGCAACCGGCCGAGCGGCAGGTCGCGCACGATCCCCCTCAGGTCTTCGGCGTTCTTGAAGGTTACGATACCTGAGATCGAGATGTAAAACCCGAGCGCCAGCGCCGCTTCGGCGAGACCCCGCCCGCTCGAAAAGCAATGCAGGACACCGGGCGGCGGGCGCTCCTCGGCGAGAATGCCGGCGATGTCGTCGTCGGCCTCGCGGGCGTGGACGATCAGCGGCAGCCCGGTCTCTCGCGAGGCCGCGATATGGACGCGAAAGACCCGCTTCTGGATGTCGCGCGGGCTCAGATCGTAATGATAGTCGAGCCCGGTCTCGCCGATGCCGACGACTTTGGGATGCGCCGCCAGCGTCGAAAGCCGCTCGGGCAACAGATCGGCATGGTCCGCGGCCTCGTGCGGATGGGCGCCGACCGAGCACCAGATGTCGTCATCGGTCTCGGCGATCGCGCGCACACGGGGAAACTCGTCGAGCCGCGTGCCGATCGTCAGCATGGTCGCGACCCCGGCGGCGCGGGCGCGGGCAACGGCCGCCTCGCGCTCGGCGGCAAAGTCTGCGAAGTCGAGATGGCAATGGCTGTCGACCAGCATCGCCGGACGGTCCCCCTCGCCCAACCCGCCGCTCATGCCGCGGGCGCCTCGACAAAGCGCGGAAAGATCCCCTCGGGTTTTGGCAAGCGGGTTCCGGGGGTCAGCGGCGCTTGCTTCAGTGCTGCGAAATCGCGCGATCCCACCGGCACCGCCAGTTGGTCGAGCAGTTTGGCTGCAGCATTTGGAACAAAGGGTTGCACCAAAGTCGCGAAATACCGGATCGTCTCCGCGAGAGTATAGAGCACCATGCGCATCCGCGCCGGGTCGCTGCGCCGCAACGCCCACGGCGCCTGTTCGTCGGTATAGCGGTTGGCCTCGCCAACCACCCGCCAGATGGTTTCGAGCGCCAGGTGAAAGGCCTGCTCTTGCATATGGATACGAACGTTTCCCAACAAAGTACGTGCATTGGCGAGCAATGCTTCGTCGGCCTCGGCGAGCACCCCAGGCTCGGGTACCGCGCCATCGCACTCGCGGTTGATCATGACCAGCACACGCTGCGCCAAATTGCCGAAATCATTGGCGAGGTCGGCATTCAGCCGCGCCACGACCGCGCGGTGCGAGAAGTCGCCGTCGCTGCCGAAAGGCAGTTCGCGCAAGAGAAAATAGCGCACGGGATCAACCCCATAGGTATCGACCAATTGCTTCGGTGGAATAACGTTGCCGAGGGATTTCGACATCTTCTGCCCTTCGACCGTCCACCAGCCGTTCGCAAAAACGCGGCGCGGCGGTTCGAGCCCTGCCGCCATCAGGAAGGCCGGCCAATAGACCGAGTGAAAACGCAGTATGTCCTTACCTACCACGTGAAGAACGGTCGGCCAAAACATTGCGAACTCGGAGCTGTCCTCGTCAGGATAGCCGAGTGCGGTGATATAGTTGGTCAGCGCGTCGAGCCAGACGTAAATCACATGCTTCGAATTGCCGGGAACCGGAATTCCCCAGCTGAAGCTGGTGCGAGAGATCGATAGATCCTTCAGCCCGCCTTTGACAAAGCTGATGACTTCGTTGCGGCCGCCGCGCGGCGCCACCGCATCCGGATTCGCCTCGTAATACGCCAAAAGCCGGTCTTGCCAAGCGGATAACCGGAAAAAGTAATTTTCTTCTTCAAGCCATTCGACCTCGGCGCCGGTCGGGGCCTTGCCGTCGACCAGCTCGCTTTCTTCATAAAAGGCTTCGTCGCGGACCGAATACCATCCGGAAAACCGGCCGAGATAAATCTCGCCGCGGCTTTCCAACTCGCGCCACAGCGCCTGCACGGCGCGAGTGTGGCGCGGCTCGGTCGTGCGGATGAAGTCGTCCTGGCTGATGTCGAGCAGCCGGGTCACGTCTCGGAATGCGCCGGAGATGCGATCGGCGAATTCCAGCGGCGAAATGCCCGCCGCACGCGCCGATTGCTCTACCTTCTGGCCGTGTTCGTCCGTCCCCGTGAGGAATTTGACGCGTCGGCCGTCGAGCCGCATGAACCGCGCCAACGCGTCGCAAGCCACCGTCGTATAGGCGTGGCCGAGATGCGGCTGGTCGTTGACATAGTAGATCGGCGTCGTAATGAAAAAGGGCCGGTCGGCGGTCATTGCTGTCTCCAAAGCCCAGATATGGGCCGGGACCGGCTGCGATCCAGCGCGCCGCCGGCGGCGCCGTTTTTAACGCGCCGTCTCCTCGATGGCAAAGAAGGCGCCGAGCACGGTTTGCTTGCGGTCGAGGTTGAGTTCGCGCGTGGCGGCGAAACTGCGAAGAATCTCCTCGCGCAAATCCGCCCAGCCCGCCGGGTCGGCGCGGGCTGCGAGAAGTTGCATCGCAGCCCCTTCGCCGGCGACGATTTCGCCGGGGCGTCTCGCGGCTCCCGCCGCAAGTCGCGCAAGAAATTGCGACAACAACTCTTCGCCGGCGCGATAGGCGTCCTCTGAATCGGCGCGGGCAAGCCGGTCGGCGAGGTTGTGCAGCCGACCGGGATCGATCGCCGGCACCTCGTCGAGCAATTCGATCACCGAGCGGTAGAGTTCGATCCCCCCGGCATCGGCCAGCTCCAAGGCGCGGCCGACGCTGCCGCCGCTCAGCGCCGCTAGCGCCTCCGCCTCGGCGGCATCGAGCCGCGGCCGGTAACGGCGCAGCAATTGGGCCGCGAGCGGCAGCGTCAGCGGCGCCATAACCTGCCGCCGGCAGCGCGAGCGGATCGTCGGTAACAGCCGCCCGGGATTGTGGCTGACCAGCAGCAGCAGCGCACGATCGGGCGGCTCTTCGAGGGTCTTCAGCACTGCGTTCGCGGCGTTGCGGTTCATTTCTTCGGCGCCGTCGACAATGACGATCCGCCACCCCTCCTCAGCGGCGGTTAGCCGAAAAAACGCCGCGATTTCACGCGTATCCTCGACAACGATCTCGCCGCGCAGCCGTTTGCGCCGCGGGTCCCAGGCGCGCTCGACCGTCAACAGATCGGCATGGCCGCCGGCCGCGACGCGGCGGAACACCCCGCTTTCGGGGTCGATCGCCAGCCCGGCCGCGCCCTCCCTCGCGGGTCCGACCAAGAGATCTCTGCCCGCGCCGTCCGATCCCTGCCCTTGCGCGAACAAAAAGCGGGCAAGGCGAAACGCGAGCGTCGCCTTGCCTATGCCGCGCGGCCCGGCCAGCAGGATCGCATGCGGCAGCCGCCCGGCGCGAAACAACCGCTCCAGTTCGTGCTCGACCCCCTCATGGCCGACGAGATCCGGGTTTGCCCGCGGCGGCGGAACCGCACCCGTTGGTTCGATCTGCTCGGCATTACGCGCCACCGCGGCGCCCCGATAAGCGTCGAGTTGGCTTCCGCCCCTTGCCTCCCGCTGATACGGGCGCCTCCCTTTCCCCGTCCAGAGGAGCCGAAGGGTCGAGATCGAGGCCGAGCCGTTGCCAAACCGCGGCTAGCACGGCGCGGTGGACCGCCGCCGGCTCGATGGCGGCGTCGACCAGCACGCAACGCGCCGGTTCGGCGGCCGCGATTGTAAGGAAACCTTGACGCAACCTTTCATGGAAGGCGTGGCCGAGGCGTTCGAAACGATCGGCGGCGGCGCGGCGGAGGGCGGCACGGGCGAGCCCGATTTCGACCGGAAGATCGAGGACCAGTGTCAGATCCGGCCCGAAATCGCCGAGTGCGAAGCGGTGCAATGCCGTCAGGTCCGCCGGCATCAGCCCGCGGCCATAGCCCTGATAGGCCAATGTCGAATCGGCAAACCGGTCGGCCACGACCCAGACGCCGCGCGCCAATGCCGGCTCGATCAGCTTCGCGACATGGTCGCGCCGCGCTGCGACCACCAGCAGCGCCTCCCCGACGGCATCCCACCGTTCGCCGTCGCCTTCCAGCAACAGCCGACGAATGGCCTCCGCCCCGGGCGACCCGCCTGGCTCACGTGTCGCCAGCGCTGCGATCCCTGCCCGTTCGAGCGATGCAACGAGCAGCGGCGCCTGTGTCGACTTGCCAGCCCCCTCCCCGCCTTCGATGGTGATGAAGCGGCCGCGCGCCATGCCTCAGTGCCGACCGCCCCAGACCAGATAGCCGGCAAGCGTGGCGATGCGCCCCACCGCGTCCATGCGGCGGACTTCTGTCGCGGCGACCAGCGGCACCTCCTGCTGCGGCATGTCGGGGGCGGTCACGACGATCTTGCCGAGGCTTTCGCCCTTTTGGACCGGCGCCGGGATCGGGCTGTCGTATTGCAAGGCGACCTGCATGTCCTTGCGTTGTTTTCGCGACAGGGTAACGACCAAATCCTTGTCCACGGTCAGCGCCACGCGCGCGTCGCCGCCGAGCCAGACCTGGGCGTCGTCCACCTTGTCGCCGGCGGCGAACAGTCGATAGTCGTTGAACTCCCGAAACGCCCAGTCGGCCAGCCGTTCGCTTTCCTCGGCGCGCGCTTTCATCGTCGGCAAACCGCCCAGCACCATGATGATGCGGCGCCCGCCGCGCACCAGCGACGCCGTCAGGCTATATCCCGACTCTTCGGTGTGGCCGGTTTTCAACCCATCGGCACCCATGTCCTTGTAGAGTAGCGGGTTGCGGTTCCCCTGTTTGATATTGTTAAAGGTGAAGTCGAGCTGACCGTAAATCTTGTAATATTGGGGAAAATCCTTGATCGTTCGCAGGGCCAATGCCGCCAGGTCCCGGGCCGTCACCCATTCGTTCGGGTCGGGAAGGCCGTCTACATTGGCAAAATGGCTGTCTTTGAGCCCGATCTCTTTTGCCTTTTGGTTCATCAGATCGACAAAAGCCTCGACGCTGCCGGCAAGACCCTGGGCGAGGACAACGCAGGCGTCATTGCCCGACTGGATGATGGCACCATGCAACAGATCGTCGATGGTGACCTTGCCGCCGAGCGGAACGAACATTTTCGAGCCGGCGGTTCGCCAGGCTTCTTCGCTGACCGGAAGCTCGTCGGCAAGCTTGGCCTTCCCATCCTTTAGCATACTGAAGACAGTGTACACCGTCATCATCTTGGCCATCGAAGCGGGCGGCATGCGCTCCTCGGCCGCCTTGTCGAGCAGAACCGCGCCGGTTTCGACTTCGAGGATGATCGCGTGCGTCGCCTCGGTGTCGATGCCGATCGTCGGCGCTGCCGCCACGCCCGCCGGAGGGATCGCTGCAGCGGCGGTGGCCTTGGCCTTCGCCCCGGCGTGGCGGGTCGCGGCAGCGGGATGACCGGCAAGGCCGGCGGCAAACAACGCCGCCAGCAAAGCAAGAGTGAAATGCGCCTTCATGATCATTGCCGTCCCCGTTAGAACCGGTTGCCGCGCAGGCTTCAGTCGCCGACGATGCGCGCCCCGGGATAACCGCTCTCGACGACGCGCGCCAGCAGCCGGTCCGCTTGCTGCGCACTCGCGAAGGGGCCGAGCCGCACGCGGTACAGTTCGATCCCGCTGACCGATGCGGCCGTCACCTCGGCATTGCCGAGGCGCGCGACGCGCGACTGAACCCGCCGCGCATTGTCCCGCAGCGAGAACGCGCCGGCCTGGACATAGATTCGCCCCGACACCGTCCTCGCTGCGGCGGTCATCGTTGGTGGCGAAGAAGGCATATGTGCGGCGGAAATCAAGTCTTCGATAGTCCGGGGTTTGCGCGAGGGCGCCTCGGCGGGCGGCAACTCCGCGGCCTCGGCCGGTGCTATCAGGGCAAATCGGGAAGGCGCCGGGGCTGTCATGCGGGGCAGCGGCGGAGGCGGAGTAGAGGTCTGCAGCGGCGGTGGGCTCGGCGCGACCGCAATCTGCGCCAACCGTGGTTGCATATGAGTCGCTTGCCGGGGCGGTGCGGGCAGAGGTGGCGCGGCGAGCGCGCTGGGCGGGGCGGGAACTTCGACGGGCGACGGCGGCGCGGGAGGAGCCGAGTAGGCGGCAGCGGGCGCCACGACCGGGGCGGCGGCGGCTGGCGCCGCGTCGGCTACCAGGATCTGGCCGCTGCCGTGCACTGCCTCCTCGGCGGCGGTGATGCTCTCGTCCTTCAGCACCTTGACCCGGACGAGCGTCGTTCCCGTGCTCTCGAAGCCGAGCAGCTGCGCCGCGCGCCGCGACACGTCGATGAGCCGGCCGTCGACAAAAGGCCCGCGATCATTGACCCGCAATTGCAGGGAGCGGCCGTTTTCGAGATTGGTCACTTGCACGATGCTCGGCATCGGCAAGGTGGTGTGGGCCGCGGTCAGCTGATTGAGGTCGAAGATTTCGCCATTCGCGGTCAGCCGCCCCTCGAACTGCCCGCCATACCACGACGCGATCCCAGTCCTGTCGTAATCGTAATCGACCGCCGGATAATACCACACCCCTTTGATTTCGTAGGGACGGCCGACCCGGTAAGCCCCCTGTCCATCGCGATACGCGCCGCCCGTGCCAGAAGACCCGCCGGGTTGGGACGCGCAACCGGCAAGCAGCAATCCGAGCAAAGCAATCGGCGCGAGAGCCCGGGCGCAGCCGCCGTCGTCGATCGCCATCCCCTCCCCCGTCGCGACCGCTCGGGCTCAGCCGTGTTCGATCCGGGCGCCGCGCTGCATGCTGTCGGCGAGATAGCCGACGGCGGCGGCGAAATAGGTGGATTTGTTCCACCGCATGATCGTGCGGAAGTTGTCGTAGACGAGCAGCGCCGGCCCGTCCGCACCATCCGGCATGACCAGCGAGGCCTCGACTTCGCCCGCCGCCAGCGGGCGCGCATCGACGCCGCGGACCCCCATCCGGCTCCATTCGCCCGTCGGCCTTTTGAAGTCGAGACCGGTCCACCGCTCGTCAAAGCCCGCCGGCAGCAGCACTTGCCGGCCCCAGCTCTCGCCGTTGCGCCAGCCGAGATGGGCCAGAAAATTGGCGATCGAGCCGAGCACGTCGGCGCGGTTATTCCAAATGTCGCGGCGCCCGTCGCGGTCGTAATCGACCGCATAGCGCAGAAAGGTCGACGGCATGAACTGGCACTGGCCCATCGCCCCAGCCCACGAGCCGGTCATGTTGCCGACGCCGACATTGCCCTCGTCGATGATGCGCAAGGCCGAGATCAGCTCGCCGCGGAAATAGGGCCCGCGCCGCCCGTCGAAGCCAAGCGTGGCGAGCGACGACACCACCATGTAATTGCCGGTAATCGCGCCGAAATCGCTTTCCATCCCCCACAAAGCGACAATAAAGCGCGGCTCGACATCGTAGCGCCGCCAGACCGCGTCGAGCAGGACCCAATTGTCGTAGAGTTGGCGGCGCGCATTCTCGACGCGCTGCGGGCTCACCGTCTTTTGCAAATATTGGGCGAAGGTCAGCACCTGCTCGGGCTGGTGACGGTCGAGCTCGATGACATGCGGCAGGTACTGGGCATAACGCAGCGCCAGATCGATCGTCGACGAGCGAACGCCTTGCGCCGCCGCCTCGCGCCCGACCGTGGAGAGGAAGGCGTAGAAATCCTCCTCCGCTGCCGCCGCCGGCAAACCGGCGAGCAGCGCTGGAGCGGCGATCAACGGCGTCGAAAGCAGCAATCGACGGCTGTAGCGGCGAGGCATCATCGCAGAGCCCCCTTGTTGCCCAACTTCCCCGGCCTTCTCTTGCCACAAGCGCGCCGGGCGGCGCAACGCGGCGGCGACATGCCGGGAAATGCTGCGGTGGCGTGTTGCGGATCGGTAAAGATCGACAGGTGCGGCACCGAATCGGCCCAGCGGCGGCGCGGGCGAGCTTGACAAAATGCCGGCCCGCTCGTAACGCAGATGCCGGGTTTCGCGCCCACCGGGAGGATAATGAAATGGGAGAAGTACTGGGTCTCGGCGTCACCCACTTTCCGCCGCTTTCGGGCACCGACGAAAGCATGGGGCGCATCCTGAAGCGGGTCCTCGACGACCCGGCATTGCCCGAGCAATACCGCCGCCCCGAAGGCTGGCCCGCGCCGATGCGCGAGGAATACGGCTCGGATCGAGGGCTGTCGGCGGCGCGGCGGCACCGCGAGGCGCTGATGTCGGGCTTCCGCAACGCCAGGCGGGTGCTCGACGAGTTCGCGCCCGACCTCGTCGTGATCTGGGGCGACGACCAGTATGAAAACTTCCGCGAGGACGTGATCCCGCCGTTCTGCCTCTTGGCCTACGAAGAGATGGCGCCAAAGCCGTGGGAGTATCACCGCGCGGCCAACGCCTGGAATGAGCCGCACGACAAGGTCTTTCATTACAAGGGCCATCAGGCCGCGGGCAAATACCTCGCCGGCAAGATGATCGAGGCCGGGTTCGACGTGTCGTATGCCTATCGGCCATTGCACCATCCGCTCGGCCACGCCTTTTTGAACACCCTCTTGTTCATGGACTACGACCGGCAGGGTTTCCCCTATCCGGTGCTGCCGTTCCAGGTGAATTGCTACGGCCGCCGCGTCATCGCGCAGCAGGCCGGCGTGCGCTCGCTGAGCGAATTGCCGGCGGAGGCCGATTTCGACCCGCCCTCCCCGCTCCCATGGCGCTGCTTCGATTTGGGTGCGGCTTGCGCCCGGATCGCCGCCGACAGCCCCTACCGGGTGGCGCTGGTTGCCTCGTCGAGTTGGTCGCACGCGTTTCTGACGCCAAAGAATTGGCTGCTCTTCCCGGATGTCGGGGCCGACCGCGCGCTGTACGAGGCGTTGCAAAAGGGCGATTACAAGACCTGGCGCGAGCGCCCGCTGAACGCCGTCGAGGACAGCGGCCAGCAGGAGATCCTGAACTGGATGTGCCTGATGGGGGCGATGGACGCGCTCGGCCGGCGGCCGACTGAAACCGCCTTTGTCGAATCCTGGATCTTCAATTCAAACAAATGCTTCGCGGTATACGAGGCATGAACCGATAGGGCGCGGGCGATGCCCGACCTGCCGGGAAAGGCGCTGGCCCAGGAGCTGATCGGCAAAAGCCGGGCGGAAAGCGGGACGACGCCGGTCGCGGCGGTGATCGAGGCCGCCCGCTCGGAAGCCCTCGACGCGGCGGCCGTTGCCCGGCTGATCGGGCGGCTGTGGACGCTCGAACGGATGTTTTACTACATCTATGGCGGCTGGGGCCAAGGGCTGGAGATGAACGACTTCCCACCCTCGGTCAAATACCTGTTCGCAAAGCAGATCGTCGACGAATCGACGCACGAGATGCTGTATCTCGACGCCCTCTTGCGGCGCGGCGCCGTCGCCACCCAAAAAGAGGCGTTTCATCAGCCCTACGGCCGGTTTTCGGTCGATTCCGCCCTCGCCTATTACGTCTTTTCGCTGCGCAACCTCGCGACATACCCCCATCCGATCCGCATCGCGGCGCTGAACCTCGGCCCCAAAATCGTCGAATTCGCCTGGATGGAGGGGTTGGCGGCGGCAACATCCGACGCGGATTTGCGAGCCATCTTCGACAGCCAGGCGGTCGAAAACCGCAGCCACATCAATATGGGCCGGCGCATCGTCGAGGAATTTATCGAAAAACCAGTCGAGGCCGAACTGTGCCGCTGGGCCTGCTCGGTCGCGCGACGCGACTACGGCCGGTTTCTGCACGAGCTCGGCGATTTCGTGCTCGACCGCGAAACGCCGGCGCCGCCGATGCCGCATGTGGTGGTGACCGATTGAAGGACATCGGCATGCCCAGCCTGAAGATCGATCACCAGCGCTGCACCCAGTGCCGGATGTGCTACGTCGTCTGCCGCGAGATCGACCTCAACGCGGTTTATGTCGCGCTCGAGCCGTTGCACCGCATCGAGATCGACATCGCGAAATGCACCTATCCCGGCTGCACCGCCTGTCTGATGTATTGCCCGGCGGAAGGTTCGATCGTCGAGGCCGAAACCGGCCGCTCGCTGGTCCCGCCCCCGCCCGAAGCCTGGCGGAGCTGATGGCGTGGGACGACGGGATTGCCTCGTCACGGAGCCTGTCCTCGGGCCGCGCAAAGCACGGACCCGTGGGTTCCTCGCAATGACGGTCCGTGTGGTGTCATTGCGAGCGCAGCGAAGCAATCCCGATGATGCGCCGGGAAGACCCTAGGAAGGACGCTCATGCACCCGATTCTCGAAGAATTCTGCGACAAATGGGTGTGGCCGACGATGCCGGGGGCGCCCGGCGCCGAGTTCCGGTTGCGCCTGACCCGCGAGCAATGCCTCAAGGGCTGGGAAATCTCGCTGAACCGCATGCTCGCCGAAATCGAGCAGGAGCTCGCCAGCAACGACGAGGACTGGAAAAAGGACCGCGCGTTGCGCGGCTACGCCGCCGAGGGCGTGCAGATGTCGATCAAGCAGATGTCGGGCCAGCTGCTGTCGGTCGATATCACCGACCAGGAGCGCTACATCGACTTGCAGCGCATGCGCGCCCGCCAGATCTGGGACGAGTGCAAGCACTCGAAATTGCACGCCGACGTCCTTCTCGGCAAAGGCTGGATCAGCAACGAGCGCGAACTGATGGACATCGCTGCCGCCAACGCGCAGCCATTGCCGGCGTATTTTGGGATGTCGATGATGTTCCCGCACATCCATCCCTTGGCCCGCGCCGCGCAGAATTATTACCAGGAGGCCAATGCCTGCATCGGCATCATGGCCTATCTCGACCGCGTTTCTGACCCGCTGGTCCGCCACGAGCATCTCTCCCAGCGCGACGAAGAGCTGATGCATTTCATGGAGGGCAAGTTCCAGATCGACTTCCTGTGTACGACCTCCGAAACGCAGCAGCCGGTCGAGGAGGCGCTCGGCTACCTGCTACACCAGGTGGGCGGGATCAGGTGAGCAAGGTTCTCGCTGTCATTGCGAGGAGCGCAGCGACGAAGCAATCTCGGTCGGTCAGGTCTCGTCCGCTCGGGATTGCCGCGCTTCGCTCGCAATGACGGGTGTGCCACGATGAAGGTGCGAATCGACTATGCGATTTGCAATTCCTGCGGCCTGTGCCGCGAGGTCTGTCCCGAATCGGCGATCCGCCCGGCACTCCTGGAACCGCGGCATCTCTACGAAGTCCAGCCGGTGAAATGCACCGGCTGCGGGGACTGTCTCGACTATTGCCCCGCGCCCGGCGCTCTGGTGAAATACGAAGCGACATCGCCTCGCTAAGTGGGGGCGCTCGGCGCGAGCCGGCAGCGGAACGGACGGAGACGGACATGGCGCGCAAATACAATCTGATGTCGTCCGACGGGCATCTCGAAGTGCCGCCCGAGCGGTGGGTCCACCGAGTGCCGGAGAAACATCGCGAGCGCGCGCCGCATACGGTTCATCTGCCCGATGGCGGCGACGCGCTGATGATCGAGGGGCAGCCGCTGTTGGAGGCGAATTTTCTCGATCTGCGGGCCGGCCGTGCCGAGGGGACCTGGCAACCCTTTGGCCTCAAGGTCGCCGACGCCGCCGGCACCGGCTCGCCGGAGCAGCGCGTCAAGGAGCAGGACCGCGACGGCATGGACGGCGAGGTGTTGTTCGCGGCGATGGTCGCGGGGCCGGTCTTTTGGCGCAACATCAGCCACGACGAGGTCTACAAGGCGGTCATCCGCGGCTACGACGACTGGCTTGCCGAGGAATATTGCGCGGTCGCACCCGACCGGCTGATCGGCATGGGTGTCATCCCGATCACCAATGTCGATGACGCAATCGCCGAGATGAAACATTGCAAAAAACTCGGGCTGAAAGGCGTGCTGCTCGGTGCCTTGCCCAGCGCCAAGGGCTATCCGACACCCGAGGACGACAAATTCTGGGCCGCGGCGGTCGACATGGACATGCCGGTCACCGTCCATGTGCAGTTCTACCGCACCGGTGCCCGCGCATCGCAGCCGACCTTCAAGTATCCGAAAGAAGACCCGGTGATCATGCAGCGCCTGCGGCGGCCGTTTCTCGAATGGCTGTGCAATTTCGGCTTGGCGCCGGCGGTCAGCATTGCCCAGCTCGTGCTGGCCGGGGTGTTCGAGCGCCATCCAAAGCTCAAGATCTTCTTCGCCGAGACCCGGCTCGGCTGGGTCCCGTTTTGGCTCGAACACATGGATCTTTGGTATCAGCGCCACCTCGGCTGGGCCCAGGAATATCTCGGCTTCCAGCCGCTGAAGGAATTGCCCAGCCATTACGTACGCGACCACGTCTATTTCAGCGTGCAGTACGAGCGCGTCGCGGTCGAGGAGCGGGCGCATGTCGGCGTCGACCGGATCATGTTCGCTACCGACTTTCCCCATATCGAATGCGAGTGGCCGAATTCGCGCCCGCTGATCGACAAGATCTACGCCGACATTCCCGAGGCCGACAAACGTCGGATCTGGGCCGACAATTGCGTCGAATTCTTCCACCTCGACCGCACTAACTGAACGCGCGGCAGATTCCTGACCTTCGGCCGACGGCGCTCGACGACTTGTCGCGGCGTCGAAAGGGTGAGTTGATTTGTGGCGGCGGTAGCGCATAACCTTTGGCGCAAGTGGCACGGCCATGGCTCGGGGGAGAAACGCATGCGCTGGCTTTTTTCAATCGCATTGGGGGTGTTGGCAATGGCGCTTGCAGCGGGCCGGACCGCTGACGCCGCGGAAGCCGCCGGCGCAGTGTTCAGCGTGACCTATTTCGAGGCGGCGGCACCCGATGTCGCGAAAGTCGCGGCAGACGTTCGGCAATTCGCCGTGGCGAGCCGCAAGGCATCGGGCAATGCCGCGTTCGAGGCTTTTCAGGAGATCGGGCGGCCAAGCCGCTTCGCGATTTTCGAGGCATGGCACGACAAGGCGGCGTCGGACGCGCACAACGCCGCGGCACCCGCCGTCGCCTTTCGCGACAATCTGCAGCCGCTCTTGGTCGGCCCGTTCGAAATCCGCACCTTCAGCGGGTTCGCGGTCGCCGAGGCGAGCGAACATGGGGGACCGGCGGCGGTTTTTGCCCTCACTCATGTCGATGTCTTTCCGGCCGGGAAAGACCAGGCGGCTGCTCTCGTTACGGCGCTGGCCGAGGCCGGCCGCAAATTGCCGGGAAATTTATGGTTCGACGTATTGCAGGTAGACGGCCACGCGAACCATTTCACCTTGGTCGAAGGCTGGCGCGACCACAAAGCCTTTGACGCGAGCCTGATGGCGGCCTCGACCCGCGACTTCCGGCAAAAAATCACCCCGCTCGAAGGCGCCCTCTACGACGAGCGGCTCTACCACGCGCTGCCGTAGCACACGGC